>CAZLGP010000201.1:0-7615 GCA_964558905.1 uncultured Thermoanaerobaculia bacterium | reverse complement strand
GGATCGGCAGCCGGTGTTGCTGGATACGTGGCGGCGCGTCATCGAGGAGCATGGCGGTGGCGGGAAGGTGTGCATCGGTGGAAAGTCGATGGGCGGGCGGATGGCGAGCATGGTCGCGGACGAGATGGGCGTGCGGGGATTGCTCTGCTTCGGCTACCCGTTCCATCCGCCGGGCAAACCGGACCAGCTCCGGATCGCCCATCTCGAGCACCTCGAGACGCCGGCGCTCATCCTCCAGGGGACACGCGACCCGTTCGGCACGCGCGAGGATGTGGCGGCGTACCCGCTCTCACCATCGATCCGCATCGACTGGATCGAGCGTGGGGATCATTCGCTGAAGGGCGGATTGCCGCTGGCGATCGCGAATGCCGTATTGTTCACTACTGGACATTGACTCATTTCCTTCTTCCCGTGAACGCTTCCTTGCTGCTAGAGTTACTTCCAGAGATGCGCCCCAGGATCCTCATCGTCGAAGACGACGCGACTACCCGTGAATCGCTCCGCCGCATTCTGGAGCTCGAAGGATGCGACATCGACATCGTCGTCGATGGTGAGAAGGCGGTGGGCGCGCTGGCGCAGCGCAGCTACGACGTGATCCTCCTGGACATCGCCCTGCCCAAGATGAGCGGCACGGACGTGATGGAGTACATCGCCAGCTCGACGCCCGAGGTGCTGACGTCGATCGTCGTGGTGACGGGACTCGAGGCCAAGGAGATCCGCAAGCTCTTCCCCGACATCTGCGAAACGCTCTCGAAGCCGGTCATGCCCGGCCGGCTGATCGCAGCCGTGCGCCGCTGCCTCGCCGCCGCGGCACGCCCCGCCTCGGGAACCTCCGGCATCTTCGTCGCATGAGCCGTGCGGCGTGCGACCGCTGACCACGACCCTGACCCCGGACGAAGTGGGCGCGCGGCTTAAGTAGAGTTTCCAGGTCTGACCCTACTGAACTCCAGGTCTGACCCTACTTAACGCGCTCGATCGTCGCGCCGATGATGAATCCGCTGAAGTTCGTGTTGTGGCGGATCGCGTCGACGCTGAAGCTGGGGAGGGTTTCGATGCTGCTCAACTTTCGGTAGAGCTGCTGGTACGCGACCGTCTGCAACTCCACCGTTTCCGCCGTGAGCGGTACCGCCAGGCCGTACCGCTCGGCATCCGTTCCGTCGAGACGGATCGGACGACGGACTTCCTCCGAGACCGGATCCCATTCTCCGACCAGGATTACCGGCGTAGCGTCGTCCTGCGACTCGCAGACGACGAGGTCGGCGTTGACCCCTACGACGCGCGCCGAGGAGCGGTTGCGCTCCTGCCGCAACAGGGAGAGCAGCGGCTTGTTCTCTTCGACGACGGAGATCTCGGCCTCCTCGGCCCGCAGCGAGACGACCTCGCCGATCTCCTGCGCGCCGATGCCCTTCAGCGACACGGACCCGAGCAGCCGCACGCCGAGGTAGCCGCCCGAGTCCGCCGCGGCGGGAAAGCCGACGTACACGCTCCACGGCGTGTGCAGGCGATAGAGTTTCTGCTCCTCCTCCACGATCTCGGTCGTGAGCTGCTTGAGAAACGGGATCGACACGACGATGCCCTCGTTCACGAGATGTCCGTTCTCGTTGACGTACGCGTAGAACTCACGCTGCTGCTGCACGGCGTCCGCATCGTTCGCACTGCGCGCGAGAGGAGCGAAGAAGCGGTACACGTCGCCCTGGTCGTAGCCGTGCGTCAGGAGGAGGTGCTGCATGTCCTCCAGCTCCTTTGTCGCCTTGCCGGTCGTGAGGCGAGACAGCTCGACGATGCCCGGGCCGTAGAACTCCATGAGCTGCGTTCCGTCGGAGGCGACCTGCATGGGCAGGAGTCGGTAGTAGCCGTAGTTGAGCGCGATGCGCATGCCGCGGTTGAACGCGAAGCCGCGGGCGCGCTGGGCGGAGTAGAAGTGCTGGATGGCAAGGGCCGCGTGGACGCTCCGCGACGCGCGGCGTGATGTGTAGAAGGCCCCATCGCCGAGGAACTTCTCGAACTGCAGACCGTGACGGCGCGTGATCTCCACCAGTTCGCGCTGGAACTCGAGCATCTGCCGGTACGAGGTCTGTTCCTCTCCCTTGCCGCCGCGAGCGATCTCCCCGAGGGTCTCGGTGAACGAGGTGATGTCGTAGACCAGGCCGTAGCGGTAGACGATCGGCTCGACCACGCCGCGGCGTCCGAAGTTCATCGGCCGGATGGCGCGCGAGTACGTGGTGTCGTCGCTGCCGACGTTGTCGCCTTCCGCGGTCGTGTTCATCCAGATGATGCCGCGTCGCAAGGCCTGCACGATGAACATCTCCAGGAGACGACGCGAGATCTGTTCGACCATCGCGGACTTCTGAAGGGCCTTGTCGTACGACGCGTGCTCCTCGAAGAGCTGCCGCACGCGGGGATCGAAGAGGGCGATGACCGGCGGATTCGGGGAGTCGGGATAGCCGAGGAGCGTCAGGGCGCGGCGCAGGACGCGGTCGCGCGCCAGGAGATCGGCAACCGCTCCGCGTAAGGCCTCGAATGCGGCGCGGAAGACGTTGAACTCCCGGCGGAGGTGCGCGTGAAAATACCCGCGCAGCTCCCGGAGATCGGGGCTGACGAATTCTTCGGCCGCGAGCAGCGGGTTCTCGAGCACGAGCTCGAGGAATCCGGTGACCTGGGCCCGATCGCGAATCGCTCGCACCCATTTCGCGTGCAGCGCGTAGCGCAGTCGCTCCGCGTCGTCGCGAGTGAGACCGGCTTCGATCGCCCGGCGCACGAAGCCCGTGAAGAGGTGCGCGGTCTGCTGCGTGTGCAGGAGCCAGAAGACGGAGTGGTAGTCCGCGAGCACGCTCGACTCGCTGGCGTTTCGGGCGAGCTTGAGGACCTGCTCGCGGTAGTCGGCGAGAAGATCGATCGCCCGAACCGTCGGCGTGGCGCGCGAGGAGAGCTCTTCTTCGAGCCATCGTCCGAGGCGGGCCTCGAGGTCGTCCATCGCCGCCGATTTCGTCAGAGGAAAGCCGTATCCCTTCGGCTCCAGCTCGTCGAGAAGAAAGATCTTCGAGGGGACGGGGAAGAGCGCGGCCGCGCGGCCGAGGCCGTCCGTCACGAAGTGACGGAGATCGAGCTCGCGGCGGAACGGAAACGCTTCCTGCCGCTGCCGCAGGAACCGGACGAGGTTTTCGTGCACTCGGCAGGCGCATGTGCAAACCGGAGGCCCTTTGGCGGCCTCCGAGTCGAAGCTCGGCAGCAAAATTGAATGCAGTGTCTCGACGGCTTACTTTCGCCACTTCAGCAACGCCGTTTTTCCATCATCGATCGGGAGGGTTCAGCGTGCGCAGGCCTCTTGCCGTACTCATTCTCCTGCTGGCCATGGGGGCCGGCGCTCATGCGCAACCCACCGGGACTGCGGAGTCGCGGCCCGCCCTCGGTGAGACGCAGGCCGCCGCTCCGGAATCGACCGCCACCTCGCAACCGCGACGCGAGGATCTGTTCGCGTTGCGCAGCGCGGAGACGGAGGCCGTCGCCGGACGCATCGACGAGGCGGTGCAGATTTACTCCGGCGTCGCAGGCTCTCCCGGCGTGGCGCGCGAGGTGCTCGCCGCGGCGGCGGTCGGCCTGTATCGCACCGGAGCGTTTCGTGAGGCCGCCCTGGCCTTCCGGCGGCTGGGCACATTCGCGCTGGGCGAGGAAGACCTCCGTTACTACTACGCGGTCTCGCTCTTCGAGGCCGGGAACTATGCCGATGCGGAGAGGGAGCTTGCCTGCGCGCTGCCGTTCATTCAGGTGACGGACGACGTAACGCGCTACCGCATCAAGATCGAGACCATGGCCGATGTGGCCATTGCGATGGCGAGGAACTAAACGGCGATCCACTCATGACCCCCGAAACCCGTCGAACTGTCCTCCGGTACGGAATCGCGATCGATCTCGTCATCCTCGCCACGGGCGCCGGCATGTTGCTGCCGCCCGCGCCGGCCGTTCTGCTCTCGCTGTTCGGGGCGGCGGTGCTGCTCTCCGCATGGAAAGGAGGGTGGCCGGGCGGCCTGACGGCCCTCCTCCTGTCCGTGCTCCTTCTCGGGACGATGTTCTCGATCGGCGCGCCCTCGCTGGTGTGGTTCACGGCCGCAGGGGTGGTGGTGCTCGCCGGGACGTTCGCGCGCACAGACGGCTGGAGGTCGCCCAGCCGACCGGAGGCCGCCGAAACGACGGGACAGGCGCCGGTACTCGGTGAGATCGAAACGGAGGTCACGCGGGAGCGTGAGAAGGCCGAGCGCGAGAAGGTCCGCCTCGAAGAAGAGCGCGTTCGCGCGCAGGAGGCGCTCGAAACGCGACTGGCGAAGGAGCGCGAGGAAGGCGAGCGGGAGCGGCGCGAGCTCGAGTCCCGCGCGGCCCGAGAGCGCGAAGAGGCCGAGCGCGAGAAGACGCGCCTCGAGGAGGAGCGCTTTTTTGTGCAGGAGGCGCTCGAAACGCGACTGGCAAAGGAGCGCGAAGAGGCCGAGCGGGAGCGGCGCGAGCTCGAAGCCCGCGTGGCCCGAGAGCGCGAAGAGGCCGAGCGTGAGAAGGCGCGCCTCGAAGAGGAGCGCCTGCGATTCGAAGACGAGCGCGAACAGGTCGAGCGCGCTCGTGCCGAGGCGGAAGTACGCGTCGCGCGTGAGCGCGAGGAAGCAGAGCGCGCGCTGCAGGTACGTCTCCACGAAGAGCGCGAGGCCATGCGTGTGCAGCTCGAACAGCAATGGGCCGCCGAGCGCGAGACACTGGCGAAAGAGGCCGAGGCGCGCATCGAGGAGGCGAAGCGCGCCGCGGAGTCGACCGCCTCCCCCGAGGTCGCGCCCGCGCCGCCCACGCCCACCGTCGCACTGCCACCCCCTGCACCGAAACCATCTCTCCTCGCCACGGTCACCGGCTGGTTCCGCAGCGAGCCGCGCACGCGCCCCAATCTCGCGACGAGGCGCATCGGCACGAACGGCACCGCCGCGAAACGATCCACACCGCCGCGACGTCCGGTCGCGCCGCACGCGCCGAGAGTCCGCAAGCCGCGTCTCGTACTCCTCGAGCGCCGCCGCGGCACGGCCGACACCGTCCTGCCGAGACTGCGTCAGCGCGGCATCGAGATCACCGTGGTCGAGCGCTGGGTCGACGCCGTCGACGAGCTCCTGCGCGTCAAGCCCGATGCATTGTTCCTCGACATCGAGCATCCCGACTTCGAGAAGGCCCATCGCACGACGGCGGAGAAGAGCCCGAACCTTCCCATCATCCTGACCGGACGTTCGCCTTCCTCCGCGCCGGCCAAGGCGGTGTACGCCGCGTTCGCGACCCGGCCCTACGACAGCGAGGAGCTCGCGCGGCTGGCGCAGCAGGCGATGTCCAGTCCGGACGAGTTGCTCGCCAGGCAGGCGATCCAGCGTAATTCCGCGCGACGGCCGATTCCCGTCGCGTCCTCCCCCGCGCCGATCCAGCGCCCGGAACCGCCCCCGCGCCGCGCCGGAGTGACCGTGGCCATGAAACCGGGCTCGAACGACGAGTACGAGGTGCAGTGCTTCACCTGCCTCGTCGCGTTCAACGCCGTGGACTCCGACTGGTGCAGCTGCCTGGCGAAGGAGCGCACACTCGTCTGCACGAACTGCCTGTCGTGTTTCTGCAAGGCTCCGCCCGCGTACAAGGAGAAGTTCTGGGTCGAAGCGCCGCCGCGTCTCTTCGAGCGGAAGTCCGCCGACGCGCGGCGGCAGGGCGGTCTTGCCGCGAATCCGGCGCTCGCGGACGTCAAGCGTCCGCTCGTCCTCACCGTTGAAGACGACGAGGAGATTCAGGCCATCGTCCAGCGCGTCTGCGCCAACCTCGGATATGGCTTCGTCTACGCGACGAACGGGCAGGACGGTCTCGAGCTTGCCCAGGCGTACCGCCCGAACCTGATCCTCTCCGACGCGTTCATGCCGAAGCTCGACGGCCGCGAGATGTGCCGCATGCTCAAGGATGATCCGTCGTTCGCCGAGACGCGCATGGTCGTGATGACTGGCCTCTACACCGACACGAAATACCGGAGCGAGGCCCTCAAGCGCTTCCGGGTCGACGACTACATCGCCAAGCCGGTCGCGATCACGGACCTCATCAACCTGCTGCAGAGACACCTCGAGGGCGCCACCGGTCTGCCGGTGCCGGACGATCTGCACGAGCTGCATCGACAGGAAGTCGTCGACGAAATGGAGGATGTGCCGTTGGCCGACGTCCTGGCCTTCCCGGACACGCCGCAGATGCAGATCGCGGCGCCGTCCGCGCCATCCAGGCCGGACGCGTATGACGTGGCTTGCGTCAACTGCGCGAAGACGTTCGATGCCGCGCACGGGGAGTGGTGCCGCTGTGTCGGCCGCGACAACACGCTCGTATGTACACACTGCGGCGGCTGTTTCTGCAGGGCGGCCGCGGCGTACAAGGAGCGCTTCTGGATCGACGCGCCGCCGTCGCTGTTCGAGCGGAAGATGATCGGCTCGAAGCGCAGTCTCGGCACGAGGGCGAATCCGCCCGCGGGGGAGGTGAAGCGGCCCATGATCCTGCTCGTGGAAGACGATGAGAACGTGCAGCTCATCGTGCGCACCGTCGTCACCACGATGGGGTTCGGCTTCGTGGTCGGCGCGAACGGACAGGAGGGACTGACCCTCGCGCGCGAATATTCGCCCGATCTCATCCTGTCCGACGCCTTCATGCCGAAGCTGGACGGCCGGGAGATGTGCCGCCTGCTGAAGGAGGATCCGACGACCGCGCGCTCGAAGGCGATCATCATGACCGGCCTCTACACCGATCGGAAGTACCGGAACGAGGCCCTCGACTACTTCAAGGTCGACGACTACGTCGCGAAGCCGCTCGCGGTGGATGATCTGATCAAGCTGTTCAAGAAGCATCTCCCGCAGGAGGTCGCCACGGCACACTAGGTGCAGGAAGGTCGGAAGGCCGGGTCGGAGGTGCGAAGGATGAAGGCCAGAAGGATGAAGGATGAAGGCGGAAGGATGAAGGCTGGAAGGCGGAAGGCTGGAAGGGTGAGGGCTGGACGGGTGAAGGGTGGACGGGCGAGGGCTGGACGGGTGACGGGTGGACGGGTGACGGGTGAAGACGGAACGGAAACCGTTGCGCGGACATCGGTTTCCCTTCGCCCCGTCTCCCGCCATCGTCCATCGTTTCTCCTTCCGTCCTTCACCCTTGCGTCCTTCACCCTTGCGTCCTTCCGGCCTTTGCTGTCCTTCGTCCTTCATCCTTCATCCTTCATCCTTCCGTCCTTCCGGCCGTCCCGTCTCGCGCTCACGGTGAGCGTGGTGCTGACCTTCATGGGCGCAACTTGGCCTCTCAACCCGCTCGTGACGCGCAACGCCCAGACGGGGCCCTCGCCCGCGGGATGCGAGGAGAGCCTCGCGCCGCCGGCGACGCCGCGGGTGGATGTCGCGGAGATCCCCCGGCCCGAGATCTTCCCGGTGTCGCTGGCCGCGCCGCCGAGCCGTTCGCTGCGCGGGGAGCTCGACGCCGCACATCGCGCGCTCGCGCGCTACGACCGGCCCGCGTTCGACGCGCATCTGCGCGCGGCGCGCGCGATCGTCGATCCGTATCCCCCGGGAGGCGAGCGTTCCCGGGGAGAGGAAGTGCTCTGGGC
>CAZLGP010000200.1:0-36486 GCA_964558905.1 uncultured Thermoanaerobaculia bacterium | reverse complement strand
GTGCCACTGGCGCGCCTGGAACTGCTCGAGGGGGCGGAGGTCGACGTCCATTACGAGCGCGAGCCGGACGGCGCGCGCACCACCGGACCGGGGATCGAGCTCCCGATCCCGATCTTCAATACTGGCCGCGCCGCGCGGACGCGCGCGGAAGCAGAGTTTCTCCGGGCGCAGCACACCCTCAACGCACTCGAGGCGGAGACGTCATCGGTTCTGCGCGCGGCTCGCGCGTCGCTGGCCGTCGCGCGAGCCCAGGTCGAGTACTACCGCGACGTGATCGTGCCGCGACGCGCGCGGATCGTCGAGCTGACGAAGCTCGAGCACAACGCCATGCTCGTCGGCGTGTTCCAGCTCCTCCAGGCGAAGCAGAACGAGATGCAGGCCCGGCGCGACTTCATCGAGGCACAGCGCGACTACTGGATCGCGCGCGTCGATCTCGATCGCGCCCTGCAGGGAATCGCGGACGACACGACCTTCATGCCCGCGACCGGCCAGGGTCAGGGAAAGAGCGCCAACGTCAGCAGAGGGGACCACTAGCCATGCCATTCACACGTCGGAATCTGCTTCTCTCCGGTCTCGCCGGTGCGGCTACCGGCCTGGTGACCACCACGCGGGCGTTCGGGCAGCGGCTGCGGGCCCTGGGCGCGAGCGGTCCGCCGCCAAAACCGCTGCGTGCGCGGCGCGCGACCGGACGTGCACCGGTCATCACGCCCAACGGCACGACCCTCCCCTTCCGCATGGCCGGCGGCGTAAAGGAGTTCCACCTGATCGCCGAGCCGGTCCGCCGCGAATTCACGCCGGGCCTCGAAGTGAACTGCTGGGGCTACAACGGAGTCACACCCGGTCCGACGATCGAAGCCTTCGAAGGCGACCGCGTCCGGATCTTCGTCACGAACAGACTGCCCGAGGGAACCTCGGTGCACTGGCACGGGGTCATCCTTCCGAACGGCATGGACGGCGTGAGCGGACTCAATCAGCCGAAGATCCTGCCGGGCGAAACGTACGCGTACGAGTTCACGCTGCAGCAGACCGGCACGCTCATGTACCACCCCCACTTCGACGAGATGACCCAGATCAATCTCGGGATGCAGGGGTTCTTCGTCATTCATCCCCGCGACCCGAGCGTGCGCCGCGTCGATCGCGACTTCGCGATCTTCCTCAACGAGCAGTTCATCAAGCCCGGTACGGCGACACCCGATCCGACGGTGATGCTCGACTTCAACACGTTCACGATGAACGGCCGGGTCTTTCCGGGGACGGAGCCGATGCTGGTGCGCACCGGAGATCGCGTGCGCATCCGCCTGGCCAACCTGACCATGGACTCGCACCCGATCCACATCCACGGTCACGCCATGTACGTCACGGGCACGGACGCCGGTCCGATTCCCGAGAGCGGGTGGTGGCCGGAGAACTCGGTCAACGTCCCGGTGGGCACGACGCGCGATGTCGAGCTCACCGCCGACAATCCCGGCGACTGGGCCTTCCACTGCCACAAGAGCCATCACGTGATGAACCAGATGGGGCACGACCTGCCGAACCTCATCGGCATCGACGACACCACGACCCAACAGCGCCTCGATCAGCTCGTGCCGGGCACGATGGTCATGGGGAACACCGGGATGGGCGAGATGGCCGACCACCAGGAAATCATGGCCATGCCGCGCAACAGCATCCCGATGCTCGGCGGGAAGGGACCGTACGGACCGATCGACATGGGCGGGATGTTCACGCTCGTGAAAGTGCGCGACGACATGGACTACGACCGCGATCCGGGCTGGTACCGGCAGCCGGAGGGAACGTCGGCATGGCGGGTCGACTCGATGTCGACGACGCCGGCGAAGCAGCCGGAGGAGCAGCAGCACTCGCACGAAGGACACGAGGGATGAAGCGTGCGCTGCTACCGCCCAGATTCATAGGAGATCGGAATGGAGCGCAAAGAGAAAACCACCACGAGCTTTGCCAATCGCACCGGCATCCAGACCTCGCCCGTCGAGAGCGCGGAGATGGCGCGAAGGTCAGCCGAGGACTCGAAGCACGATCCGCGGCTCGGCGGCGAGGACGCCGCCGGGCCAGCCGCCGGGACGGCGGCGTTCCGAGATTTCGAGAGGCGGCCCTGGACGCCGCCGCAACTTCCTCACCGCCTCAGAGCGCGGGGCTGTCTTGGACAGCGCGCCTTCGCGCGCGCGGTGGCCTCATTTTCTCCCACTTCGCAGAAAACAGATCGATCGCAACAGGATCGGCTCGAAACTCACCGTCAGGCAGTTTCGATCCGGAGAGTCGAGCGCGAGCTACAATCCACCCTGAATGTCCGCCTCCCCCGTTGCTCCGCCCCGACCGGATTGGCCGCGGCTGGTCGGTGAGTCGCTCACACAGAACGGCGAATGGCACACATACGCCAAGCTTCTCGAGGCCCGGCAGGTCTATCCCGACGACCTCTCGCTTCGCGGCTACCTCGAGATCGTCCGCAACAGCATCGCCCGCGCGTTCCTCTCCCACCCGCGCGGACTGCAGGCCGTGCCGAAGCTGAGCGCCGACTTTCTCTCGAATTTCGATCGCTTCAACCTGAACGCGCAGGAGGGCTACCTCGTCTCTCTCATCGACGGACGTCTCGACGTGCAGAAGCTGATGATCCTCAGCCCCTTCGACCCGTTCACGACCATCTTCATCCTGGCCAAGCTGCAGAACGAGCGGGCCATCGTCGTTCCGTGAGTCACGCAAGGAAGAGAGCCCCGCAATGAACTTCGCGTTCGCGCTGTCCCTGCTCGACCAGCTTCCGACCTCCATCGCGGCGATCGCCGAGAACGGCGTGATCCGCTACCGCAACCGCGCCTTCGACGAGGCCTTCGGGCGCGATGCCATCGACTGGATCCGCGAAGCATCGCGCACCGTGGCCGGCGAGCGCGGATGGCTGCAGGGCTTCTTCGTCGATGCGGACATCGCCCGGACGATCGACGTCGAGATCGACGGCCGCGTCTTCCGCATCGACCGGATCATGAGTCTGGACGACGAGGAAGGCCCCGCGGTCGCCGTCTCGTTCGAGGACGTCACCCGCCAGCGCGAGGCCGAGCAGGCCAAGTCGGACTTCACCGCGCAGATCGTGCACGATCTGCGCGGGCCGCTGTCCGGCATCCAGGGAACGCTCGAGTTCGTGCTCTCGCAGGAAGGCGCGAAGCTCGAAACGCTCTACGCGGATCTCCTCCAGGAGGCGTATCGCGAGAGCGAGCGGATGATGAACCTCATCAACGAGATCCTCGACTTCTCGAAGATCCAGTCCGGCAACTTCGTGATCGAGAGCGAGCCGGTGCGTGTCGCGGGCGTGCTCAAGCGGGCCGTGCGCAGTCTCCAGTCCGTGGCCTCGCGCGACGAGATCTTTCTCCTCAGTGCGCACGGCCGCGACATCCCGCAGATCATCGGCAGCGTCGAGAAGCTGACCCAGGCGGTGATCAACCTGATCTCGAACTCTCTGAAGTTCACACCGAAGAAGGGGCTGATCTCCGTGGGCGCGCAGATCGTCCGCAACGGCGACGTCCCGGACGCGATCGTGATTACGGTGACGGACACGGGAGCGGGGATCAGCGCCTCGGACCTGGAGAAGATCTTTCAAAAGTACAAGCAGAGCGGCAAGAAGTCGCTCCGCGGCGGTGGCGGCACGGGCCTCGGGCTCTACATCGTCAAGCAGGTCGTCGAGGCCCACGGCGGCGAAGTCTCCGTGGCCTCGGTGGAAGGCGTGGGGACGAGCATGGTGCTGCGTTTGCCGGTGAAACGGGCCGCGTGACGCGCATCAGAGCGCAGCGCGAGTTAAGTAGGGATTTTAGGTCTGACCCTACTTAACTACACAGGATCGCGTCGATGCCGTGCAGCACTTCGGCCGCGGTCACGTCCGCGCGCACGACGCACTCGCCCACGCTGCGGGGGAATACCATCACCCGCGCGGTGCCGGTGTTCTTCTTGTCGTGCTCGGTCGCGGCGAAGACCTCATCGCGCGACAGCGACGGCAGGGGTGACGGTCCGAGAGCGAGGATGGTCCGCTCGATGCGCGCGGCCTCGTCGCTTGCGAGCAGGCCGCGGTCGACGGCGATCGCATTCGCGCCGATCATCCCCCACGCCACGGCCTCGCCGTGGGTGATGCCCTCGTAGCGCAGCGCGGCCTCGATGCCGTGGGCGATGGTGTGGCCGTAGTTGAGCAGGCGGCGGAGGTCCGCCTCCCTTTCGTCCGCGGTGACGATGTCGGCCTTCACGCGGATCGCCCTGCGCACGACTTCGTCGATGTCGAGAGACGCACCGCCCTCGAACAGCTCGAACAGCGACGCGTCGGCGATCACGCCGCCCTTGAGCGCCTCGTACAGGCCGCTGAGGCGCTCGCGTGGCGGCAGCGAGTCGAGCACGGAGAGATCGGTGACGATCGCACGAGGCGGGTGAAACGTGCCGATGAGATTCTTCCCCTTCGGATGATTCACGGCCGTCTTCCCGCCGATGGAGCTGTCGACCTGCGCGAGCAGAGTCGTCGGCACGTGCACGAGATCGATGCCGCGCAGAAAGATCGACGCCGCGAATCCGGCAGTATCTCCAATCATCCCCCCGCCGACGACGACGGCCATCGAGTCGCGCTTCGCTCCGCGGTCGAGGAGCTGCGTCACGACGTCGTTCGCCGTCTCGAGGGTCTTGCTCGCCTCCCCCTCCGCGATGGTGAGGATCTCGGCGTCGGGAAAGGACCCCGCCACGCGCTCACCGAACCGCGCACGCAGCGCATCCGAGGTGATGATGAACACGCGGCCGCGCGAACGCACGAGCGTGCCGACACGGTCGAGCAAGCCGTGGCCGACGAAGACGGGGGTGTCGTGGATGGTGAGGAAAGGCGTCATGACGAACGATGAACGATGAAGGATGAACGATGAACGGAGCCCCGGGACGGGTTCATCGTTCAGTGTTCATCGTTTTCAATGCGATTCCCAGCTCCTCCAACTGCTTCCCATCCACTTCGCTCGGCGCGGCGCTCATCAGGTCCTGCGCGCGCGCGGTCTTCGGGAACGCGATGACGTCGCGCAGCGAGTCCGCGCGGGCCATCAGCATGGCCAGGCGGTCGACGCCGAGGGCGATGCCGCCGTGGGGAGGAGCCCCGTAGCGAAAGGCGTCGATGAGAAAGCCGAAGCGGTCGCGGGCCTGCTCGTCGGTGATGCCGAGGGCCCGGAACATCCGCTCCTGCACCTCGGGCTGATTGATGCGGATGGAGCCACCGCCGAGCTCGAGTCCGTTGAGAACGACGTCGTACGCGCGCGCGAGCACGCTGCCCGGATCGGACTCGAGGTTCTCGAGGTGCTCGAGACGCGGCGCCGTGAACGGATGGTGCCGCGCGAAATAGCGTCCCGTCTCCTCGTCCCACTCGAACAAGGGGAAGTCCGTTACCCACAGGAAGTGCCACGACTCCTCGGGGATCATCTTCTCTTCCTTCGCGATCCGCAGACGCAGATGCCCGAGCACGTCCCAGACCGTCGTGTTCTTCCCGGCAACGACGAGCGCGAGATCGTTTTCGTTTGCCTTCAATGCATTCTTCAGCGCGTCGAACGCAGCGTCGTCGAGGAACTTCCTGATGGACGACCCGCGCTGCGCGTCGAACTTGATCCACACGAGACCGCTCGCGCCGAGCTTCTTCGCGTCCTCCGTGAGCTCGTCGATGCGTTTGCGCGAGAAGCTCGCGCCGCCGGGGACGACGATGGCGCGCACCGTCGCCGCGGCCTTGAACGGTTCGAACGTCGTGGCTTTCGCAACCTCGGCGATGTCGACCAGCTCCATGCCGAAGCGCGTGTCCGGACGGTCGATGCCGAAACGGTCCATCGCCTCCTGCCAGGTCATGCGCGGGAACGGCGTGGTCACGGGGATGTTCGCGATCGGGAAGATCTCTTCGAAGAGTCCCTCGATCGTTCGGTAGATGAATTCCTCGTCGATGAACGAGGCCTCGACGTCGATCTGGGTGAACTCCGGCTGGCGGTCGCGGCGCAGGTCCTCGTCGCGGAAGCAGCGGGCGATCTGGAAGTAGCGCTCCAGGCCCGCGACCATGCAGAGCTGTTTGAAGATCTGCGGGGACTGCGGCAGGGCGAAGAACTGCCCCTTGTGGACGCGGCTCGGCACGAGGTAGTCCCGCGCCCCCTCGGGCGTCGACTTGGTGAGGATCGGCGTCTCGATCTCCAGGAAGTCGAGACGGTCGAAGTAGTTCCGCACCGCGGTCAGCATCTTGTGGCGGAGGATGAAGTTCTTCGCCAGCGACGGGCGGCGGAGATCGAGATAGCGATACTGGAGACGGAGCTCCTCGCTGATGCCGGCACGCGCGTCGGTGTCGTCGTCGATCGGGAAGGGCGGCGTGTCGGCGCGATTCAGAATCGCGATGGCCGTCGCGACGATTTCGACGTCGCCGGTGGGAAGCTTCGGATTCTTCTGCGCGTCCGCTCGCTCGACGACCTCGCCTTCGATGCTCACGACGAACTCCGAGCGCAACTCTTTCGCGGTGGCGACCAGCGCCGCGCTCGCGCCGCGCTCCCGATCGACGACGACCTGGGCGACGCCGGTGCGGTCGCGGAGATCGAGGAAGACCAGCTCGCCGAAGTCGCGGCGCTTGTGGATCCAGCCGTGGAGGGTGACTCTCTGTCCGACGTTTTCTCTTCTGAGCGTTCCGTTCATGGTGTTCCGTTGCTGCTGTGCTGTTGTGCTGTGTGCTGAGTCTCGACCCGGCACTCAGCACCCCGCACTCAGCACTTCAAGTATTGCTCTTTGAGTGCGACGTAGTGCTGCCAGGACTCTTCGAGGCGGGCGAGGTCGTCACCGGTGAGCGGACGGTACACGCTCGCGGGCACCCCGACGACGAGCGCGCGCGGTGGCACGACCATCTTCTCGGGGATGACCGAGCCAGCCCCCACCAGCGCGCTCTCGCCGATGACCGCACCGTCGAGAATGCGCGCGCCCATGCCGATCAGGGCGCCGTTGCCGACCGTGCATCCATGCACGATCGCGCCATGACCGATGGTGACGTTGTCTCCGATGGTCGTGGGGAACTTGCCACGGGTGACGTGGATCGTGCAGTTGTCCTGGACGTTGGTATTGCGTCCGATGCGGATCTTGTGGACGTCTCCGCGGACGACGGTCCCGAACCAGATCGAACTGTGGTCGCCGATCGTGACGTCGCCGATGACGGTCGCGTTCTCGGCGATGTACACGCGTTCGCCGAAGCGAGGCTGCTTCCCGTCGTAAGGCAGGACGATCATCAGGCGCGGGAGATTAGCATGACGGGGCGCGCGAAGCGCCGGGCTGGCGGAGCGCTGGCTACGCGGAGCGCCGAGCTACGCGAAGCGCCGGCTACGCGGAGCGCCGAGCTACGCGAAGCGCCGGCTACGCGGAGCGCCGGCTTCCAGCCGGCCGCTACGCCGGCATCCTGCCGGCCGCACTCGCGGGAGACCCGGGCCGGCTGGAAGCCGGCGTAGCGGCCGGCAGGATGCCGGCGCTCCGCGGCCGGAACGAGACTGGACTAGAAGGCGTCGCGCCAGTACACCCACCAGCGCTTGACGCCGCCAAGGCCGAGGGCGCGGCGCCAGTCGTCGAGCATCTCGAGGTCGCGGGCCAGGACGCCCTCGCGCGTCACGCCGGCGGGCGGCGGATGAAAACGCGACAGCGCGTCGAACAGCGGCGCCCGTTCCGGTCGAGGGGCGCGCTCGAGGAGGTGGATCAGGGTCATCGCATCCCTCGGCCGGGCCTCGGCGATCACGCTCTCGATCGAGCCGGTGCCATGGTCGTAGCCCCGCAGCGCGGCGCGGAATGCGGGCGGAGCATCGGCGTAATACGGGCTGCCCGGATTCTCGCCGCGCAACTCCGCGACCGCGCCGGCGGGGATCAGCGACGAACGGTCCTCCCCGTCGAAGTCCACCCAGCCCGAGGTCACGCGGACCTCGCCGGAGCCGTCGTCGTAGCGCAGATCGAACGCACAGCCGACGTCGCTCGCCAGCCCGGCCGGCGTGCGCACGGCGAACGTGAACGGCGGCGCCCAGACGCGCGCGGAGACGTGTCCGCGATCGAGGCGGACCCGGTGGCGGCCGCCGCGCGTCAGGATGAGCGTCAACCTGGAGTTGGGCGCCACCGAGAGCTCGCCCACGCGCGCGATCTCGATCGTCGCCCGCGAACGCGCATCCGTCCGCAGCTCGTCGCCGATGCCGAAACGCGCGTCGCGCGTGATCACGCGACCGTTGATCGTCGGCGTACCGGTGACGCTCGTGATCGGCCAGGCCTCGCCGGCGCGCCAGCGGAAGCGCATCGCGAATGCGCCGAGGCCGAGGGCGATGAGGAGGGACGCGGCGATGGCGATGGCGGCGGCGTGCCGCCGGCGAGGCGCCGGCGGAACGGCCGGCGTGGCGCCGGCCCCCCATGGCTGGGTCACGGCGTAGCGGCCGAGGAGGGACTCGAGGCGTTCGATCTCGGGGTCGGGCGTTCCGCTGCGATCCCACAGGTAGTCGTCGCTCACTCGCTTCCTCCTTTCAGCGCCTCGCGGAGCAGTTTCATCCCGCGATGCAGATTCACCCGGACCGATTCCGGCGTCAGACCGGTGCGCGCAGCGATCTCCGGTCCGGTCATGCCTTCCACCAGCCGCATCATCAACGTCTCGCGATACGCCACGGGCAGCCCGCGGACGGCCGCCAGTGCGCGACGCGCATCCTCCTCGTCTTCCTGCGTCGAGCCGGAGGCGAGATCCTCCGGCAGCTCCGCGACCTCGACGGCCCCCCGATGCCATCCGTTCGCGCGGTTCCGCGCGATCGTCGCCAGCCATCCGCCAAACGCGCGCTCGTCGCGCAGCGCGTGCAGCTGCCGGAGCGCCGCGACGAAGACGTCCTGCACGAGATCGTCGGCCTCCCCCGGGGGAACGCGCGCGAGCACGATTGCGTGCACCATCCGGCTGTACCGCGTGTACAGGCGCCCGAACGCGGACCGATCGCCGTCGCGCGAGGCGCGTACCAGAACGTCGTCGAGAGCCTCAATTGTCGTCATAGGGCGCAGGGGGCAGGAGCGTGGAGAGGCCGCGTTTCTCCTGCGCCCTGTCCCCTGCCCCCTGCGCCCTGATCCAGAAGATGCTCATTATCGCGGACCGTTAACGGAAGGCAGAAAGCAGAAAGCAGAAGTGGGAAGGGCAGAGAACCTCTGCCTTCTGCTTTCTGCCTTCTGCTTTCTCATGACAAACGTCAGCTGACAGGCGCGCCGCGAATCCCTACTCTTCTCGAATCATGGGAAAGCAACCCTTTCGTCTTCGCGGGCGCGAAGTGTCGCGCCTGGAGGCTTTCAGCGACGTCGTCTTCGGCTTCGCGCTGACGCTCATCGTCGTCTCGCTCGAGGTGCCGCGGAGCTTCGACGAGCTGATGGAGACGATGAGGGGCTTCCCCGCCTTCGCGATTTGCTTTGCCATCCTCACCTGGGTCTGGCACGTACACCACACGTTTTTCCGCCGCTACGCTCTCACGGACGAGATCACGATCGCCCTGAACATGGTGCTGCTGTTCGTCGTGCTCTTCTACACCTATCCCCTGAAGTACATGTTTTCGCTCGTCACCGGAGAGATCCGCGGTGGCTTCGGGGGCGGCACGCTGATGGTCATCTACGGCGTCGGCTTCGCGGGGATCTTCGCACTCTTTCTGGCGATGTACGCGCATGCGTGGCGGTTGCGTGATGTGCTGGAGCTGAACGAGCTGGAGCGCTATGACACGCGCACGAACATGATCATGTACACGTCTTACATCGTCATCGGCGGGGCGTCGGCAGGTCTCGGCGCGACGCTGGAGGGCCCGGCCATGGGCTGGGCCGGCATGATGTACTGGCTTCTCGGACCGGTCTCGGCCCTCATCGGCTTCTGGCGCGGCAGTCGTCGCCAGAGAGTGCAGGTGGCGATAGGACTATAGGACGAATGGGACGAATAGGACGAATAGGGAGCTACCTACCTATCCGTCCTATGGGTCCTATCCGTCCTATGGGTCCTATCGGTCCTATTCGTCCTATGAGTCCTATCCGTCCTATTCGTCCCATGAGTCCCATCGGTCCTATCGCAGCGCTCTTCTCCGGGGAGCTCCCTCCCCTGTCCTTGAGCGGTGTCATCTCAAAGCCCTGCGCCGATGCGTCTCTGCGAGGCGTCGCACGAAGATTCGGCGCGTGTGACCGTAATCCGCGCCGGCGATGCGCGAGTAGCCGATCGTGCGAAGAGGACCGCCGATCAGGTCGACATCGAACGGATTCGGCGGCGGATAGATGAAGTTGACGGTGATCGGCTGGAGCTGGATTGTCTCCGTCACGGTAAGACTCGCATCGATCCGGACGATCTCCGGCTGGAGCGTCGTCGAGTCGAGCTGTCCCGCGCGCGTGAGGAGGTAGCCTCCGTCATCGGCGGTGAATGCGCCGAAGTACGTGTCCTCGCCGCCGAGGTCCACGACCGGGGCGTTCGCGACGGCGCGCGCGGCGTAGGTGTGGCGGCGCGAGGAGAAGTTCGGCGTCTCGTACGTCTGCCAGGCCAGGGTCGTGTCCACGATGCTCAGCGCGTGGAGGCTCTTGCTGCGCGCAACCTCGAGCGGGTCGGCGTCCAGCAACTCGCCCGTCGCCGTCATCCGGACCGCGAGGATGCGATCGTCCGGCTTGTACGGCGTGGAGACGTCGTCGACCCGAATCGTCCGCAGCGGGGGGTAGTAGTCGGTCGCGTTCGCCCACGCGACGAGGAACGCATCGCCAGTCCACGCGACCGCCGGAAGACGATCGAAGCCGTCGAGGCTTGCGATCTCCGTGGTGGTGACGTCGATGCCGGTCGCGGTCGCGCGGAGGACTTGCGCCTCGATGTCCGGCCCGGCCGGTTCGGCGCCGCCGTGGTGGAGGTGGTTGCGGACGAGAACGACCGCGCCTCCACCGGCTGCCGCCGCGTAATCCGTGTTGTCGTTCTGAGCGACGACCACCGGCTGCGCATCGATGGCCTCGAGCGCCGTCGTGAAGCGCCGCGCATGAACGTGCTCCCATGCCGTCCACAGCACCCAGATCACACCGTCCTCGACGACGACGTCGATCAGCGACGCATAGTCCGCCACGACGAGCACGGGAGTCGATCCGGGACCACGCGAGAGCAGGAGCTCGGGCACGTCATTCTCGCCGCGCCACGCGGCCACGAAACCGCCGTCGATGCGCGCGAGACGGATCTGCGACTGTGCCCTTCCCGCGAGCGCCGCGGGCGTCGCGTTCCGCAACGCCGTGGGCGCGCCGGCGTCGAAGAAGGCGGCGCTGAGCACTTCCGTGTGCGTTCCGACGACGGCGCCGCCGCCGTCGTGCGAGGCGACGTCCGCGATCGGTCCGTAACCGCCGGTGAGGAGCGGACCGCGCTTCCCGCCGTCGTCGCCGAGACGCAGCGTGTCGTAGGGCGCACCACCGTCAGCGGTGTAGAGGAGCAGGAACTCGCCGCCGCGGCGGATGAGGCGCGTCACTGAGTGTGAGGAGGCGAACACCGGATGGAGAGCCGTGAGAGCCATCGGCGCCTCGACTGGCGCACCCTCGCCCGTGATGAACTGCGCGTAGAGATTGCCGCGCGCCCACGCGACGAGGAACCGCTCGCCGTCGCTGGCCACGTCCACTCCAAAGCGGACGGTGTCCATCAACACATGCGACGCGCCGAGCTCTCCATCGGCCATGACCATCTGCGTCTTCAGCTCGTTGTTGTGGCGGCCCGCCGCGACAAGGTACGTCGAGCCGGCGGCGGCGACGCCCAATCCGTTCTGCGCGAAGCTCCACGGAAACGCGATCTCGCGCCGCTCGCGCCCATCGGGATCGAGCAACGCTCCGTTCGAGTCGGCGGTGACGAGCAGCACGCTGTCGCCGTTCGTCGCCAGCCGCATCCGAAAGCTCGTCTCGACATTGTCGGTCGCGAACAGCTCGATCGGCTCGCCGAGAACGCCGTCCGGCGACAGCGTGCAAACCGTGATCATGCCGGCGTGCTGATACGCGATGAGAAATGCGCTGCCGTTCCAGAGGACCGCGCCGGCGCGGCTGTCCGCCGCGACGCGGATACCGACGCGGTCGAGCCGCGTGCCGTCGGCGCGAAAACGCGATGCGTACGTCGCGCCCGGGAACGATCGATAGTCGGTCCAGACGGCGACGTACATCTCCCCGCTCGTGGCGAGATGCGCTCCCATGGTGAAGCGGCTCGGCGCGAGCTCCGCGGGACCGATGGGGATCTCGGCACCGAAGGCGAGCGGCCGTTGCGGCCCGAGATCGAGCAGCGCTCCGAGCAGAACCAGCGTCGCAATCATCGGTGTCATCTCAAAGCCCTCCGCCGATGCGTTTCTGCGAGGCGTCGCAGGAAAATCCGGCGCGTGTGACCGTAGTCAGCGCCGGCGATGCGCGAGTAGCCGATCGTCCGGAGCGGACCGCCGATCAGGTCGACGTCGAACGGGTTCGGCGGCGAATAGATGAAGTTGACGGTGATCGGCGGGAGCTGGATTGTCTCCGTCACGGTGAGACTCGCATCGATCCGGACGATCTCCGGCTGAAGTGTGGTCGAATCGATCTGTCGAGCGCGTGTGAGGAGGAAGCCGCCGTCATCGGAGGTGAATGCGCCGAAGTAGGTGTCCTCGCCGCCGAGGTCCACGACCGGGGCGTTTGCGACGGCGCGCGCGGCGTAGGTGTGGCGGCGCGAGGAGAGGTTCGGCGTCTCGTACGTTTGCCAGGCGATGGTGGTGTCCGCGATGCTCAACGCGTGGAGGCTCTTGCTGCGCGCAACCTCGAGCGGATCCGCGTCCAGCACCTCGCCTGTCGCCGTGATCCGCACGGCGAGGATGCGGTCGTCCGGCTTATACGGCGAGGCGACGTCGTCGACCCGAATCGTCCGCAGCGGCGGGTAGTAGCCGGTCGCGTTCGCCCACGCGACGAGGAACGCATCGCCGGTCCAGCCGATGGCCGGCAGCCGATCGAATCCATCCACGCTCGCGACCCCGACCTCGGTCGTATCAATCCCGGTGGCGGTACCGCGGAGAATGTGCGCCCCGATGTGCGGGCCCTCCGGCTCGAGGCCGAAAGGTCCCGGCCTTCCGTTGTGCACGACGACGACCGCCCCTCCGCCGCCAGCCGCCGAAAGATCGCCAGCCCAATTCGAGCTCGATGCGAAGAGCACCGCCTGCGGATCGATGGCCTCCAACTGCGGCGTAAAGCGGCGGGCGTAGACCTCGTCTTCCTCTTCGTCGATCCAGAGCACCCAGATCGCGCCGCTCTCGACCACGACGTCGATGAGCCTTCCCGGCCCCGCGGCGACGAGCACGGGGTTCGATCCCGGACCGCGCGAGAGCAGCACGGCGGCGTCGCGCTGCTCCACGACCCACGCGGCGGCAATGCCGTCGCCCAGACGTGCGAGCCGCACCTGGGCCTGCTGCTTGCCGGAGATCGCGACCGGCGTGCGGTTCCGGAGCTCCGCCGGCGTGCCCGTGTCGAAGAACGCGGCGCTGAGGACATTCGCGTCGTCAGATCCGAGGATGGCCCCGCGTCCGTCATCCGTCACGATGTCCACGATCTCTCCCTGGAAGCCCGTGAGGAGCGGGCCGCGCTTCTCGCCGCCGTTTCCGAGGCGCATCGTGTCGAACGGCGCGCCGCCCCAGGTCCGGTAGACGAGCAGGTACTCGTCACCGCGGCGGACGAGACGCGTCGCCGTGTGGGAGTAGAAGTAAACCGGCGCGACCGCGGTGAGCGCGATCTGCGGCTCGACCGGCGCGCCTTCCCCCGTCACGAACTGCGCGTAGAGGTTGCCGCGGGCCCAGGCGACAAGGAACCGTTCCCCATCGCTCGCGACTTCGGCGCCATACGACTCGACGTTGCTCAGCAGCACATGCGAGGCGCCGAAGTCTCCGTCGGCCGTGACGATCTGCGTTTTGAGCAACCCATCATGTGTCCCCACGGCGACGAGGTACGTCGAGCCCGCGGCGGCGACGCCGAGTCCGCGCTGCGCAAACAGCCAGGGAAAGGAGATCTGGCGCCGCTCGTGGCCGTCCGGCCCGAGAATCGCGGCGGTGGCATCGGAGGTGACGAGCAGCACGCTGTCGCCGTTCGTCGCCATCCGCATGCGATAGACCTCCGACAGGACGTAGTTGCCGAAGACCTCGATTGGTGCGCCCAGCACGCCGTCCGGCCAGAGCGCGCGGACCGTGACCATTCCCTCCTGCAGATAGGCGACGAGGAAAGCGCTCCCGCTCCAGATCACCGCTCCGGCCTGGCTGTTCGGCGCGACGAGGATCCCGACGCGGTCGAGCAGCGTGCCGTCCGCACGAAGGCGCGCGGCGTACGTGGTGCGGGGACTGATTCGGTGATCCGTCCAGACCGCCACGTACGTTTCCCCGTTCGAGGCGATCTGCTGATGTCTGGTGAAGGGCGTCGGCGTGAGCTCCGCGGGGCTGACGGGAACCTCGGGAAGAGCGCCAAGCGCGAGAAGGGGTGCCGCACAAAGAACCAGAACTGTGGCAAGCAGAATGCGCATATTGTCCTCGGGTGCGAGGAGAATATGCGATTACGGCATACAGATGCAATGGTTATTAGGATCTGTCATCCCGAGCGGAGCGAGGGATGACAGCGGGGACGGCGGCCTGACAACCCGGGCTCCGAGTCTGCGGCCGCAGAAAGTGAACCTCGGGCGACTGGCGTGCCCGAGGCTCGGCCAACCAACGCTGCCGGCCGTGCCGGCTAACCTTCTGCCGGAATCGCGTGCCCCTCGGCGGCCGCCCGGTCGTACGTGAGGAACGAGAACGGGTACTCGTTCTTCTCGTCCGCTTCGCAGTGTTCCGCGTCGACGAGCTTCCACTCGCTCACGTCATCGAACTCGGGGAACCAGGTGTCCCCCTCCAGCTCGGCGTGCACGCGCGTGAGGTACATGCGATCGGCGCGATGAATGGAGAGCTCGTAGATCTCCGCGCCGCCGGCGATGAACGTTTCGGTGTCCTCCGCCCCGGCCGCGACCCGCAACGCCTCTTCGAGCGAATGCACGACCGTCACGCCATCGGCCGTCCAGTCGTCGCGCCGGGTGATGACGACGTTCACCCTTCCCGGCAGCGGACGCCCGACGGACTCGAACGTCTTCCGTCCCATGATCAGATGATGTCCCATGGTCAGGGTCTTGAAGCGGCGGAGGTCGGTCGGCAGGTGCCACGGCACCTGGCCGTTCCGTCCGATGACGTTGTTCGTGGCGAGTGCGGCGATGAGCCAGAGCTTCATGGTCGCGAGTGTACTGCCCACCACACGCGGAATCAGCAGCCAACCGCAAGCAAGCGGGCACCGCATCCTTGCGTGCCGTGCACCTCCTGCCGCCCAGAGGTGAATGTAAAGTCTTGCGCTCGCGTCCTCCCGACGCCGAGAATGGGTTCGCAACAAGGAGGCGATCCGTCATGTCTACGCTCACAGAGCGCGAGGCCTTCACCTCGGAAGAGAGAGAAATTCTGGAGCGATTTTTCACAAACTCTGACCTGCCGGTCTTTGGCGTGAGGAACCTCCCCGAGGTCGTCAAGGGCGCTCTGTTCGCCCGATACAGCCGTTCGCCGAAGTCCATCCGGCGATTGTTCCTCGACGAGTTCTACAAAACCACCGGAGAAGCCGATTCTCTGTTGGGCGTTCCGCAGACCGAATCGCCAACGAGTGAGATCGGCACGCGGCGCGCCGAGCAGTTGTACGAGAGAGTGTTCAACCAATACGGAGACGACTCCGTAGCGCAGCTCGGAGCCGCACACATTGCCTGCGAGAACATCTCGAACATTCTGACCAAGATCCTGGAGCGCGGCCGCCTCGCGTCCTACCTCGAGCAAAGCACGCGCTATATCCGTTATGACCAGAAGGTCGACGGACGGTATCGCTATCAGATGCCCATGGAGATCGAAGAGTCCAGGCATCGCGCCCGCTACGAGGATACGGTCGAGCTCCTCTTCGACCGGTATGCGCGGCTTCTCAACAATCTGATCCCGTGGCTTGAGGAGCGTTTTCCCAAGACCGAGGAGGACCCGATTGCGGTTTGGCGCACGACCATCAACGCCAAGGCCTGTGACATCGCGCGAGGGCTCCTTCCCGCGGCGACGGTCTCGAATGTCGGCGTCTTCGCCAGTGGACAAGCATTCGAGCTGATGATCATGCGGATGCTTGCGCATCCCCTGCGGGAAGCGCGGGACTGTGCCGAGCTGATGCTCGGCGAGCTACGGAAGTCGATCCCCGCGTTCCTCAAACGCGTCGACGATCCGAACCGCGGGCGCGCATGGACCCGCTACATGAGCGAGACGCGGGCGGGCGTGCTTGACGTCGCGAACCGATACCGCATCCCGGAGACGGAGTCCCGCGAGGTATCTCTCGTGGATTGGCAAGAAAACGAAGGAGAGGAGCTGATCATTGCCGCTGCACTGTACGAGAGCACAGATGCCTCCGATGCCGATCTACTCGCCTTCGTGCGCTCCCTTAGCGAAGTGGAAAAGGACCAGATCTTCGAGTCCTATGTCGGTGCGCGCGGAAACCGCCGCCACAAGCCCGGCAGGGCGTTCGAGCGCATCAGTTACCGCTTCGACGTTGTCTCCGACTACGGCGCGTTTCGCGATCTCCAGCGCCACCGGATGCTCACGATCGAATGGCAGAGACTCGCGACGGGGCACGGGTATGTTCTCCCGGCTGAGGTCGACCAGATCGGCGAGCACGCCACCCGGTGGCGAGAGGCCATGCGCAAAGCGGAGGATACGTACGCCGTACTCGCACGCGACCTCGGCCTTCAGGTCGCGCAATACGTCGTGCCGTTCGCCTATCGCGTCCGGTTCATGATGCAAATGAATGCCCGCGAGGCATTCCATCTGTTGGAACTTCGCTCGCAACGGCAGGGACATCCCGCCTACCGCCGGATCTGCCAGGAAATGCACCGCCAGATCCGCGACGTGGCCGGCCATCACCGCGTGGCCAAGGCAATGCGTTTCGTCGATCATGAAGAGTACGACCTGGAACGACTAGAGGCCGAACGGGTGAGCGCGGCGCGCGCGCGGCGCGGGGCTGAAGCCGCGATCTGATGGCCGGCATGTTCAACGAGGTCCCCAGTGTGGAACCGCTCAAAGTCCGTGAGCGGATAACACGTGACTGGATGCTCCGATCCGTCGGAGCCCTTCTATCGCTCTGGCCCCGTGACGCGCATGGTGCGCTCCGCAATACCGAGGATTCAGGAGGGCTGAGCACGTTCCGCCCCACCGCAACCTTTCATGCGATCACGGCGTTGGCCGAATGCGCGGTATGGCATCCGGAGAGCCGACACGATCCGCGGCGTCGGCAGCTCCTCACCCCACATGGCGAGGTGTCATGCGCCGAGGCTCCACCCACTGCGCTTGATGTCCTCACCTACCTTGTAACGTTCCGCGGCAAGCGGTCTCGGGGCCCGGCGCCATCGCTCGGCGGATGGGTCAACGCCATCGTGGCCATGTCGAGTCACGCCCGGACCGATGAAAAGGCGCCCTCGACGCGATTCATCATTCCGCTGGAGCGGCTTGTCTCGGCGGCCGATTCGCTGATGCGGTGGATCCCGGAGGCCTCGCTCGACCCACTCCGCCCGGCGATTCTGGCAGGGCTTTCCGCGGCCGAACGCAGACTGCGTAAGCTCCTGCGGGGTGAAGGCGTATCACCGCTGAACGCGGGTGGAGTCTACGAGTCCAGCGACTTCGCGCCCGGAATCTTGCTCAACATCGTGACCTGCTTCGACGCACTGGCCAGTGCCTATCGCCGGCTGGACCAAGAAAAGGCTCGGGTTCTGCGCCCCGAGGAGATCGCCGGCGCCCTGAAAGTCATCCGCGATGCCACGATTCGGCACGTGGACTATCACATGGCCCGAGAGAGCGTGGCGCTCGATCCGTCGTACGACCCGGTGTCGCTCACGTTCGCCCTGCGCGCACTGTGCCTCGCTTCGCCGGAGGAACGGAGGTTTGCGTTCTTCCGAGCGTGCGTGCAGGCTATCGTCGCTCGGCAGCATCAGGACGGCTGCTGGCCTGATGGTGTCTCGATCACGTTCGAAGCCACGGCGGACGTGGTCCAACAGCCCAGCGCCGGCGTCGCACTGCATCTGGCCGAATGTTCGATCGACGACCGGGCGGTTTCCGATCACATCGAAGGTGAGCGGTTGCTCCTTCAGACGGCGCTTCCCGCACTGCAGAAGACGATGCAGTACCTGAGCGCGACATTCACTGAGGTCCACGTCGGCGATCGCCAGTATGCGGGATGGTCAAGCGACCGCGTTCGTCGGAGGAACTACGTCGAAACCTGGATCACCGCCTACAGCACGCGCCTCCTGCGCCGTCTCTGGATCGGCGAAAAGGCAGCCCTGCGTAACCATGCGTTGATGCGCTTCGGCATCAGCGAACACCATGGAAGCTACCGCGATCTCGGCGGGGCGGAGGAGGCATGGCGCGACAGCGTCGTTGAACCGGACTCGATCACCAAGCCGGCGGAGCTCGTGTGGAATCGCTTCGTCCAGCCGATTCTGCGCAAACGGACCGCCGGAGACGTCTTTCAAATGCCGCGCAGGGACGCCGTCTCCTTCATCATTTTCGGCCCGCCCGGCAGCGGCAAGACCTTTTTCGTACAGCGGCTCGCGGATTTCCTCGGCTGGCCCCTGGTCACGATCACGCCGGGACACTTCATCCAGCGGGGACTCGAGTTCATCGAAGCGGTCGCCCGGGACATCTTCGACCACATCCGAGTTCTCAACCATGCCGTGATCTTCTTCGACGAATGTGACGAGCTATTTCGAACGCGCGATGACGAGGGTCAGCGCGGAGCGAGGTCGATCCTCTCCTTCGCCACGGCGAGCATGCTGCCCAAGCTGCAGGATCTGCACGACGCCGGAAACGTGATTTTCGTGCTGGGAACGAACTACCTACGCAACATCGACCCGGCGGTGAGACGCCCTGGACGTTTCGACGAGGTCCTGCTGTTCGACCGACCCGACGACGACGCCCGTCGCCGGCACATTTGCTCCGCCTTGGGCGGCACTGCCAGTGCGGCGTTGATCCGCGGGACGCGCGGCTTCACCGTAGCCGAGATCCGGCGGGTCGCCGAGGCCATCACAATGGGAGCCGCGCAGCCGCGCGAGAGCAGCATTGACGACTACCGCGATTGGTGCCGGCGCCACGGGTCAGGCGAGCTCTCCGCTTCGCGTTTCGATGCGGGGACTCGCGAGAGAATCCGCCGCCGCTGGTCAGCTGTGAAGCGGTGATTCGGCACGGGGATCGAACGCACGGATGGACTGGAACAGGAGTGGTTCCGGAAGCGTGTACTTGCGCCAATCCCACTCCACGGAGACCTCGAGAACCTCGGTGATCCGGCGCCGGAAGTATTGCGAGCCATACTCGTGCGTGTCCCCACCGACGTCGACGTAGCGCGTCTCGCCTGCCGAGTCCCGGACGAGAAGGTAGTGGTCCGACTCAGCGAGGAGACGCCAGCCCTCCGCGATCCCTTCGACACGCGCGCCTTTCGGAAGGAGCTCCGATGCCTCGACCTCGCGCGGCAGCGGGACGCAATGCAAATGGGCGTGATAGATGCCACATCCGCCGTTGGTGGTACAGCGCGCGCCATGCTCGAAGAAAACCACATGCCCGGTGGCCGAGAGCCTGTCCTCGAGCTCACCCATCAGTCCAATCAGCTCGCCCTGGCCATCCGCGAAGCCCGCCAGCGTCTCCACATGCCGACGCGGAACCACGAGCATGCTGCAGGCGAAGATCTGTCCGAGAGTAGGCAGGACGACGAACGACGGCGTTTCGCGAACGGTGCGAGACGTTAGCTCCCCGCCGTATATCGCGCCAAAGCGACTCCTCCGCGGATCGCGGATCTCGTCGCAAAACTCGCAACGGTGCATTTCCAAACTCATCGGAGCCTCCTCGCACGACAGCCACGCCGCCTCAGACAACCAGGTTGGACATCTCCCTCTTCCTTCGACTGGGAGAGCCGCGTTCCGCAGTCCGGCACACGCCCAGCCCGCGCCTCGCGCCGCGGTCGAGGATGGTCTGCATCAGGGAGAGGTATTGCTGCATGGCGAGGATGGTAACCGGTCCGTGCGAAGAGGCGAAGGGTGAAAGGTGAAAGAGAAAAGTGGCTCCGCCGCAGGCCCGTTTCTCTTTTCTCTTTTTTCTTTCACCTTTGGCCCCCGGTTCGTACACTTCGCGCGCTCATGCGGTACCGCAATCACGTCCTTCACATCGGCAACCTCTCGACAGAAGAGCTGGCGGCGCGGTTCGGGACGCCGCTGTACGTCTACGACGCGGCGGTCATCCGGCGGCAAGCGGCGAACGTCCGCACGGCGTTCGCGGGGCTCCCCTTCCGGCCGTTCTACGCGATGAAGGCGAACGGGAACCTCTCCATCCTGCGCATGCTGCACGGCGAGCGCTTCGGGTGCGATGCGGTATCGCCAGGCGAGATCCACCTGGCGATACGCGCGGGGTACGGGCCGGAGGACATCTGGTTCACGTGCTCGAACGTCTCCGACGACGATCTGCGCGCGATTCCCGATCCGCGGATCGTCGTCAACGTCAACTCGATGTCCGAGATCGACCGCTGCCTCGCTCTCGATCTCCCGAATCCGATCGCGCTGCGCATCAACCCCGACGTCGGCGCGGGCCACCACGCGGACGTGGTCACGGCCGGGCGGAGCGTGAAGTTCGGCATCGACGTCGCGGAGCTCGAGAGCGCGCGCATGCTCGTCGAGGATACGGGACGGAAGATCGTCGGCCTGCACGCGCACATCGGCTCGGGCATCGACGAGCCGAGGCCGCTGCTGAGCGCGGCGCGGCAGTTGCTGGAGCTCGGGCCGTCGTTCTCGAACCTGCGCTGGATCAACTTCGGCGGCGGCATCGGGACGCCGTACAAACCAGGCGAGCGCGAGTTCCCGATCGCCGAATACGGCGCGGAGCTGACGCGCATGGCCGCGGCGACGCTCGCCGCGCGCAACCTCACCGCCATCCTCGAGCCGGGACGCTACCTGGTCGCGCAATCGGGGACGCTCCTCGCCCGCGCCACGACCAAGCGCGTCAGCGCGGGCGTCGAGTGGGTCGGGGTGGACACCGGCTTCAACCACCTCGCGCGGCCGTCGAAGTATTCGGCCTATCACCACATCGTCAACGCCTCGCGGGGATCGAACGGCTCGCTCCTGGCGAGCTGGGATCCGTCGATCCCCAGAGAGGAGGTCGTCGTCGCCGGCAACGTCTGCGAGTCCGGCGACGTCTTCACGCGCGTGGGCGACAAGCCCGTGCCTCGAAGCATCGACCCCGTGAAGGTCGGCGACCTCCTCGCCATCTGTGACGCCGGCGCCTACGGCTTCTCGATGGCCTCGCACTACAACGCCCGACTGCTGCCGCCGGAGGTGCTCGTCGACGGCGACGACGCGCGGGTCATTCGCGAGCGGCAAACGGTCGACGACCTGATGAGGGGGATGGAATGACCGAGTCTCAAAGTCGCAAAGTCTCAAAGTCGCAAAGATGGTGGCAAGGACGCTCTTTGAGACTCTGCGACTTTGAGACTTTGAGACTCCTCGTTCTGGCCATGTTCCTGACCAGCTGCGCCACCACGCCCATGCCGAAAAAAACGCTCGACCTGAAAATCACCAACGGCCGCATCGTCGACGGCACCGGCGCGCCGTGGTATCGCGGCGACGTCGGCATCCGCGGGAACCGCATCGTGGCGGTCGGCGATCTTCGCGAGACCTCCGCCGCCTCCACCATCGACGCGCGGGACCGCATGGTCGCGCCGGGCTTCATCGACCTCCTCGGTTGGTCGCAGACGACGGTCATCGCCGATCCGAAGCTCGAAGCAAAGGTTCGCCAGGGCGTGACCACCGAGGTCGCGGGTGAGGGTGTTTCGCCCGGGCCGCACGCTCCCGACCGCGTCCGCGAAGGACAACGCTGGCTCACCCTCGGCGACTATCTCGACGAGCTCGATCGCCGCGGCTCCGCGCTCAACTTCGCCATGCTTCTCGGGGCGAGCAACCCCCGCTCCATGGTCATCGGCGACGTCGACCGCGCCCCGACGATGGACGAGATGCGGCAGATGGAAGCGATCGTCGAGCAGGCCATGCGCGACGGCGCCATCGGCATCGGATCGTCGCTGATCTACGTCCCGGCGATGTTCTCGACGCCCGACGAGCTGATCAACCTCGCCCGCGTCGCCTCGAGGCACGGGGGGGTGTACTTCTCCCACATCCGCGACGAAGGCGACCGCATCGACAGCGCGCTCGATGAAGCCTTCCGCATCGGACAGGAGGCGAAGATTCCGGTCAACATCTGGCACCTCAAGATCGGAGGCCGTCCGAACTGGGGACGCATGCCTCAGATCCTGACGCGCATCGAAGCGGCGCGCGTGGAAGGGATCGACGTTGCGGCGAATGTCTACCCATACGCCGCGTCGTCGACGGGACTGTCGACGCTCGCGCCCGACTGGGCGATGGAGGGCGGCTACGACGACTTCCGGAAGCGACTGCGGAACGCCGAGGACCGCGCGCGGATCGCCGACGCGCTGCGGGCGCAGGTGGCGCGCCGCGGCGAGCGCGGGATCTACGTCGCGCAGGTGTTCAACTCGGAGCAGAGCCACTACGAGAAGAAGTTCATCGGAGAGATCGCGGCCCTGATGCAGACGTCGCCCGAAGAAGCGCTGATGGCGCTCTTCGCCGAGAACGAGATCTCGCCGCGCGTCATCTACTTCTCGATGAACGAGGACGACGTCCGCGCGGCGCTGCGGCATCCGTGGGTCTCGATCTGCTCCGACGCCAGCTCGCCGACGGACAAGGCCCGTGCGGAGAACGTCGGACTGCACCCGCGGGCCTACGGATCGTTCCCCCGCGTCCTCGGACACTACGCGCGCGAGCAGAAGCTCTTCTCGATCGAGGAGGTGGTGCGCAAGATGACGTCGCAGGCCGCCGCGCGGGCGAACCTCGGCGACCGCGGCGTGTTGCGCGCGGGCCTGGTCGCGGACGTCGTCGTCTTCGATCCCGACATCGTGATCGACAAGTCGACGTTCGACGATCCTCATCATTTCTCCATCGGCATCACGGACGTCATCGTGAACGGCACTCCGGTCTTGCGCGACGGCGCAATGACAGGCAAGCTCCCCGGCAAATCGATCCGCGGCGCGGGCTACAGGAAATAGGGCGCAGGGGGGACAGGGCGGGAGAGAGGGCGCAGAGGGCAGGGCGCAGGGCGGCAGGAGCCGTCCTTCGTTCTCCTGCCCCCTGCGCCCTGTCCCCTGCGCCCTGAATTGAGGAGCGAATGCAGAACGACAGCGCAAAACTCGTCAGGACGGTCGGCTTCTGGGGTCTGGTCGCGATGTGCATCAACGCCGTCGTCGGGAGCGGCGTGTTCCTCCTCCCTCATCAGTCGTTCGTGCTCCTCGGTCCGTTTTCATTGTGGGCGCCGCTGCTGTTTGCGATCCCCGTGTTCATCCTCGCGCTCTGCTTCGCCGAGGCGGCCAGTCACTTCACCGAACCGGGCGGATCGTATCTGTACGCAAAGACCGCTTTCGGAGACTTCGTCGGGTTCGAGACCGGCTTCATGAACTGGATCGCGCGCGTGACGTCGCTGGCGTCGCTCTCGAACGGATTCGTCGTCGCGCTGGCTCTTCTCGCGCCGGGACTCAAGAGCGGGTGGCCCCGGGCGACGGTCATCATCGCGAGCATTCTCATCCTGGCCGGGATCCATTTCGTCGGCGTGAAGTACGGTGCGGCGTCGATCTATGTCTTCACGTTCGGCAAGCTCGTGCCGCTGGTCGGATTCGTCATCCTGGCGCTGATCGTCTGGAAGTCGAATCCGATTCCCCAGTCGCTCACGATTCCCACCGGGGACGTGAACTGGGGAGAGGCGGCCTTGTTCATGCTGTTTGCGTATGCCGGCTTCGAAAACCTCGGCGTTCCCGCGGGCGAGTACAAGAACCCACGCCGGGATCTGCCGTGGGCGCTGCTCGTCGGAATCCTGATCATCGCCGCGCTGTACGCACTCGTGCAGTTGGGCGCGATGTCCGCGCTGCCGGACCTGTCGGCGACAGAGACGCCGATCGCGTCCGCCGCGGCGGCGATCATCGGGCCGATCGGCGCCATCATCGTCACCGTCGGAGCATTGATGTCGATGGCCGGCACGAATTCCGGGACGATGTTCGAGGGCTCGCGCATGCTCTACGCGCTCTCCCTCGGCCGGCGCATGGGACCGGTGTCCTACGTGCATCCGCGCTTCCATACGCCGAGCGTGGCCATCGTCATTCATGCGACGGTGGCACTCGTGCTGGCGCTGGCCGGATCGTTCGCGGCGCTCGCACTGGTCTCCGCGCTCGCGCGCGTGACGACGTATCTGGTCACCGCCGCCGCGGTGCCGCGCCTGCGAAAGTTGAACGACGGATTCCGCACACCGGGACTGATCGTTCCCATCCTCGGCGTGCTGGTCTCGCTGGCATTCATCTACGGCCGCAACCGCTGGCACTTCATCGCCGCCGCGATCGCGTTGACGGTCGGTGCGCTGATCTATCTCGTCTCCAGGCCGCGGCGTGAGGGCGTGCGGTAAGCTCCATCCCGGCGAGCGGCGCGACCATCTCAAGATCGAGTGCGGGAAAACACCGCGCACACATCGCGATGACTGTACGACGGGTCTGCGCGGCAGAAAGAGGTGTCATCCTGAGCCGGCACGGCTGGCTGCGCTGATTGGCCAAGCCTCGGCCACCATACGCGTGGCTCCGCCGGCCATTCCGAGTGAAATGACAACTCTGGAAGCGCCATGAATCCAGCGTTGTCATTGGAAGCTGCGTAGACAGCGAAGGACCCTCCAGCACGCAACGGTGAAGGTCCTTCGCCGTCTACGCGGCTCAGGATGACACGTTCCTCGAAAGCGGCTCCCTAGTGTCGGGCCGCTGCAGGGAGAGAAGCCCCGAGTCAGGGACGAGCTCGTGCCTGCCGTGTCCGTCCAGCCGCCCAGTCTGAGAACGCGCGGAGAAGATCGCTCGCAATCAGGGAGCCGGTGGCCGGCTCAGGAAGTCTTCGCAGCATCACGGTTCCGCCGTCTCCCGTCCAGAAGAGGGCAACATCGCGCGGCTCTTCGCCGGGAGCATACCCGAGAGAGAGCAAGGGAACGAAGCCGCCGACATCGGATGCAACCGTCACTGCCGGGAGCACGACGTCGGCATCGAATTCCGCGATCCGGACCGTCTTCTCCCGTGATTCGATCCAGGCCGCGATGAATCGATTCCCGTTGGCCATCAACCTGAGGCCGGGGTACGGAACAGCCGCAGCGGATTGGATGAGGTGCCGGACAGTCGTGCGATCGGGTTGTGTTGGATCGACCATCAGGGCCACGACGCCGCTCTCGCCGAAAGGGGCAGCCACGACGGCGAAATTCTCATTCGGCCCCGGGGCCGCGGCGACGGATGCCCAGCCGTTTTCATGGAACGCCAATCGCGATGTCGCAATGTCGCCGTTTCTAATGACGCGCAGCATGATCGAAGAATGCACCGGATCGCTGGAGCTCGTTTCGATGGTGATCAGAGCAACGCTGTCCGTTCCCATGCGAACGGCCTGACCGCGTTCGGCACCCCAAAGCGTGGATCCGCGATCGAACCTGCCCAGCGTTCCCTGAACGCCTGATGGGGTGACCCTGCTGGCGATCACCGTGCGCCCGTCCGGCTCGACGGAAAGCAGCACGCCGCCCGGATCATCCTGTTCGAAGGGCAGCCATTCGCGCGGGTGGAGCGCGGAATCGCCGGCGACGAATGAAGGTGAACCGGGAGCCTCCGAGCTGACGAACTGAACGCCGTTGCCACTGCACCGGCTATACCACCATCGAGGGGCGCGCACGATCAGTGCCTCGCCAAGGCAGGGGGTGTTTCGCGCCGGCAGGAGCAGCGACTGCTCGCTCGCATCTCCATCGACGCGAACGAGCGTTCTCGGTTGCCAAGTGTCAGGCTCCCCTCGGACGAGGATGAACTGATTCTCCCCGACCATTCCGGCAAGACGGACCTCGTCGAGTTGCGCCACAGGTAGCGGATCGATCTGTAGCAATGACAGATCGAGATGCCGGTCCGCGCAACTGACGAGCTGCGTCAGAAACCCGAGGAAGAACAGGCAGAGTCTAGTCAAGCGCGGCGGAGAGGTTGCTTGCTGTCGGCTCGGGCCGCAGGACGAACCCCTGAGTCGGCGCATCCCCTTCGCAGGCCAGGCAGGGTTCGCTCATCAAGGGATCTGGATGAAGCGGATCATTGGGGTCTCCTCCCGAGGGGCATGAACCGCCACTAAGTGTGCAGGCTACGCCGGAGCCGCCATAGCACGACTGATGTCCGGACGCGTGCCCGGAATCACATCTCGTCACACCCCACATGTCTGTCTTGCATTTCTCGCAGGCCGAAGCGGACGGCGCGAACGCGACGATGGCAAACAGCAGTACGGCGATACTTCCCATTCTCACTTTCATTGTTTCTCCTATTCCTTGGCCGGCGCTCTCTCGCGTCCGGTCTTCTCGAGGTCCACCGTCTTCCGCTCATCCGGTTTCAACGTAACGTCGACGATCCCGGGAAGAGCACCCCCGCCCGTAGTCAGTGCCATCCATTCAGAGAACGACGAGACGCTCACGAGTTTCCAGGCCTCCGGAGCGAGCGCCGGAATCGTGAGTGCGGCAGCACTCGCCACTCTCGGCACGTACGGCGAGACCTCGATCACTCGGCCGTCTCGGGAGAGCAGCCACAGTCCGCTGAACCGTTCCATCGCAGGCAATGACAGCACACGGAGTGTTGCGGGATTCGCGGGCAGCACCAGTCTGGCGTAGTCGCCGGCGACCACCCGGTATCCCTGCGCGCCGCTGAACGAAGTCACACTGCAGAGCACCGTGGATCGCGACGCAACGCGACCCTTGATATCGAACGACCCGTCGTAACCGGTGAATGCCATCCGCATGTACGGTACGCCCTCCGGTCCGGGCAGCAGGCACGTCACCTTCGCGTCTGAAACGGGCGCTCCAAAGGTCTCCACGACCCTGCCGGTGATCGCCAACCCGCTGGTGACCTCCAGATCGGCGTATACGACCTCCGTGCTCGACACGGTGACACTCGTCTGCGCCTCTCCGTTCTCGGGCACGAACACGACCCACGGCCCCGGAAGCAATCCCTCGATCCGCGCCTCGCCGTCCGGTCCCGTTTTCACCGGGAACGCAATGAGCGGAACGTCCGTGGTGGGTTGATGTTGCATGCGGGCCATGACCTTCGCTCCGGCGAGAGGCTTGCCGTCCGCACGGAGGCGAGCCACGATCACGCCCTGCGGGAGCTTGATTTCCACGGGTTGTGAGGGATCGAGAATGGGTGTGTTCCCCACCAGGAGCATCTGTCCCGTGCTGCGCAGCCGGACGCCGACGAAATAGGTGTCGCGACGCGGCAGGATGGCCACGAATTCTCCCGAGGAGAAGACCTCCACCGACGGTAAAACATCGGAGCGTCTCGGCCCGTTGATGTCGATGTTTCCGGAGGGATCGGGGATGTTTCCCGTGACACGCCCACGAAAGACCAGAGGCTCGATCAGCGCCTCCACCTGTTTCGATTCGCCGGCCTTGACCTCGATCTCTTCGCCAAGGACCGGCTGGAAGCCGCGCCCCGCCGTGACGATCGCGATGAGTTGCCAGCGCCCCGGCAGCAGGGGACTAAACTCGACACGATCCGACCCTTCGACCTGCACCGAGCGCCTCTCGGCGGCGCCATCAAGCAGCTCGAGAGAGAGGGCCAGAATGTATCCATCCGGAAACTGCCGGGTGAACTCCGGATCGAGTTTTGGCTTCACGACCAGACTCGCCGGCTTCGGCATTCTCAGGGGATCGAGAGTCTGGTGCTGCGTCGGGTCCGCCCGTATGGTCTCGATGACGGACCGATCGCCGTCGGCGCTTCGAGCGACGACGGCCAGTTGCGGGCCCGCCGGAAGCCGATCGAAATGCGCCCAGCCATCCGGTTCGGTGGTCTTCTGCGCGATCGGGACCGACGACTGCCCACCCTCGGTGTGCGCGGACACCACGACGATCGCATTCGCCACCCCGGATCCGTCCTCCGTGGCGACGCGAACGGCGGCGCGTCCCGCCGCGTACAGCGTAAACTCGCCCAGCCATTCCGGATCGCCCAGAGAGAGTTGCTTCGGCAGGACGATCGGCGAGAACGGCTCGAAGTCGAGGACGAAGCTCGCGCAATCTGCCGGAGCCGCGAACGTGACCCCGCCGCCTTTCGAGACCGCTACGGGCATCGCAATCGTCTCAGGCCTCGCGCAGCCGTGAAAGGTCGCCATCCCGGCGATCGGAAGCGCGAGGCTTTCGCTCGCGGTCCGGACGTGGAGACTCGCCCCGCCGAGATCCCGAACGGAAGCGACTGCGACCGCTCCGCTCTCTCCTTCCGGCAGCACGACGAACCGGTCGCTCGTCGTTCCGAAGTAGGGCGCCATGAAACCGGTGGTGTCGAGATAGAGCAGCGTTCCGCCACTGACCTGCTCACTGACGCGCGGCACGGAACGCGGAGATCCACCGCCGTCACGACCAAACGCCTCGATTGCTGCGGCATCGAACGCGGCGACCGGCCTCACCAGGACCGTGGCAATGGATTTTGACGCTGCCTTCGTCGGCGGAAGCTCCAGTTCAATCTGACTCGCTCCGCCGCTTTCGAGAATCACGCTGCCGAGCTTCACGGCGTGACTGAATGTACGAGGATCCCACTGCTGCGCGTAGATGTCGTATTCGCCTGCCGCGAGAGACGACCACTCGATGGCTGTCTTCACGACGCGGCGCGCCCAGAATTGCGCCTGCCACGCAGCGGGAACCGACACCGGTTCACTTCTTGCCGCGAGCGTGACGACGAATTCGGGCGCTTCGCGATCGAACGCCAATCGCAGCACTGCCCCGCGGCGCATCACCAGCTCGATCGACCCTGAACCGGCCTCCTTGGAGGACCGCCATGTCGTGGCCATCCCTTCCGATTCGGCAACGATGGGGCGGGGCGTATCTTCAGGCATCAATAGCGACCACGTCCCATCGGCGCCGGATCTCGTGCGCCAGTCGCTGCCGAAGTAGCTCGCCGCGAGCTCGCTCGTTCTTCCGAGCGGCGCTTCCACGAAAGCGTCCACGTCTCCAATCGCCACGTCCGGCACAGATTGTCCCTGTTCGTCGCGCACAATGCCGGTGACCGCACGCATCGCAGGCAATTCCACACGGACCTCGTTCTTGCGAGAAGCAAGAACCGCGATCCGACCCGTGATCCTGACCCCTTTGCCGCGAACGCCGGCGACGATTCGATATTCCCCTTCGGGCACTTCCAGGAGGACACTGCCGCTGCTTCCGATTTTCTCGGCATCAGGACGACTCCAGGGCCTCTCCGGGGGAACCAGCGCGACGTAAGCGTCGACGACGGATTCTCCCTTTGCCGTGTCGATGATGATCTTCACGGGAACCAGGCCGGTGCGCGCGGAAAGCAGAGGAGCGTGCTCAAGGAAAGCAACCGATACCGCGGCGAGCATGAATTTGGTAAAGAAGGACATAAGGGCAGGGCATCGTAGCATTTGTAATGCGTCGCGACGACCGATCGCGCTATCCTTCCTTCCGTTCCCCCATAACCGAATCGTAAGGAGGTCCGAATGAGTGACTCGCCCAGGTGGACTCGCCGCAGCTTTCTGGATGCCGTCGGCCGCGCGGGAGGCGCCGCGGCCGTGTACGAGACGATGGTGGCCATGGGGATGATCCGCGTCCCCGAGGCGTTTGCGGGACCGCCGCAAATCGCGCCGGATCGCGGGCGCGGCGAGCGCGTGGTCATTCTCGGCGCGGGCATCGCCGGACTCACGGCCGCGTATGAGCTGAACAGGGCCGGCTACGAAGTGATCGTCCTCGAGGCGAAGGAGCGCGCCGGCGGACGCAGCTACACCGTGCGCACCGGTTACACGATCGAGGAGAACACGGGCACGAAGCAGGTCTGCAAGTTCGACGATCACCCCGACTTCTATCTCAATGCCGGGCCGGGGCGCCTCCCCTACCACCACACCGCGATCCTGCACTACTGCACGCTGTTCGGCGTCCCGCTCGAGGTCTACACGATGATGACGCGCGCGAACTTCTTCCAGAGCGACGAGTCGTGGAACGGCCAGTCCGCCGTAAATCGCCGCATCGCCAACGACACGCGCGGCTGGATCTCGGAGCTCCTGGCCAAGAGCGTGGTGAAAGGCGACCTCAACGCCGAGCTGAAAAAGAAGGGCGTGGACAAGAACCAGTTCCTCAATCTGCTCACCGTCTTCGGCGACATCGACCCGGACGACAAATACGACTACCTCGGCTCGTCGCGCTCCGGCTACCTGGTGCAGCCAGGCATCGACTCGTGCGGCAAGCTTCTGAAGCCGCTCACGCTCGCCGATCTGGTGAGCTCTGATTTCTGGAACCACCGCTTCTATCAAGCCGAGGAGTACGAGTGGCAGCCGACCCTCTTCCAGCCGGTCGGCGGTATGGACCAGATCTGGCGCTACGGCTTCCTGCAGAAGTCGCCCGTGGGGAGATTCATCCATTACAACCAGGAAGTGGTGGACGTGCAGAATGTGACCGAGGAGGGGAAGGCGAAGGTGAAGATCGCGTTCCGCCCGTCGGGCGGTCTGGCGCAGGTCGTTTCGTCGATCACCGCGGACTGGTGCATCTCCACGATTCCGCTCCCGATCCTCGCGAACATCACGAGGGACAACAACTTCAGTCAGCCGTACAAGGACGCGATCGCGGGCGTGCAGTTCGCACCGACGGTGAAAGTCGGGTGGCAGACCAACAGCAGATTCTGGGAAAAGCAGGACGAGATGTACGGCGGCATCTCGTACACGACCGATCCGATCACACAGATCTGGTATCCGTCGTGGGCCTACTTCAAACAGAAGGGCATCCTCACCGGCGCGTACAACTACGATCAGGACGCGATTGCCTACGGAAAGATGCCGCTGCAGAAACGGCTCGTCGAAGCGATGAAGGGCGGAAAGAAGGTCCATCCCGATTTCGACAAGCACGTGCCGATCGAGCTCGGCCTGTCGATCGCCTGGCAGAACATCCCCTGGCAGCTGGGAGGCTGGGCCGATGACTGGTCGTGCGACAAGACCATCCCCGAAACGCTGCTGAAACCGGAGGGCCGCTTCTGGGTGGCCGGCGACCAGCTGTCGTACCTATCCGGCTGGCAGGAAGGCGCGGTGCGCTCCGCGCACCACGTCATCGCCGGAATCGCGGGCGTGGCCGTACTGAAGAAGGCGCCGATGTTCGAGGGCGTGGAGCCCGCGGCTTCGATCCGCAAAGCGCCGGGCACGCGGAGACGGACACGCGGCTTGCCGTAGCCTAGACACCACACTAGAGCGGCGAGAGGGGCGCGTCGCACGCTCTAGAGCTCGAAGACAGCCCTTGGCTTTCAGCCGGGAGCCGCCCGCGAGTAATGAGGGTTGCCCGCGTAGCGAGCGAAGGCGCGCCGGCTTCAAGCCGGGGGCTGCGCGGGCGGGACGCCCGCCCGACTGGAGTTTGGACATTTGGGGGTGCCGCAGGGAGATCGTCCCGAAGGGACATCAGAGGGTAGCCGGTGGCAAGCGCGAAAGCGCGCAGCCACCGGAGAAAGGAGCGCACGCAGCTCACAACCGCCCCGGCAGGGGCCGAAGAGATGTCTGCCGCCCCTACCGGGGCGGAGATCGACGACAAACGCCGGTCCGGTGGCGGCGCTCCGCGCTCGCCACCGGCTACCCTCTGCAGCGCCTCCGACGCAACCAGGGCGCGCGTAGCGGGCCGCGGCGCACGCGAGACGCGTGCGCTTCAGCCGGCGAGGACGCCAGCGGTCCTTCACGCCAGTCGTACTCGAGGTTACTGTCGCAGTCACATTCTCCGCATTACGAAGAGCCCGCACATCGCCAGGACCACGCCCAGCAGCAGCAGTGCGGTCGGGTCGAGGGCCGGAATCGCAGCGACGGCCTCAGCCACCTGGAAGACGGTCGGGTCGGCGCTGCCTCCAACCGATGGATCATCGGTCAGGCCGGACGACTCGTTCGTCCCGTCACCGTCGCCGTCGAAGGCGATCGAGGCCTGATTGGAGATGAACGAGCCGTACGCCACGTCGCCGTTGATGGTGGCTTCGATCGTGATCGTCACAGAGTCTCCCGGGGGGATTGAACCGTTCCAGGTGACGGTGTTGGTGCCGGCATTGGCCGTCGCGGTGCCGGACGTGGCCGTGGCGCCGACGAGAGTCAGCGTCGAGGGCAGGATGTCCGTGAGCTCGTCGCCCGGATTGTCGGCCTGAGTGGAAGCGGCGGTGTTGGTGAGGACGATGGTGTAGGTGATCGTCCCGTATCGGACGAAGTCGCCGCTGACGCTCTTCGACGATGCGAGTGAGGCCGGCGAGACGACTCCGGCTTGTGAAGCGCTGCTTTCGTTGCCCGGTGTCGGATCGGCGGTCGCCGCCCCGGCGGTGGCGGTGTTCTCCAGGTTCGTTCCCGGCGTGACAGACGGATCGACAGTCACGGTGAGAACGAACACCGCGCTGCCGACCGCGAGGATCGGGTTCGTGCAGGAGACCAGTCCGTTCGCGCCCACGGCGGGTGTGGCACAGGTCCAGCCGGGAGGGGACGTCAAAGAGGCGAAGGTGGTACCGAGGGGCAGTGGATCGTCGAGCATCGCATCGAACGCCGCACTCGGCCCGGCGTTCTGCAGCGTGATCGTGTACTGGATCTGGCCGCCGGCCGCGACCGGGTCCTGATCGCCGACCTTCGTCACCGACACATCGGCGGAGCCGCTGCCGATCGTCGTGCCGGCGCTGTCGCTGTCGTTGTCCGAATCGGGATCGGGCGTCGAGGCGGACACCGTCGCGGTGTTCTCGACGAGCGTTCCGTCCGGCAATGCGGAGTCCACCTCGACGGTGAGCGTAAAGACGGCGCTATCCAGTCCGAGGCTGGCGATGGAGCAGGAGACGATGCCGCCCGCCCCGATCGCCGGGGTCGCGCACGCCCAGCCCCCCGGACTGGCAAGCGAAGCGAACGTGGTGTTCGCAGGCAGGGTATCGGACCAGCTCACGGCGGTCGCCACACTGGGGCCAGCGTTGCTCACGGTGATCGTGTAGACGAGGTTCGTGCCGGCGACGACCGGATCGGGTGCATCGGATTTCGTCAGCGACACGTCCGCCAACGCGACCACCGTGGTCGACTCGGTCACCGTGTCATCCCCCGTGTTGAGGAGGCTCTGGTCCGCGCCGGTGATCGAGGCCGTGTCGCCGATCACGTCGACGCCGGGAGCGGTGGTGCCGTCGACGCTGATGACTACCGTCAGGGTCTCGCTCGCGCCGGCGGCGAGAACGGGCACAGTCCAGGTGGGAGGGCTCCACGTCCCGCTGCTCGGCGTCACGACCGCAGTCACTCCGGAGGGCAGCGTGAGGGCTTCGTCGACGACGATGGTCGTGGCCTCGCTCACCCCGTTGTTCGTCAGAGTGACCACGTACGTGAGGTTGTCTGGCGACGAACCGGCGACGACGGGGTCGATGGACTCCGACTTCGTGATTGCGAGGTCGATCGCCGGTGCCAGCGCGACCGTGACCGCGCGCCATTGCTGCGGAATTGTGTTGATGGCGAATCGCGCCGAGCCGGTCGATCCGGCGCCACCGAGTTGCACCGCGTCGGACGCCGCCGAGCTCACCGCCTGAAAGAGGGACAGCAGATTCGATGTGATTCCGAAGCGTCCGTGCGGCGCGGGAATCGTGGACACCGGGCTGCCGGTGACGGCCGGTCCGGTTCCGGCCGGGAAGAACGCGGGGATCGCAATGCTGTCACTTCCGAAGGCTCGGACGATGACCGCGCCTTCAACGGTCGTGGTCACGTCGGGAGCCGTCGGAAAGGATGTAACGCCACCATCGGCGGCGAAGGCGTTGATCGGATTGAGCGTGTCCACGCCGGAGTATCGGAGGATCGCGGCAGTGGCCTGCTGCTCCACCGCGCCACCGCCGTCGGCCGTCCATGCGAAGTCGGCGGTGGCCGGCTCCGTTCCGTCGGCGACGCGATACCAGACACCTACCGTGGCCTGAGTAAGATCGCCGGAGAGCGGTCCTGTGGTCGCGGCGATGTCCAGCAACGTCCATGCACCCGGGTCCAGTGGCGCAACGTCGGTCGGTCCGTCGGTGGTGACGAATGCCAGGAGGAGATCGTCGATGCTTCCCGCCGGGATCGCCACGGAGATCTCCTGCGGATCGTCGTCGGTGTCCTTCACGGCCGTCGCCTGCCCCACGAAGGTGATGGGCGTGGCGGGAGTGGCCGCGACGTCCAGCGAGGAGACCGCAACCTCCGCGCTGCTCGTTCCCCCCGTGCAGGAGTCCCCGTTATTGGCGATGACGGAGATTGCGTGCGTACCCATACCCGCGGGCGCCGCCACGTTGAAGGTTCGTGTGGCCGCCAGGATCCCGGCACCGGCCAGGCCGTTGACGACGTCGACGCACTGCAGCGGTGACCCGCCTGCCAGAACCTGCGCACCGCGCCATGTTCGATTGTTGAGGCTGAGTCCCGACCCTGCCACGGTGACCTCGAGGGTGAAGACCGTGCCTTCGCCAACGGTGGTCGTGTCGACGATGGTGGCGCCGGTGACCGTCAGCGCGGCCTCGGCACCGGCCGAACAGAGCATGAGCGCGAATGCCAGAACGAACGTGTTGCGCAAACCGCGGGCAGGGATCCAACGATCGAATTTCATGGGTTGTTACCTCGACTCCGCGGTGGGTCCCGCGGTCTCTCTTCGCGATGGTGGAAGGAACTGAGGCGAGCATATCGCGAAAGTCAACGCCCGGTGCGTCCAGTTCGCAAATCATCGGCGTCGGCTCCCAGCCTTCGCGATGGCCAGTGCGATCGCAGGCTGCCGCGACGTGATCCAGGTGTCGCGGCGCCCGGATCTGTCGGCCGGATCGTCATGTACCACTCCTGGAACTCAAGAAAAGGCTGTCATTACAGCCGGCATTCATGACGAATGTCAGATGGCGCGCATCTCCCAGCGTGTTAGTTTCGTCCACAGGAGGGTCGCCGTGTACCACCTATTACAGGCCATTCACGTATTCGCCGTGATCGTCTTCATCGGGAACATCATTACGGGACTCTTCTGGAAGTTCCACGCCGACGGAACGCGGGACCGACTCATCGTCGCGCACACGATGCGTGGGCTCATTCGAGCGGATCGCTGGTTCACCATCCCCGGCGTCATCGTGATCACGGCCGCGGGCATCCTTGCAGCCATGCAGGCCGGTCTTCCCCTGCTGCGCACGGGGTGGATCTTGTGGTCGATCGTTGCGTTCTCGCTCTCGGGCGTCGCGTTCGCCTGGAAGGTTGCGCCACTTCAGAAAGAGTTGCTGCTCTTGTCCAATGGCTCCGGCGAGCTCGATTGGCCGGCATACCGGTCGAAATCACTCCAGTGGGAGCTGTGGGGTCTCTTCGCCACGGTCATGCCTTGCGTGGCGGTCGTCCTGATGGTCTGGAAGCCGAACATCTGAGGTGGCCGGTTTCAGCAACGTGGCGATGTGCCTGCCGAAAAGGACGAGCAATCCTGTGTTGACGACCAGCCATACGGTCACGATGATCGGCGAGCCCATGATCCAACGCTCGCTCAAGACCCCGTTCTTCAACAGCAGCCCCTGGAGAACGCCAAAAACGACGACACCGACCGAAAGAAACGGCACGAATATCAACCCGAGGATCCATAGTGGCTTTCGTCGATTCTCGATGAGCGTGTAGATCTTCACCAGAGGAGGCACCGCCAGAAGGAGCACAAGAACCACAGTGGCTCCCCACGCCACAGAGTGGTCGACTCCGAGCCGGGTCAATCCGAAGATCTCGTCACCGCCTCCGAACAGAGGTGTCAACACTCGAGAAAAGGGCATACTGCTGACGACGAGCGCGAGCCCGATGGACTTCACTTTGACAGACGCTCTGGTGAGCATGACGTAGCCCAGCCAGATGACCGCGAAGGAGTAAACCGGTCCGGCAAACGTGGCGAGAAGGGTCAGGGGGGCGTCGCTCGCGCACTGACTACAGAGCCCCCATACATTGAAATCCCGCTTTCCCCAGCAACCGCAGAGCAGTCTCCCGACAGACGTGTGCGCGAGCTCATGGGTCTCCTGCATCAGAAAGCTCAGGGCGAGCAAGGCGATACTGTTTCGTACGGTCAGTGCGATTCTCATTCGTCAACCCCGGTCGATCATCCGTGGCGGCGCCCAATTTGGCTCGACTTGAAGTACGCGCGATCCTACCACCGCCTTCACTGTCTGTCCCGGCGGTGTCCGGCCAGGCGCGACGAGCGATCGACTGGCAGCGCACCGGATGCGATCACGCCTTCGTTCTTCGCTTCTCCCGTTCGCGGGACCTGGCCGCTGCCGCACTCACCTAGTGTCGTGTCACGGCTAAAACGTGGGTTGTTTGCGAGCGCCGGCGGGTCGGATGCGAGCCGCCGCGACGCAGGCGATGCTGGGACATCGTCG
>CAZLGP010000199.1:0-9424 GCA_964558905.1 uncultured Thermoanaerobaculia bacterium | reverse complement strand
GTCCTGATGCAGGAGCTCGGCCACATCGCTCGTGACCTTGAAGCGGCCTTCCTCGGGGCGCTGGACGGCGCGATTGAACAGCTTCTTGCCGAAGCCGATGACGTCGTCGATGATGCCGAGCGGCGCGACGACCGGCGCCGGCGGCGCCGCGAGCGTCAACCCGAGCGCGGTGGCATCGGCCGGAGTGACGATCCCATCCGCTGATCCCGAGTCCCGGTCCTTCTGGAACTTGATGAAGGCGCTCGCCGTACCGGCGCCATAGTCGCCGTCGGCCTTCCCCTTGTAGAACTTCTTCACGTGCCTGGCGAGCGCATCCTGCAGACCCTTCACCTCATCGCCGCTAGACCCGAAACGCAGCCGCGTGATCGCCTGGCTTCCACTCGACGCCATGAGCCGCGCCTCGCGGCCGGTGAGCAGGACGTAGGCAAAGTTCTTTCCGTCGTCCCCCGTGGGCTTGGCGTTGTCGAGTCCCAGCGCCTTGCGGAAATCGGCCCATGAGCCGGACGGCGAGTCTCCGACCGACGTGCCCGGCACGGTGGTGCAGCCGGCCGACGAGAAGTCGGGAACGGTGCTGCTCCCCGCGTTGATGGCGACGATTCCCGCGTGGATGTTGTCGTTAGGAATCGTCTCGTCCCACGTATCCTGCACGGTGAAGCTCAGGTCGTCCTCGGTGCGGAGCACCACGATCCGCTGATCCTGCCTCAACGCGCCCTGGACGCGGCCCGGGTTGTCGACGAGCGCGCCTGACGCATTCTTCTTCTTCGGCCGGTGCGTGCCGATCGTCATCAAGTAGCGCCCGGTGGGCAGCATGTTGGCGCGCTTCGCGCGGTTCTGGCGGTACCGTTCCATGTACTCCCAGTTGGGCACCGTCGACGCCGGAAATGCGACGAGCTTCTTGTAGACATTGTCCAGCACGCCGATCACGCAACGGTTGTCGATGTGATTGGGCTCGATCTCCCGGATCACGATGCTGTCGGAAAACGCGGTGACGGGCGACTCGAGTGTGCACCCGCGAAGGCCGAAGACGATCTTCGGCTGCACGCCATCGAGCGAAAACCGGTTGCAGGCTATCAGCCGGTCCAGCACCGCCGCCGTCAACGTGAACGGCTTGGTGTCTATCGCCGCGCCGACGTGGCGGTAGTCGGGGGATGCGCCATCCGCCGCCCACCGGACGTCGGCGGCAGTCATGGCCTTCACGCCGGCCAGCGCCGCGGCAAACGCGGACTTAGCGCGGGCGACCGGCTTGTCCGGATTAGACTCGTCGTAGTCAGGCTCGAACTCGCTGTCGTCGACCGTCGTCTGCGCCGGCGCGGCGAACTGCGCGGCGAATGCGGTCGCCTGATCTGACAGGCTCTTCACGACGGCGAAACCCGAGTCCTTGGGCCAGTGGACGATCTGGATCCGCAGGGGTGCCTTGGAATCCCGCGCCTCGGCCTCGTACTTGTCCAGGAACTTCCCGAACTTCTCCTGATAGGCGGTACCGGTACCCGGATCGGCAATGTCGAGCGTCGTGCCGTCAGGCGTGCCATCTCCGCGGATACCAGTCATGATCCGCGCGTGAATGGCGAACCCCGCGGTGGGATCCTCGTCCGTCGTCACCCACAGCGGTCCGTAGCTCCGGAGCAGCCCCTCCCATCCCGCAGCCGTGAGGCTCTGTGGCGCCTGCCACATGAGCCCGGCCGTCGTAAGGAACGGCGCCTTCTGCGATCCCAGCAGCCCCTGATTCGCGTTGAACATCGCGAGCCACGTCGGACCAATGCCACCGATCGCCGTTTGAATGGTCATGGAGGCCTGCTTGCGCCACATGATCATCATGGTGGTAACCGTCGCCCAGCACGTCATGCCCGACGGCTGACGGATGACGGACACCAGGCCGGGCACGCGGTAGTCCACGGCTGCCTGCGCCCGCGCCACCCGCGCCGCTGCTGCGACCTTGGTGGACGCTCGGCCCTTCTTCCCAGTCGCACGGCGCCGTCCGCGCCTGGTCTTTGGCGGAGCAGCGGTGCCGCCGCCTAGCGACTTCTCCAGATCGAGCAACCGGTTCGACATGCGTCGTTCTCCACGTTCGAGTCGCTGCTACCAGCCAGGGTCACGCCGTGGTGCCGGCGTCAGGTTCGGTTGTTTCTCCCACCGGACTCGCGTCAGGTGGTTGCGCGGGCATGGCCACGAGGTCCGCGATCAGCGTACGATTGTCGGGAATGACCGTCACCGGCGCCGGCTCGGGGGCGACGCCGGGCTGCGGCGAGGGCTGCGGCGGAGGCATCTGGCCGACCGCCGCATTCTGCCGCCGCTCCGCATCGAGCTCACGGTCGAGCGCCGAGAACACCTGGCTCAGCTGCACCGCTGGGAGGCGGAACTCCGTCGCGTACGCCATCCCCTGCGCCATCTCATCGAACACCGCATGACCTGCCCCGCGTTCGGGCGGTTGGGGAGCGGGAGCCGCGCCCGAGTCCTCATCATCGCTCGAGACGTTCGAGGGTGGCGGATCCGCGCTGGGCGCGCTCACCCGCGATGCGAGGTCGGCGAGGTCGCGCTCCACCGCCGTCATCTGCGCCGCGAACGACGCTGGTGGTCTGTGCTCGTAGTCGTACGCCGAGGTGTCCGGCGACGTGTCGTAAGACTGCCCGAGCGACGTACTCCCGTCCTCCCGCTCATCATCCTCGAGCTCGGCTTCCTCGAGATAGGACTCGTCGAGCTCCGTTTCCTCGATTCCCGTCAGACGCATGGATGAATCTTCGTCTGTATCCTCGAACGACTCGACGTCGTACTCGTCGCCGAGCTGCTGCGCCGTGGGCGGCGTCGGCGTCGTGGGTGGAGGCGCCGGCGGCTGCACATCCACCAACGGGACCGGCTTGTACGGCACGGCATGCTCGCAGCGAATCGGCTCGCCCTTGTCGGGGTGCTGCTTGACGCGGCGCGACTTGCGCTTGCCGGAGCGACGCGCCGGCGCCGGGGTCGCCGGTGCGACCGTCGTGGCTCGTCGCGCCGCTCCAGGCTTCTGCGCGCGCGCGCCGGAAGAGTGTCCGTTGGTGCCGGGGCTCAACAGTTCGTCGAGCTCGAAGAGGGAGGCGATGCGGTTCTTCATGGTCTGCGCGTCTCCTCAGGCGTGCACGTCGAGCGTGATGACGGCGTACGGATCCAGCGCGATGCGCAGCTCGTTGACGCCGTCGTGCAACAGCCCCGGTTCCAGAGCGATGCGCACTTCGTGCGTGCTCGCGTTCGTGACGCGAACCGGTGTGGCGTTGAGCGTGGCGACCGGGAACTCGCCGCCTGACGAGGCCATCGCCAGATTGGCGCCCTCGAGTGCCAGCACCGGGCTCTCAGCCTCGCGGCTCACGAGTACGGCCTTCGAGACGGATGGCGCGTGCTGCCGGCGCCGCGTGCGGTTCAGGATGTTGGCGAGCTTGCCGTAGTTTACGTTACCGCTGGCGCGTTTGAGGTCCACGTTGCTGCGCTCCATCCGCTCGATGTCGTTGACGGTGGTGACGCCGATCCTGCTCAGCTCGCGCTTGGTGTCGTCGTCAATGTCTTCCACCACCTCGATGGCGATGTCGTCCCTGCTGGGCGGCTCGCGCGTGGTCTCGCGGATCTGCCGGTCGGTGATGGAGCCAAGTTGAAAGGCGATCTTCGCGGCTCCGGTCTCCCCCGGGCCCGCGGTCATGAACTTCAGATCGCGGCCGTCGAAGTCCGGAAAGAGGTGCAGCTCGAGCTCGAGGTCGCGCACGGTGTACGTCAGGCGGCGGTTGATTCCCTTGAGCGCGAGCGTGTCCTGCGCCCGGTCCAGCTCCAGAATGAGCGAGTCGAGAAACGAGTTGAGCTTCCAGCTCGGCCCGCCCTTAGGCATCATCCATCCTCGTTATGCGAAGCGACAGCCGGTGAAACACCGGGAGCACCGTCGTTTCGGTCCACTGCAGCGGCGTGGAGCCGGTCACGCGCGGTTCGCCGTGCCCGGCGTCCCGCACCTCCAGCTCGATTGCCAGCGTCAAAACGATCTCCTCCAGCTCCGCGATCTCGTGCTCGCCATCGTCTGCCATTTCGCCCATCTGGTCGCTCCCGATATCGGCCAGCCCGGCGACGAGTGCGCCGAATGGCGGAAGGTCGTCGCCCCACTCCCAGCCATGGCCGGGATCGGAGTCTGGGCGGAGAGCGCTGCTCACTTCTGCTTCGCCTTGTCCGCGGGAGACTTCGGGACTAGCGTCACCGGCGCGAGTCCCACGGTCTTGTCGAACAGCACTTCCATGCCGTCCAGCATCACCGGCGCTTCGCCGCTCGCGCGTGTGTAGCCCGCCTGGAATACCGGGAAATCCGATCGTTGTGGCGTCATCGGGTGGTCCTCGCGCCTATCACATGGATGCTGACCGGGATCGGGAAGCGCACGCGTTCCTCGGTGAGCTCGCGCACGTGCGAGTCCGCGTCGGTGGAGGCCGCCTTGAACAGTACGACCTCGTGGATCTTGACCTCGGGGTACACCCAGAGCGCCGCCGAGACGCCCGCCTTTCCCGCGAACGCCGCATGGAACCGAGCGGCGGTGTTGAACCGCCCCACGAAGTCACTCGATGCCAGCGCCGCGAGCTGCGGCTCACCCAGGGACGTGCCGTTCGAGATCTGCGGGATGAGGGCGTTGAGCGATCCTAACGAAACGGTGAGGCCGCTCTTCATCCGCCCCTTCTTGACCTGGCTCTCCTCCTTGCGAAAGCCAACAGAAGTCTCGATTGGCGAATTCGACGTTCGACCCGGCTCGAGGATGTAGTAGTACTTGCCCTCGAAGTCGTACTTGTACGTGTCCTTCGTGAACGATTCCTGCCAGACCTTGTGCCAGAACGGGCGGTGCTTCGCCACGTCGTTCAGCGGAACGACCGTGCCGTCCTCAACGCGGTCGAAGACGTACTCGCCGATGAGCGTGATCATCTGCGTGCGGCTGGTGCCGATGACCTTTCCCTTGCCGTTCTTCCACGTGAGGTAGACACAAACGAGATACTCCTCGCCCGCGGCCAGCGCCTTCGTCTCGGCCTCACCGAGCGCGATGCGGGAAGGCAGGCGACCACCAGCGACGTGCGGCACGCCGATCGTCTTTCTCGCGAGAATCTTCCGCGTCTCGGGATGCTTGACGAGAACGGAGACGGTCGCGTTGGGAATCGGCCGCGGCGTCTTCACATCGAGCGCGAACGCGATCTCCTCGCCGTGGCGGTAGCAGACTCGCGACCGGCCCTGGATCGTGACGGGCGCCGCGCCGGCGAAGCTCAGTTCCACGGACTCGACGCGGCGATAGGCGGGCTCGCCCCGCTCCTTCTCCACGCCGTGACCCATCGAGGCCGCGAGCCCCAGCCCCTTCAGCAGGTCGTCCACCGGTGCGTGCACGCCCATGGGGTTCAGCGCGCGCAGATGCTCGTTGGACTGCTTGTCGTAGTCCAGCCCCAGCTTGCCGATTTCCTTCACGCTGTCGGTGACGGCGCCGATGATCTTCGTCGGATTGGCGGTGTCGAGAATTCCTTTGATCGTCTCGGGGGTCAACACCTTCTCGAGCAGAGGCATGAGTGCGGGGAGTGCGGCGAGTAGCGCCGGGGCCACCGAGGCATGCGAGTACTCGGTTGCCAGCGCGTAGCGCTCCGACACGGCGAACGAGCTTGCGATCGCCGGCTGCTGCTCGGGTTTCTTCATCTGTTGAAGCAGCTCCGTGAGGAGCTTCACGGTCTCCGGCTTCAGGAGGCCCTGCAGGGACTCGCCTGCCTTGCTGCCTAACAGCGCGCCGATGGCGCCAAGAGGGCTCTCGCCGCCCCCGGCGCCGACGCCGGCCGGGGCTGGCGCGGGGGTCTTAGCCAGCAAGCCGCCAATCACCGGCATCACCTTGCCGATCACTCCCTTGAGCACAGGGATGAGCTGCCCCAGGAACATCGCGCCCGACAGCGGTCGCACTTCGCGATAGCGCATGGGTTCCGCGTATTTCCACGGCGCCGCGCGGTGCCGTTCGACGGTGTAGGTGTCCATCTCGTGCCTCATGCTGAATGCAATGGGCGGGAAGTCATCACCCGCGCGGGTGGTGACGGCCACCCGGACAATGTCGGAGACCGCCGGCGCATGACGCGCCGGGTTGCGGAACGACGTGAGCTGGATGGCGCGGTGCTCCCGGTCGAACCGCGACACCGGCACCTCCAGCACGGTACGGCCGCGCGCGTGCTCGGGGAGCGGTCCGGTGAGCGGCGATGTGTAGATAGGCGCGCCGAGCACGCGGAAGCCGCGATCCGAGGCGACCGAGTCGTCGCCGATGGCGTACTGCCAGTACCGGTTGCCGCCGAGATTGATCTCGAACGCCGAGGTGCCCGGCGGTCCGGGCACGCGGCTCGGGGTGAGCAGCGCCAGCGCCATGCGTCACCCACCGGTGCGAAGCGCTGGAAGTGGGCCGGCGGGTGCGCCGCCGCCCTGCACGGCTGCGCGATCGGCTTCGGTGACGCCCGAATACATGCTGGCGAAGTTGTCGAGCTTGAAGTAGTCGCTCTTGAAGATGATCTCCACCTCGCCGGCGAGCTTCGCCTCGAGGCTCGTGGTGGCGGTGCTCTTTGCCGCCGAGATGCTGATCTGCGTCTTGGAGTCGCTCCGCGTGTGCCCGCCGGAGGAACCCCCGAACACCGAGCCGATCAGCCCTCCGCCTGCCTTCATCGAGCTGCCCCGCGAGTGCGCCTCCTTCATCGCCGCCTTGTCGGCCTTGTCGATCTTCTCGCCCGCCTTGATGTCGAACAGCACCGAGGCCTTCACCTTGCCGCGCTCCACGACCAGCCGCGTTATGCCCATCAGAATCGTCTCGCGCAGCAGCGCTCGCTGCTCCTTGGCCATGGCGATCTTGGCGTCCATGATCTTGGCCTTGAGCTCGTTGTCGCCGATGTCGCCGCTGGCCGGAGCGAGGACCTCGCCCTCCTTGTTTGTCAGGACCGCCTTGGGATTGCCCTGGTTGTCCTTCTCATTGTCGTCGAAATCCAGACTGAACTCGTCCGACTGCGTCTCGGCCAGGTAGCCGAAGGCAGCCGTGTTGTCTATCGCGTTGGCGAATTCGGCCACCGACTTGGTCGCGGTCTTCAGCAGCTTCTGGTACGCCTCCATCTGCTGGAGCGTTACCTGGAGGTTTGCGTCGAACACGCCCTTGAGCAGGTCGCGAACGAACTTCGGGAAGTCCACATTCTCGACGAACTCGCCGGCCAGCTCGCCCGCCTGATCGATGCGCCGGTTCTCGTGGCGCCGGTCGTCGATCAGATCGCCCGCCTTCTTCGGCCCGGCCATAGCCGTGCCGATGCCGCCGCCGTTAGGAACGGAGAGAGTGCGCACGTTCTCCTCGACCAGCGACTTGTACAGCCCCAGCTTGTCGCTCCACGACAGCTGCTGGAACTGCGGCATCTCCCTGAGCACGTCCTGCGCTCGCGAACGGGCGAGCGCAGTCACCTCTTGCGAACTTCGCATGGCTATCCCCTCTCGCGGAGCGCGGTTACTTGTCCCAGTCGCTGTCGATGTCGTTCAACTCGGCCTCAATGTCCTCTTCTTCCTCAGCTGCTTCCTCCTCGTGGGATGGCATCGAGTCGTCCGTTGCCGTGGCGATGATCCACGCCTCCGCAGACTCCAGGAAACGCTGGAACTGGTCGTCGGTCACACTGGACTGATCGAACTCGGCGATCCACTGGAACACGCGGTTGCCCTCGATGGCCGAGCTGCGGATCGCAGAGATGTTCGGTGCCTCGTCGAACCACTCCCGCGACGCGCGCTCGATCACCGTCCACAGACTCTTGCGCGAACCGGTCGAGAAGAAGTCGATCGAATGCTCGAGCACTTCCTTGGCGTCGATGAGATGGTGGTACATCTCGGTGATCTGCATGTGCGCCATGCCGGTAGTGTGCTCGGTCAGGTTGTATTGCAGCTGTTTCGTAGCCTGGTAGATCGGCTGCCTCGAGACCGTGCGATCCTTGCTGGCGTTCTCCTCCGAACGGCGGATGTGGTCCGTGGTGCGCTCCATGAGGCCTCCCCACAGATCCGGGAACGGTTCGTTCTCTACCATGCCTGACAAAAGGTTGCCGTCGCCTTTCGCGAGAATGCGCCGGTACATCATTGCCCGTTCCTCCGGGCTCACGCGCTCCGACCGCAGCTTCCAGTAGCGGTACAGGTCAGCGCTCGCCTTGCCGGCTTCCGCATCGAACGCCCCGGACGCCCAGCGCAGCACCAGCGCGTCCGCCAGCCGGAACATGCCTAACCGCTCGCCGAGGTTGAAGACGTAGTCGAGGGCGCCGGCGGCGAGGATGTTTTGCGGCACCACGCCCTGCTCCTCGACCGTCTCGAACGTGTCTACCGTGAAGTCCCACGACGTGATCGTCCCCTTCTGCCGGATGGCATCGATCGGGTCCGCGGCCGCTCCGTTGCTCGTGCGGATGGCGTGGTTGTAAGCAAGCGCGAAGTATTCGTCGAACTGCGCCCGGTTCTGCGGCGTGATGCCGCCCGGAGGAAACGCGACGCCGAGGTCGCGCAGGAACGTGATCATGCCGCGCCGCACCGCTGGCGTGAACCGGGTGAGCTCCACTTCGGTCGAGCCGGCGTAGATGTCAACAGCCTTTTCGATGTCTATCGTGCTGCGCCGCTGGTTGATCAGTGGCACGATGATCTCCTCGACCTTCCTTGCGGCGAGCGGCATCTCGCGCTCTGCCACATCGCGGGTAACCACCGCTCGCACGGTGTCGGTGACGTTCAGGCCGCGCGTCTTGATCACCGAATCGACGAGCCTTGCGGCGTACGCATGCCGGAAGCCGCTCGCTTCGCCGAGCGAGCGCAGTAGGAAGTCCACGAGGCTTGTGGTGTCATCGAAGTCCACCAGGCGTCGCCGCGACCGTCTGAACTCGTCCGGACTATCCCCCCCTGCCGCTTGCGGTCCCGACATGGCCCGCTCGATCAGCGTAGCGTAGATAGGCGGCGTGGACAGCAGCACCCGTTCGGTACGGTCGATGCCGCCGAGGTTGAGCTTCGAAGTGGCCTTGCCGACAGCCTCACTAAGCCCTTCGCGCTGCAGCGCCTCGGTCACCGCCTGCGTTTTCTCGGCGCCGCCGCACTCGGTCGACAGCGCGGCAAGCGCGTTGGCGACGAAGCCGTCCGGCGTGTCGGACGGAGGCTGTACGGCGAGCACCGACCGGTCGCGACGCCTGGGAGCCCGTAGTTCGGCGAGGCCGGAGTCGAAGGAGAAAATGGAGTCAGGCAGCTGTGGTGTTGTCATGGCGCGTTCCCGAGAAGATTCGGAGTCGCCACCGGACGTCGATGGCGGGGCATAGGTCGAAACGGGCGGATCGGATGCGGATGCCTCAGCCGTCAGCGGCGGCGACGTGGCCCGCTCGCTCGGCGCCGGCTTGCCGGGTGTCATGTCGCCGGTGGACGTAGTGCCCTTGGGCGGCGTCGGACGCTTCCG
>CAZLGP010000198.1:0-11176 GCA_964558905.1 uncultured Thermoanaerobaculia bacterium | reverse complement strand
ACGACCAGCGCATCCTGATCGCGGGGGGCGATGGAAACGATCTGTCCCCGCGGATCGCAGAAGTAGCTCTGTCCGTAGAACTCGCCGATGTTCCACGGACCCTCCATTCCGACGCGATTGATCGCGCCGATGAAGTAGCCGGTCGCCACGGCGTGCGCCGGCTGCTCGAGCTTCCACAGATACTCCGACAGTCCGGCCACGGTCGCGGAAGGATTGAAGACGATCTCCGCCCCCGCCAGCCCCAGCTCGCGCGCCCCCTCGGGGAAGTGGCGGTCGTAGCAGATGTAGACGCCGACCTTCGCGTACTTGGTGTCGAACACCGGGTAGCCGAGGTTGCCCGGGCGGAAGTAGAACTTCTCCCAGAAGCCCGGCGCGACGTGCGGGATGTGGTTCTTGCGGTACTTGCCGAGGTAGCTGCCGTCGGCGTCGATGACGGCGGCGGTGTTGTAGTACACGCCGGTCGCTTCCTCTTCATAGAGAGGGACGACGATGACCATCTCGTACTTTTTCGCGTACTCCTGCATGAGCTTCGTGGTCGGGCCGTCGGGGATCTTTTCGACCGAGTCGTACCAGCGCGTCGACTGTTCTGCACAGAAGTAGGGGCCGGTGAAGATCTCCTGCATCGAGATGATCTGGACGCCCTGGGCTCCGGCCTGGTCGATGAAGCCGAGCGTACGCTCGATCTGCGCGTCGCGGATCTTCTCGATCGGCTCGGACGTGTCCGCGGCGAGGGATGTCTGAATGAGACCGCACTTCACGATACGGGACATGGCATCTCCTTGAGTCTGGTGGGGCGACAGCTTAGCGCAAATGGCGGGATCGGCTGGATGCTGGGTGCTGGGTGTTGCGTGCTGAGTGCCGGGTGTTGCGTGCTGCGTGCTGGGTGTCGAGTGCTGAGCGCTGGGTGCTGAGTGCTGAGTGCTGGGTGTCGAGTTGCGAGTTGCGAGTTGCGAGAGCCATCTCACGAGGGCCCTCGTAACTCGCACCGTAGCGTCAAACCACTTCATCGCGGCGAGAACGCGAGTCCGCGCTTCAGGAATGACCCGTGTCCCCTCCTCCCCACGTACTTTCCTTCGTCGATGACCACCTCGCCGCGCGAGAGGACCGTCTTCGTGACGCCGCGCACTTTCATCCCCTCGTACGCGGAGTAGTCGACGCGCATGTGGTGCGTCTTCGCGCTGATGATCATCTCCTCGTCGGGGTCGAAGATGACGATGTCGGCGTCGCTGCCGACGGCGATCGTTCCCTTCTTCGGGAAGAGGCCGAAGATCTTCGCCTGCGCGGTGGAGGTGATCTCGACGAAACGGTTGACGGAGATGCGTCCGCCCACGACGCCGCCGTTGTAGACGAGGCTCATGCGGTGCTCGACGCCCGGGCCGCCGTTCGGGATCTTCGTGAAGTCGTCCCTGCCCAGCTCCTTCTGCTCCTTCATGCAGAACGGACAGTGATCGGTGCCGACGACCTGGAGGTCGTCGAACTGCAGGCCGCGCCAGAGCTTCTCCTGGTTCCACTTCTCGCGAATAGGCGGCGTCATGACCCACTTCGCGCCTTCGAAGCCCGGCTGCTCGTACACGCTGTAATCGAGGAAGAGATACTGGGGGCAGGTCTCCGCGTAGGCGGGGACGCCCATGTCGCGCGCACGGGTGACTTCGTCGAGGGCGTCGCTGCAACTGAGGTGGACGATGTACACCGGCGACTTCGCGATCTCCGCCAGCGCGATCGCCCGATGCACACCCTCGGCCTCGGCCTTCGTGGGCCGCGTGAGGGCGTGGTACTTCGGCGCGGTCTCCCCTCTGGCGAGGGCCTGCTTCACGATGGCGTCGATGACCACGCCGTTCTCGGCGTGCATGCAGATCAATCCGCCGTGCTCGCCCGCGGTCTGCATGGCCCTGTAGATCGTGCCGTCGTCGATGAGGAAGACACCTGGGTAGGCCATGAAGAGCTTGAAGCTGCTGACGCCCTCGTCGATCATCCCCTTCATCTCGGCCAGGCGGTTGTCGGGAAGATCGGTGCAGATGAGGTGGAAGCCGTAGTCGATCGATGCCTTGCCCTGGGCCTTCGCGTGCCAGGCGTCGACGCCCTCGGCGAGCGACTGACCCCTGTACTGCACCGCGAAGTCGATGATCGTCGTCGTGCCGCCGTGCGCGGCGGCGATGGTGCCGGTCTCGAAGTCGTCGGACGACGACGTGCCCCCGAACGGCAACTCCATGTGCGTGTGGGGATCGATGCCGCCGGGGATGACCAGCCTCCCCTTCGCATCGATGACTTTGTCAACATCGACGCGGTCTGCGTCGAAATCGATCGACTTCGCAATCATTGCCACCCGACCGTCTTCGATGAGGATGTCGGCGTGGTAGTCGTCGACGGCGGTGACGATGCGGCCATTCCGAATCACTGTTTTCATGGGAAGGATTCTATCCTTCGCGCATGAATGTCGTGATCCTCGACGCCCGCACACCCGAAGCGTATGCCGCCGGCCACCTCGAAGGCGCGCTGCACGCCGACCTCGAAACGCAGCTCAGCGCCCCCGGCGATCCGGCGAAAGGCGGTCGCCATCCGCTGCCGCCGCTGGATCGCTGGCTGCGGCAGGTGGAGGAGTGGGGGATCACGCCGGAGACGCGAGTCATCGTCTACGACGATGCGAACGGCGCGAATGCCGCGACGCGGGTGTGGTGGATGCTGCGCGCCATCGGCCACCAGAACGTGGAAGTGCTGTCCCGCGAATCCATCCTGAGCGAAGCGAAGGATCAATGGAGCCCTCACGGGAACGGAGCCATGAACGCTTCACGAGAGGGCACCCCTGATCCTTCGCCGTCTTCGCGGCTCAGGATTGACGAAGCCCTTGATCCTTCGCCGTCTTCGCGGCTCAGGATTGACGAAGCCCCTGATCCTTCGCCGTCTTCGCGGCTCAGGATTCACACCCGGATTGACGCCTGGCAGCTCCCCACCGTCACGATGGAGCAGGTCGATCAGCTCCGCAACGATCCCCGGTGGCGCGTCCTCGACGTCCGCTCGGCAGAGCGCTTCCGCGGCGAGACCGAGCCGATCGATCCGGTCGCGGGCCACATCCCGGGAGCGGTCAACCTTCCCTACAGCGAGAACATTGGCAAGTCGCCAGAGGAGCTGCGAGCGATGTACAAACGACTCCTCGGCGACGTGCCGCCCGAGCGCGTCGTCGTCCACTGCGGGTCCGGCGTCACTGCCTGCCATACGCTCCTTGCACTCGAGAAGGCGGGGCTGACCGGCGCGTCGCTATACGTGGGGAGCTGGGGCGAGTGGTGCCGCAACGAAATGCCGATCGGCAAGGCATGAAAAACGGGACTGTCTCGGGTTAGGATGATGGCGCCGTCCGCGGCCTGAATGTCCGCCATCCTGCGATCCGACATCGCCATCGACTACTGCCCGCCGCATCACCTTCGCGGCGGCCATGCCATTGCGTTCGGCGAAACCGCCGCCGGCGCGCTGCGCGTTCCTCTTCGCCAACTCGGGCAGGAGCCGCGCGTCGAGGTGCTCTCGAGTGACGATCTGTTGTTCGGCGCCGTCACCGCCGAGGAGACGAAGGGGCTCGAAGAGGTGAGCCGGGAGACGTACGCGCGGCTCATCCAGCAGGTGCGCGACGCGGGTTGCCCGTACTTCGTGCGCATGTGGAACTTCGTCGGGAGCATCAACGAGCTCGAAGGACGCGAGCGGTACCAACTCTTCTGTGCCGGGCGTCACGACGCATTCATCGGCGCGGGCTATCACCACGACGTCGACCTGCCCTCGGCCAGCGCCGTGGGGATGCCGGGCCGGGGACTGATCACGTACTTTCTCGCGGCGCGCGATGCGGGCGTGCAGGTGGAGAATCCGCGGCAGGTCGCGGCGTACAACTACCCACCGCGGTACGGCCCGAAGAGCCCGTCGTTCTCGCGCGCGACCGTCTGGCGCGACACGGTCTTCGTCTCCGGCACTTCGAGCGTCCTCGGACACGCGACCGTGCACGTGGGCGATGTCTCCGCGCAACTCGATGAAACGGTGCGGAACATCGAGTCCGTGCTCGAGCGGACGGGCCGCACGCTGTCGAACGTGGTCGCGGCAAAGACTTACGTGCGCAACGCCGGAGATTACGAGGTCATCGCGTCCAGGCTGACGTCCGTCTTTCCAGTGAATCTCTTTCTCGAGGCGGACATCTGCCGGAAGGACCTGCTGATCGAGATCGAGTGCGTGGCGCGGTGAGGATTCGGGGCGCGGAGGGCAGAGGGCAGAGGGCAGGAGAAACACCACGAGCGAAGCTGCGAAGCCGCACGGTCTCTCCTGCCCTCTGCGCTCTGCCCTCTGCGCTCTGTAGTACTACACCGTGGCGAACGCCGCATCGAGCGCGGAGACCAGCTCGTCGATGTCGCTCTTCGATGCGATCAGCGGCGGGCCGAGGCGGATCACGTTCCCGAACAGGCCGCCCTTGCCGATGAGCACTCCGCGGCGGCGGGTCTCCTCGAACACCTTCAACACCGCTTTCGGCGCGGGGGTCTTGGTCTCGCGGTCTTCGACGCACTCGATGGCCTGCATCAGGCCCATGCCGCGCACGTCACCGATGACGGGATACTTCTCTTTCAGCGCCTCGAGCTTCTCGCGCAGATACGCGCCGACGACGGCGGCGTTGTGCGGGAGGTCGTGCTCGTCGATGTACCGGATCGTGGCCACGGCCGCGGCGGCCGTCACGGGGTTGCCGCCGAAGGTGGCGAAGGTGAGCGTCGGGAACGCCTGCGCGATCTCGTCGGTCGTGGTCGTGCAGCCGATCGGCGTGCCGTTGGCCATGCCCTTCGCGAACGTCATCACGTCCGGGACGACGTCCCAGTGCTCGATGCCGCACCACGTGTCGCCCGTGCGTCCCCAGCCGGTCTGCACTTCGTCGGCGATGAAGATGCCGCCGTAGCGGTGGATGATGTCGGTGACGATCTTGAAGTACTCCTTCGGCGGAGTGATGAAGCCGCCGACGCCGAGAATCGGCTCGGCGATCATGCCGGCAATGCGCCCGTCCGTGGTGGTGAGGATGAGGTCCTCGATGTCCGTCGCGCAGCGAACGCCGCAGTTGTCGGGCGTCGCGCCGAACGGGCAGCGGTAGCAGTAGGGAGCGTACGCGTGCTTGATCCCCGCCACCGCCGTTCCGCCGTGACGCCAGGTCGAGTGGCCGGCAGCGCTCATGGAGAGCATGCTCCGGCCGTGGTACGCGTGCCGCAGGGCGATGATCTCCTGCCGCCCCGTGTACAGCCTCGCGAGCAGCATCGCCGTCTCGTCGGCCTCGGTGCCGCTGTTCGAGAAGAAGCTGCGATTCAGCGATCCCGGCGTGACCCGCGCGACCTCCGCGCCCAGCTCCGCGACGGGCTTGTTCACGTAGAGCGTCGACGTGTGCGTGACTTTGTCGATCTGTGCGTGGATGGCCTTGTTCACGTCCGCATTCGCATGACCGACGGAGACCGTGAGCACGCCTCCGAAGCAGTCGAGGTACCGATTCCCCCGTTCATCCCAGACATGCATCCCCTCGCCGCGCTCGATCACGAGCGGCTGCTCGTAATACGTCGCCGCGGCGGGCCAGGAGTGGGCTTTGTATTTTGTGATGGTGTCGGTGGCTTCGATGACGTCGCTCATGATCCGGTCATTCTGGACCGGAAGGACCGGAGTCTCAAAGTCTCAAAGTCTCAAAGTCTCAAAGACCCACCCGCCCGGGATCCTGCCGGTTGGGCGGTGGGCTTTGAGACTTTGAGACTTTGAGACTTTGAGACTTCCCCGTCATCGCGCCGCGCGAGCGATCACGAGGAAAGTGTTTCCGCGGGCGGGGCGGGTGTGGCGTACCCCTCGTGCTCTTCGTCGTAGCCTCCGTGATAGTCCACCGTGTCCGGGCGTTTGATCTGCGAGTGGGAGACGACGCGGTCGCGGCGGAGGCCGCGGAATTCGTCCAGTGAATGGAAGCCGCGGTGGTCCATGAACTCGGCCATGCCGGTCGTCAGGGCCTTGATGACGTTCGGGCCGATGGCGTGGTCGAGCATCGCGGCGGTGCAGACCTGCACGGTTCCACAGCCTAAGAGGAAGTAGTTGAGGGCGTGGTCGAAGTTGGAGACGCCGCCGATTCCGGAGAACTCCTTCTCCGGAAAGGCCTTCGTCATCTGGGCCATCTTGGCCATCGACAGCGGCAATATGGCCGGGCCGCCCATGCCGCCGGGCGACACGCAGCCCTCGACGCTCATCTCGAAGTCGAGCGTCTGCGGATCGATCGGCGGAAGCGAGGGCCAGGTGTTGGACGAGCAGATCGCGTCGGCGCCGCCGAGGAACGTGGCTGTGGCCTCCACGACGATGTCCGACGTTGCGGGCGTCAGCTTCACCCACACCGGCACGGTCGACACTTCCTTCACGGCCTGCGTGACCACCGAGCAGAGGACTCTGTCCTTGCCGACGTTCGAGCCCATGTCGACGCGGTCCATGTGCGGGCAGGAGAAGTTCAGCTCCAGCGCATCCACCCCCTCGGCGATGCACGCCTTCGCCAGAGTCTGCCAGTTGTGCAGCTCCTTGTCGTTTCCCGAGCCGGCCATGATCGACGCCACGAGTATGCGCGTCGGGAACTGCTTCTTGATGTTCGAGAGCTTGCCGATCCACCAGTCGAGCGGCTTATCCGAGATCAGCTCCCAGTTCCACGAGGCCATGAGCGTCGTGTCCGGGTGCTTCTTCATCGACAGACGCGTGCCGCTGTTCTCCGCGCGGAGGAACTTGGTCTTCGGTCCCTTCACGTTCATGACCGGATGGAGGCCGATCGTCTTCGTGACGACCCCACCCCATCCCGCCTCGTACGCGCGAATGATGTTTGCGTCCGACTCGGTCGGTGGTGCCGACGCGAGCAGGAACGGGTTCTCGAATTGGAGTCCGGTGAAGGTGGTGCTGAGGTCTGCCATGGGGTCCTCCGAGTGCCGTTGCCAGTTACCAGTAGTCGTTGCCCGTTGCCCGTTGCCCGTTGCCCGTTACCCGTTACCCGTTACCCGTTACCCGTGCGGTGTCGCCCGGGCGAGGAGGCTCGGGCAACGGGTCACGGGTCACGGGCATCTCAAACGCGTTTCTTCATCAACGCCAGATAAAGAACAAAACTCATGATAAAGGTGACGAACCACGCATACGTATACAGCGTGTCGAGAAAATTCGGGTCTGCTACCTGTCCGCCGGGGGTCATTGCGGCGCGGAGGAAGCCGGGCACGACCGGGAGGATCGAGACGACCAGCGCCGTCACGGCGCGCCAGTTCGTGCCTTCTCCGTAGGTGTACTGGCCCTTCAGCTCGAACAGGTCGCGGAGGTTGAGCTTCTGCTTCCGGATGACCCAGTAGTCCGCGATGAGGATGCCGCCGAGCGCGCCCATGAGGCTCGAGTAGCCGATGAGCCAGGTGAAGATGTACGCGGCCGCGTCGGAGTAGAGCTTCCACGGCATCATCACGATGCCGATCACGGCTGTGATCAGCCCGCCGGTCACATACGAGATCTTCCGCGGATTGAGATTCGAGAAGTCATTCGCGGGCGAGACGACGTTCGCGGCCATGTTCGTCGTGACCTGCGCGGCCAGGACGATCAAGGCGCCGACGATGATCACGGCCGGGCTCCCGATGCGGGCCACGAGCTCGATCGGATCCCAGATGGCCTGGCCGAACACGACGATCGTCGCGCTGGTGACGGCCACGCCGATGAAGGCGAAGGCGGTCATCGTCGTCGGCAGCCCGAGGGCCTGTCCGGTCACCTGCGAGCGCTGGCTCTTGGCGTAGCGGGTGAAGTCGGGGATGTTCAACGAAAGCGTCGCCCAGTAGCCGACGTTGGCGGTGAGCGCCGCAGGGAAGAGCTGCCAGAATGGCGTCTGCCCGCTCTGCAGCGCCGTTGATTTCGCCAGCGTTGCCGCGAGGCCGCCGCCCTTGTCGATGGCCCACATCAGCAGCGCGATGCCGCCGAGGAGCAGCAGCGGCGCCGCCCAGCTCTCCAGTTTCTTGATCCCTTCCGTCCCCTTGAGGATGATCGCCACCTGCAGCAGCCAGAACGCGAGGAACGCGATGGCGGCGCGGCCCGGCACGCCGCTCCACGCCGGCACCGCGGCGGTCAGCAGCGCGTTGAGGGCCAGGCCGCCGATCCAGGTCTGGATGCCGAACCACCCGCAGGCGACGATTGCGCGCAGCATCGCCGGGATGTTCGCCCCCTTCACGCCGAAGCTCGCGCGGCAGAGGACGGGGAAGGAGACGCCGTACTTCGTTCCCGCGTGCGCGTTGAGGACCATCGGGATGAGGACGATCGTGTTCCCGAGGAGGATCGTCAGCAGCGCCTGCAACCACGTCATCCCCTGCGCCATGAGCCCCGAGGCGAGCGTGTACGTCGTGATGACGACGGACATGCCGATCCAAAGCGCGGCGATGTTGTAGGTGGACCAGGTCCGCCGCGACAGGGGCGTCGGCGCGAGGTCCTCGTTCCACAGAGGGCTGTGCGAGACGTCGCCGTCGAGCTCGACGAAGTCGCGCGGTGCGGCGGGACCGGGTGCTGAGACGTCCAGCGTCGACATGGGCTTCCTCCACTGCTTGGGGTGCGGGCGATTGTAACCCGGTCGTTTCCGGCGGTGAGGGTGGAGTCTCGAGGGCTCAAAGGCGCCGGTCTGTTTGCCTCTCCACTTCTCGTTCAATACGCCAGCAGCAACCGTGCGGCCCGCTCCACCTGCTCCTCGCTGGGGAGGAAGACTTCCTCGAGCGGCGGCGAATACGGCACGGGCGTGTCGAGGGCGCCGAGGATGCGCACGGGCGCGTCGAGGAACTCGAATGCCTCTTCCTGAATGATCGCGGCGACCGACTCGCCGATCGAACCGGTGCGCGTGTCTTCGTGGACGATCAGCACGCGGTTGCAGTGGCGGGCTGCCGCGAGGATCGTCGAACGATCGAGGGGCGCAAGGGTGCGCAGGTCGAGCACCGCGCATTCGATGCCTTCGCGCGACAGCGTCTCCGCGACGCGCACGGCGACATGCACATAGGCACCATAGGAGATGATGGCAAGCGAGTCGCCCGCGCGGCGGAGCGCCGCCTTGCCGATCGGCACCGGTGGCGGCGCTTCGTCGCCCAGGAGCTGTTTGATCTTTGGATCGCGGTAGAGAGCGATGTGCTCGAAGTAGAGCACCGGATCGGGATCGGCGACCGCGGCGCTCATCAGGGCGCGCGCGTCGTGCGGCGTGGAGGGCACCACCAGCTTCAGTCCCGGCGTCCGATAGAACCACCCCTCCGTGTTCTGGGAGTGATACGGACCGGCGTGGCGCAGGCCGCCCCACGGCATTCGAAGAACGAACGGAGCGCCGATCCCGCCCCCGCGGGCGGATGCTCCCCACCGATACCGCAGCTTCGCCGCATTGTTCACGAGCTGATTGAAGCCGGTGGCGACGAAGTCGTTGAACTGCATCTCTCCGATCGGCCGCATCCCTGCAAGCGACGCCCCCACGCACACCCCGATCGTCGCCGCCTCGGACAAAACGGAGTTGATGATCCGGTCGCCGTACTCGCGCAGCAGCGGACGCAGGAGGAGGAACGCGTTGCCGTACTTGCCACCGACGTCTTCGCCGTAGACGAACGTCCGCTCGTCCGCGCGCAGCACATCGCCGACTCCGAGCATCACCGCCTCGAGCAGCGTCTTCCCTTTCGGGTCGAAGGGCGGCGCTTCCTCGACCGCCGGCAACCCGATGTTCTTCGACGTTTCCTGCCGCCACGCCTCGTCGAGCACTTCGATGTGCGCGAGGCGGGGCTCGTTCGCGAGCACGCCGTCACCCGCGCCCGCGCCCTCCGGCCACGGCGCGTCGATGACCTTCCGCGCCTCCGCCTCGACCAGTCCCTCGATCTCACGCTTCCAGAGATTCACGTCGCCGGCCTGGATGATGCCGTCCTCGACGAGCTTTGCCGCGTACGTGACGAGCGGATCGCGCTCGCGCCAGTACTCGTACAGCTCGCGGTCGGCATACCCGGCCTCGGTCAGCGGCGGATACGACCAGGATGGCTGAGGGTCCTTGCCGAGGTAGAGCATGTCGTCGTGATGGGCGTGGCCGCACATGCGCATGGCCACGAGCTCGATGAGCGCGGGGCCGCGCCCGTCACGCGCGCGCTCCGCGGCCCACGCGAACGCCGCCGCGATCGCCTCGGGATCGGTGCCGTCGATCGTGACCGACGGGACGCCGTAGGCCGGCCCTTTGTCCGCGAAAACGCGAAGGGCCGCGTTATCGCGCACCGGCGTCGAGAGCGCGGTCTGGTTGTTCTGCACGCAGAAGATCGCCGGGAGTCCGCTGGCCGCGCAGGCGTTGATCGCCTCGTGCCATTCGCCGAGCGAGGTCGTTCCCTCGCCGACGAACGAGACCGCGACGCGCGGCTCGTTGCGAAGCCTGAAGGCCATTGCGATTCCAGCGATCGTCAGCGCCGGACTGCCGAGGGGGGCCATGGCGGGGAGAACGCCATGGTCCCAGTCGCCGACGTGGAGGTCACGCCCGTCCATCGGCGAACCGGCCTTGCCCATTTGAGCACTCAGGACCATGTGTAGGGTTTCGGGCGTGTTGTGCATGCCGAGGACGGCACCGAGGTCGCGGATCATCGGCGAGACGACATCGCCGTTCGGTTCCCGGCGCAGGCGGATGACCGCGGCGTAGATCGCTTCCTGCCCGAGGGACCGGAAGCCCTTGCCTTGGAACGAGGCGTTCCCCCAGCGCACCTCGCCGCCGGTGAAAAACTGCTTGAGGCGGTTGTCGGTGGCGCGGGTGAGCATCATTCCGCGGAGGATCTCGCGCTTCTCCTCGGGGGTGAGCGAGGCCGCGATCTCCTCGCGACGGAGGAAGCCCTCACAAGCGTCGACGATCTCGTCGATCGCCTGCCGCACGCGCGCGCTCGCGGAGACGCGCGGAGTGGTCTCGGGAAGATTCGCGACGTCGATTCGCAACGCCGATTCCAGCGCCGCGCGCAGTGCATTCGCATTGCCGCCGGCCTCATCGAAGGCGCGCTGTGCGGCGGGAAGGGCGAACGGAAACTTCTCGGCGACGAAGGCGCCGAAGCGGGCGGCGAGGGCGGGGCTCATTCGGCGCGGATGCTAACCCGCATTTCTCACACTGTCATCCCGAGCGTCGAGCGAGGGACCTGGGCGGGAGGGGCTCGATGCGCGTGCTTGCCGCCCC
>CAZLGP010000197.1:0-4609 GCA_964558905.1 uncultured Thermoanaerobaculia bacterium | reverse complement strand
TACGCGCGGGATAAACTGCGAGACGCGGGATCTCCGGTGCCCCCGCGCAACCTGATCGCATGGCGGAGGCACACGCGATCGCCTCTCGGATTGCCCATCGAGAGGGCACCCGAGATCCCGCGTCTACGCGCGGGATAAACTGCGAGACGCGGGATCTCCGGTGCCCCCGCGCAACCTGATGGCATGGCGGAGGCACATGCGATCGCCTCTCGGATTGCCATCGAGAGGGCACCCGAGATCCCGCGTCTACGCGCGGGATAAACTGCGAGACGCGGGATAGACTCGGAGAGCCGACTCACCGCGGTACCTCCACCTGATCAAAGATCTTCCGCAGCAGGTCCTCCAGTGCCAGCCCCTCCATCTCCGCCTCGGGGCTGAGCGTGATGCGATGGCTGACGACGGGAGCCACCAGCGATTTCACGTCGTCCGGCGTGATGAAATCGCGCCCTTCCAGAGCGGCCGTCGCGCGGCTCGCCTCGAGCAGCGCGAGGGATGCGCGCGGTCCCGCACCGATCTGTACGGCCTCGTCGCGGCGCGTCCGCGACACGAGCTCCTGGATGTAGCGGATGATGTGCGGCTCGACGCGGACCTTCGTCGTCACCGTCCGCCGGGCCTGCAGCAACTCCTCGCCGGCGATCACCGGCTGCAGGGATGCCACCGTCTCGTCGTGCAGACGCCGCCCGGCCGCGTACTCATCGAGCATGCGCACCTCGTCCTCCGCCTCCGGGAAATCGATGTTGATCTTGAACAGAAAACGATCCCGCTGCGCCTCGGGGAGGGGATAGGTCCCCTCGAACTCCACCGGGTTCTGCGTCGCGAAGACGGTGAACACCGGCGAGATCCGATAGCGCGCGCCGTCCACCGTGACCGCGTTCTCCTGCATCGACTCCAACAGAGCGGCCTGCGTGCGCGGCGGCGTGCGGTTGATCTCGTCGGCGAGGAGGATGTCGGTGAACACGGGGCCCGCGCGGAACGCGAACTCCTGCGTCTTCTGACTGAAGATGTTCGCGCCGACCAGGTCCGAGGGCATGAGATCGGGCGTGAACTGGATCCGGCGGAAGCGGCATCCGAGGAGCTTCGCGAGCGTCAGAGCGAGCAATGTCTTGCCCGTTCCCGGCACCCCCTCGAGCAGCATGTGCCCGCCCGCGACCAGTGAAGTGATCGCCAGCGTCTTCACCCGCTCCTGTCCCATGATCACCCGGTCGAGCTGCGTCCGCAGCGCGGCGAAGCGGGAGGCTATTTCCTGGATCGTCTGCATTTCTAGTTTTCTCCGTTTACGCCGGAAGGAGTCTCCAAAGTCTCAAAGTCGCAAAGTCTCAAAGAGCGCGGCCAACTCCTTCTTTGAGACTTTGCGACTTTGCGACTTTGAGACTCTTCAACGTCGCAAATCCCTCATTGATCGCAACCATCGTCCGCCTCCCGCCCGTCAGGTCGTCCACGCGCTTGCGGAGCGCGTCGCCGCGCAGCCCGCTCGTGTGCGCGACCGTGCGCGTGAGCGCGTCGTGGTACAGCGTCAAGGCCTCGTGTTTCTCCGTCACGTCGCGGTAGAGCGCGGCCAGCGAGCGCACGAGGTCGATCGCCTCCGATCGCGCCTCGCGATGGTCCTCCTCGGGCGGGCCCACGCGGCGTCCGGCGCGCCAGAACACGAGCGCCGCGACGACGCACAGCATCACCAGCAGCGGCCCGAGGTTCCATTGCTTCATCAGCGCCAGCGCACCGTCGCCGCTGACGATGCCGTGCAGCACCTCGTCGAAGTAGACCGGTCGTTTTCCCGCCAGCGCGACGAGGAGTGGAAGGTGATGCGCGCTCGCGAGCTGCTCGTTCTGAAAGATCTCCGGCCAGGCGATGACGTACAGATCGCCATCGCCGACGCGCTCCCGCGCGACGATGACGCGGTCGCCGGCGACGAACACCGCGTGCATACGCGGCCGCAGCGAGAGGAACGCGCTGGTGATCTCCGGTATCGCGAGCTCGTCGACGCCGGGCCAGATGGGGAAGACCTTCACCGCCGTCTTCTCCCTCGGTGATCCGCTGGGCAGCGCGCCCATGTGCGCGGCGACGACGACTCGCCCTCCGCGCCGAACGAACGCATCCTCGGCGTCGTTGAGGAGCGGGCGCTCCCGCGGCCGCGGCGGACCGACTTCCTTCTCGGTGAGGTCCTCGAGGTCGAAGAACAGCGGCAGGTCGTGCGTGATGCGGAACACCACGGCGTCCGTCTCGATCGGCTCGCGGCCGAAGGGGCGCGTGAGCATTGCTGTCTTTCCGCGTTGGGCGAGATAGGCGAACGCTTGCGAGAGACCCGCGTCCGAGGTGTTCGCGGAGGAGAATTCGTCGTAGACGCGCTCCCTGGCGCGGCGGTCACTGACGATCCAGAGGACGCCGATCGCGAAGAACGCGGCGATCGCCAGCAGCAGCGGGAGCGCGCGTCTCACGCGGCACCTCGCATCTGGCGGTGCAGCGCGTCCAGAACGGCGCGTGCATGATCGCTGCACGCCTCGTATGCGTCGCGCGTGCTGTGCAGCGCGCCGTACCACTCCTGCTCGAAGCGCCGGGTCAGCTCGATCGCCTCCGGCCGCCACTCCAGCGACGGCGCGAGCGACGCGATGTACTCCCAGTTCGTGCGCCCCTTGCGGAAGTGCAGGATGCCGGCGGCGTAGCACGTCACGAGAACCGCGTGGTACCAGGCGCGAATGGCCTCGCGGAAGCGGCCCGCATTTCCGAGCTCGTTCGCGTACTTTTCCCACTCCGTGGCGCCGCGCGAGAGCGGGTCTTCGTCCTGCTTCGATCCGATCGGCGCGCTCGTCTCGAAATCGACGACACCGCGCGCGCGGGAGCGGCGGAGGACGTCGATCGCCAGGTAGACGATGACCAACAGGATCGCGCCGACGACGGCCCAGACGATCCAGTGCAGTCCCGGCGTCGGCTCCCCCGCGGCGTTGCGGCGTCGCGGGAAGAGATCGAACAGCCATTCGAGCAGCTTGCTCAGCATCTCCCCGAGCCACTCGAACATGTCCCCGATGGCCTGGGCAATCCGTTCGAGCAGCGGGACGTCGCGCTCGATCGTCGTCGGCACGACTCCACCCTTCGGCAACTCCGGCGGCTCCTGCTCGGCCGCGATCCGCTCGAGGGCTTTTCGATCCGCCTGGGCCGCGCCCATGCCGCTCGCGCGCCGCAACTCCGCGATCGTGGCCATCAGGCGCGCGCGCTCCCCTTTGGAGATCTCCGCGAGCAACGAAGCGTCGGCCTTGAAGGCCCCCTTCGCCCAGACCACCTCGACGTCCTTCAGCGCTGCGGCTTCGCTCTTGGCCGCGTCGCGCTGATTCGATGCGAGCAGCGCGTCGATGTGCTCGAGTGCGCCGATGTAATCGCCGATCGGCATCGCGGCCACGTTCATCGCGAGAACGAGCAGAAGGAGAAGAGTCGCCCCGCGGAGCGCCGGCTTCCAGCCGGCAGGATGCCGGCGCTCCGCGGCGGTCACGTTCCTCGCGAACGTCACGCCGTCCTCCGCAGTTCGTCGAACCAGGCGCGCAGGTCGTCGCCCCGCTCCTGCGCGCCGGCTTTGCGGACGAACACCACGTGCGCCGCGACCCAGAACGGCTCGACCGCGACGAGCGCGCCGGCGACGAGCATCAGCAGGTAGCGCCGGTTGCCGGCGGTAAAGAGGAGCTCCCAGCGCGGCGCGTCGAAGCCTCCGACCGCGCCGAGCGCCCAGACGCCGAGGCCGAAGGCGGCGGCGAGATTCACCAGGGCGACGAACAGCGCGCAGAAGAAGACCAGGCTCAGGCCGAAGAGAGTCGCCCCGCGCGCGTAGCGCCGGATGTGGCGGAACGGTTCGAGCACGCTCACGCGCTCGTTGAGCTCCATCGTGCCGATGGCCATTCCGGCGACGATGGCCACGACCCAGATGCCGAAACAGGTGAAGACGCTCAGCGTGCCGACCACGAGGACGATGGAGGAGGTGAGGAAGTAGCTGACCAGCGCGGCGGCCGGAACGCGCCAAACTTCGCGCCCCGGCGTCGCGCCGCGTCCCATGCCCAGTCGGCAGGCGCGCGCGTAGACGGCCCGGCCCCAGAGCGCGAGGAGGATCGCGGCGACGGTCAGGTTCGCCGTCCCGCCGAGGAGGCGGCCGTATTGCGAGGCGTCGCTGCCGACTTCGATGAGCTGGTCGAGGAAGAGCGCCTGCAGAAAGCGATAGGGGAGGGCGGTCGCCACCAGTACCCCCGCCCACGGTGCCGCCGTCATCGACACGACGTCCGTCGCCTCATCGAGGACGGACGTGATCGAAAGCGGCGTGTGGATCAAGAAAACAGTCCCGCGAGCACGGCCGCCGCCCAGACCATCAGCCGCGCGCCGGTGAAGAGGAAGGCCGCGGTGACGAAGACGACGGCGATCCAGGAGAGAACGGGCGAGCGCTCGACCTTCGCCCCCCGTTTCGCCGCCAGACACGCGGCACAATGCCAGATCCCCTCCCACTGCGTAGCGCACTCCTGACAGAGCGTCTTCGCGCAGGTCATGCAGCGCGCGAAGGCGTGACGATCTGCGTGCACGGCGCACCACTGCGTGGCGGGAGGCATTGGGGGGAGTTTACCTCCTGAGTGCTGGGTGCTGG
>CAZLGP010000196.1:0-4310 GCA_964558905.1 uncultured Thermoanaerobaculia bacterium | reverse complement strand
GTCACACCCGTTCCCATTCCGAACACGGCAGTTAAGCTCTGCATCGCCGATGATACTGCGTGGGCAACTGCGTGGGAAAGTAGGACGCCGCCGGGATAAGTTTTATGAAAAGCCGCTGAGAAATCAGCGGCTTTTCGCTTTTCTTGGGCGGGTTTTTGCGCGGGGGCTTGGCCGATGGGATCCGTCTTGTGTCTGTTCGAACCTTCCCATCGCTTCGAGGCGGCGCATCGCCGCGGATGGATATTGAGCCGTCCGTCTGAAAAAGCGGGCCGGCATGCGAGAATGGATCTCGATGAAGCCACTGCGTCGCTGGATGCTGCCACGGAGGCGGAAACCATGCACGGGGTAGGAAGGTTTCGTGGCGGAGAAGACGATCTTCGTCATCGGCCATCGGCTCGGCACCGTCTGAGGCAGCGACGTCGTTCTGCACGTCGCCGACGGAAGAGTCTTCACCGAACCCGCAGCGCTTGCAAATTCCGGTGCTGGCCCGTAACGGAAAACTCGTACGGCGCGGACCGAGGAAGGGGTCACCGGTAATGAAGCATCCCAAGTGGCTTCGACTTCTCTTCCCCGGCGCGCCGGCGGGAGTGACGCACGCACCGCGTAATGGGGACGGGTCTCGCCATCGGAAAGTAAGGCTGTTGTTGGCGATTGACTCGCTCACCGGCGGCGGTGCCCAGCGCGTCATGGCGCGATTGGTACACGGCATGGATCCCGACAAGTATGAAGTTCGCATTGCTCTGACTCTCGGCCCGGAGAGCGTCCAGGAGCTGCCAGATCACGTCGTGGTTGTGGACCTTGCGACGACCGTGCGACGCAAACGCATGCCACCGATGGAATCCATTGCCGCGCGAGGCGCCGCGGCACTAACGTATGTGTTGACAGGCGACCGCACTGAAGGACTACCTCCGCTGTGGCGCGAGCTGGCTGACTTTCGAATGAGTGCGGCTCTTCTCGGTCGCCAGGTGCTCGAGTGGCAGCCTGACTGTGTGCTGACGTTTCTGTCGAACTCGAATCTGTTAGGACTGCTTGCGCGGGCCTGGTATGGCTTCAGCAGCCCCGTGATCTGTTCTGATCACAGCCTATTGAGCGTCGATTTGAAGCATATGCGCCGGCCAGCGTTACGCCGGTTTCTGACCAGGCATCATTATCCTCACGCCGCCCGGCATATAGCGGTTGCGGATGAGGTTGGGCGAGATCTAGTGGAGCAGTTCGGCGTCGACCCGAATTTGGTCGTGACCATTCTGAACGGCGTCGACGTTGAGAGGCTGCGTGCCCTCGCCGCGGTGCCGGTGTTCGACGAAACAATCCTCGGAGACCCGGGCGAGCTCCGCATTGTCAGCGTGGGCCGCCTGACCAAGGTGAAGGGGTATGACATCCTGCTGCAGGCGCTGGCGCTCATAACACACGTACCATGGCGTTTTCTGGTGATCGGCGAAGGTGAAGAGGAGATGGCGCTGCGCGATCTGGCGGCGGCGCTGGGTATTGCGCACAGAGTCCGTTTCATGGGTTGGCAGCCGAATCCCTACGCGTGGATGGTACGAGCGGATCTGTTCGTCCTGGCGTCACGGTGGGAAGCGTTGCCGCTGGTTCTTCTGGAAGCGCTGGCACTGGAGCTTCCAATTGTGGCGACCGCCTGTCCCGGCGGTGCGACGAACCTGCTGGGCGGTGGCCGTTACGGACGACTGGTACCTGCCGAGGATGTGAAGGCTTTGTCGGGGGCGATCACGGAGCTGATGGAAGGCGAATCGCTGCGCGAGCAGTTTCGTGTGGTCGCCTCGAGGCGTGCGAGTGACTACACGGATGCAGCGATGATCGCTGGTTACGAGAGCGTGCTAAACCGGGTGATAGGCGAGGCAAGTGTGCAGTGTAACCGGCAATGAAGTCCCAAGAAGCCGCGGGCCAGCCGTATACTGATCGGCGCATGCGTGGAGGTGCCCCTCACCGCCCCCGACAACAACTCCAGCTCGAGATCGCCGTCGTCGTCGCTCTTTCGATCGGAGCCTGCCTGGCTCCGCTTCTTCCGGTGACAGCTGCCAACCTCGTTGTCCGTCACGACGCGCTGACCCTTCTGATCGTCGCGGCAACTGCGCTGGCAGGGCTGATCGTTCTTTTGCGCATGGCCGGATGGGTGTGGCCGACTCTTCTCTACGGCGCGGCGGCGACGCTTTGTTTCGCGGCAGGCGGCACGGGAGTGATCGCAGGCCGTCTGACGGAAGAGGTGTCGCCGGAGGTCTTGGCGAACTTCCTCTACATATTCTTCGACTCCAATTGGCAGGAAGCAGCAGATTTCATACGTGCTTATGCTGGCCCGGCCGATCTGACCTGGCTCGCTCTCCTCCTCCTCGTCGTCCTCGCGGCAGCGGCGATGCTTCGGCAGGGCGATGATATTCCGCGCCGCAGACGCTTGGTTGCGGGAGCGATCCTCCTTCTGGTGAGTGGACTCATGATTGCGACGAGCGGCGGGGCCGTGCGGCGCGTGTTGTCCCCAATCGCCCAAGCGCGAGCACAGCATCGCGCCGATATGGCCGCGATGGCGAATTATGCGTCAGCTCTCGGTCAGGCCGATGTCGTCGTCTCCCGATCTCGGCATCTCGAGCTCACGCCGGAGACCTACGTCGTCGTGATCGGCGAATCCACAACGCGACACAATCTGCAGATCTATGGATACACGCGACCCACCACGCCGAATCTTGTAGCGATGCGCCGGGACCTCCTGGTCTTTGGCGACGCCGTCGCCCCACATTCGCACACCATCCCGGTCCTGAAGAAGCTCTTGACATTTGCGGACGCCGAACGGCCTGAAGCCTGGCGGGGCGCCCCCGATCTTCTGACGATCTTCCGCAAGGCGGGTTTCAAGACCTGGTGGCTCTCGAACCAACTCGTGTTCGGTAGCTACGACACGTGGACCACCGCCTTTGCGAGTCGCGCGGATACTGCCAACTTTTCCAGTATCGGGTCAAGGACGAACCCTCCGCACGATGACGTGCTCTTTGTGCCATTCGAGCGGGCACTTGCCGACGATGCGTCCAAGAAGCTCATTGTCGTTCACCTCATGGGCACGCACCTGCCGGCAGCGAGACGATATCCCAAGATGCGTGCCCCCTTCACTGCGCGATCGCCGTTGCCGGAGTCGTATGCGCATGTGCGCAACGCGGATGATCGGGACGCGATCGATGAGTATGACAACGCGGTGCATTTCAACGATTATGTTGTCAGCCACCTGCTGACGACGCTCCGGCGACGAGCCTTGGACGCGAGAGCCGCGTTCATCTACGTGTCGGACCACGGCGAAGAGGTCAAACACGTCGATTCATACCTGGGCCACGGGGAGTTTCGATGGTCGCCTTACATGCTCGAGATTCCGTTGATTGCGTGGGTCAGCCCGGCGTTCGGAGACATGCTTTCGCGGCCGGGCATCGAGGATCGACCGGTCGGAACCGATCAGTTGATTCACACCATCCTGGATCTAGCCGATATTCAAACTCCCGGCTTTCGACCCGAGCGATCGGTATTTGCCGTCACATACGAGCCTCCGCCACGGCGCGTCGCCGACCGCAACTACGATCTTTGGCGGAAAGGGTGGACGAGAGAGGAGAGCCGTACTCTTCACCCCGCAGGTCAACGGGACTTTCCAAGTCGGATATGGGCCCATCGCGTGAACTCCACGACTCGGCTTGCCACCCTCATCGACGACTTCGGCGGATTTGAGATCGACCTCGTGTTCGACGTGGAAGCGGGAACATTCGACGTACACCATCCTCCCGAGCCGCCGTCGGGGCTCTCGCTCGATGAGTACTTCTCGTCCCATGCAAACGTGCCGCAGCGGCAGTTCTGGCTGGACATCAAGAATCTGGAGGCCGGCAATGCCAACAAGATGCTTGCGTCACTGCTCGCCACCGCCACACGGTTCGGCCTACGCAGTGGCCTGATCGTCGAATCGCCGCGCGTTGATCTTCTGACGGCTTTTACCGACGCGGGCTTCTACACTTCTTATTACTTGCCGCTCGTTCACGAGTTCGACTCGCCGTCGGACTGGCTGGTCCACGTCACCAGAGAGCTAGCCGGTGCGCGCGTAAATGCCATCTCGACGAATGGAATGGATTACGCACACCTGAAAGACAGCTTTCCCGGATATGACCGTCTTTTGTGGGAGATCGACCCACGTCTTGTCCTCGATGACTCGAACGTGAAGGTCGTCCTGGTGACACGACACTAGTACTAGTGTCGTGTCAGAGCTGAAACCGTAGGTTCTTTGCGGCGGCGGCGGGCCGTCTGCTGCGCCGCCGCTCCTCGACGATGTCCCAGCA
>CAZLGP010000195.1:0-46545 GCA_964558905.1 uncultured Thermoanaerobaculia bacterium | reverse complement strand
ACGGTCTTTACGATCTACGAGCATCCGCTCTGGATCGGGCGCAAGGCGTGTCACGTGGAGCTCGATGAGGCGGAGCTGTCGATCCGTCACTGTTCGATCTTCGTGCGCGGCGATCAGCTGGTCGTGCGTGACGCCGACTCGCACATGGGCACCTTCCTCGACGGCCGTCCGATCGAGGAGGCGATCCTCGAGAACGGCACCCATCTGCTGCGCGTCGGCTCCGCCCTCGTGAGCATCGAGCCGACAGACCAGATCGGATTGCCGGTCGAGCCGATTTCTCTCGACGCCGCGACGATCACCGACGAATCGGCGCTCGCGGAGAAACTCCATGCGCAGCGCACGGCACAGGAGCCATCGCGCGTCGTTCTCGTGTGCGTCGAAGGGCCGCTCGTCGGACAGGAGTTCGAGATTCCGTCGACCGGACTGGTCGTCGGACGTGAGGGTCACGTGCGTGTGCCGGACGAGTTCCTCTCCCGCCGTCACTTCGAGCTGCTTCGCGACGAAGACGGCGCGGTCCGGGTCCGTGACCTCGGCAGCCGCAACGGAACGTTTCTCAACACGCTTCCGGCGCGGAACACGAAGGTGCAGTCCGGCGACGAGATCACGGCGGGCGTCAACAAGTTCAAAGTGGAGCAGAGAACGTAGCCGGCACGGCCGGCGGCGCTGGTTGCTCCGCCTCACGGCACGTCTCGGATGCATTCAAGAGTCGCGGCTTCGAGCGGCGCAGCGCGCCTGACATTTCTGCCGCGCAGACTCCTAGAAGCCTAGCTGCTAATGCACGCATTAGCCGTTGCTTCCATGAGGGTGTCATCCTGAGCCGGCGGAGCGCGGCGACGGACCTTCTCCGTTGCGTGCTGGAAGATCCTTCGCTGTCTACGCAGCTTCTAATGAAGTACATTTAAGGCGTCGTAGAATCAACAAGTTACGCAAGCATATGAGTCCAATCCACTCAATCAACAAAACGAGCCGGAACTTCATCACCTCTCCCATGGCGGCAACGCCATTCTCCGGCTCAGGATGACACCGGTTTCTGCCGGACGGCACCCACTTCCATCATTGCCGGTTGGCCGCGGTTTCGGCGATCGCTATACTTCACGCCGTTCTCGAAACAAGGTGAGTTGTATGGAATCGTTCGAGTCCGCCGCGACGCGGATCCTCGTCCCCCTGTCCGAGTTGTTGCGCAGACCTCTGCAGCTCGTCGACAGCCACATGTCCGAGCAAGGCCACGCGTTCGCCGTGCGTTTGCCGATGCCGCGCGTGTCGATCGTCGCGACGGACGGCCGCCCGTTCGGCGATGCCGAGCGTTGCATCATCCACGAGATGTTCGACGTGCTGCGGCTCGTCGAGGAGAGCGAGGCCCGCTATGAGGAGCTCGAGCACCGGATGCTCAGCCTGCAGCGCGAGAACCTCGACCTGGTCGTGAAGAACCGGCTGCTGTCCGAGGTGTCGTCTCGCGACGCGCTGACCGGGCTGTACAACCGCTGGTTCGTGATGGAGAAGATCGACAGCGAGATGAATCGAGCGCTGCGGCACGGCTCGCCGATGTCGCTGCTGATGCTCGACATCGATCACTTCAAGCGGATCAACGACACCTGGGGACACTCCGCGGGCGATCACGTTCTGCAGGGAATCGGCAAGCTGCTGCGCGAGTGCTGCCGCGTGTACGACGTACCCGGACGCTACGGGGGCGAGGAGTTCTGCATCGTGCTTCCGGAGACGAAGACCGGCAACACGACCACCGTCGCGGAGCGCATCCGTTGCCGGCTCGAATCGACAGAGCTGCCGTGCGGCGAGACGTCGATCGCTGTGACGGCGTCGATCGGCATCGCCGGAATGGACTCGCCCGATGACGGCGACGCACTCAGTCCGGCAGGACTGATCGAGCGCGCCGACCGGGCGTTGTACACGGCGAAGAATCGTGGGCGAAATCGAGTGGAAATGTGGGATTCGGCTTTCCTTGCCTTCGAAGGCGAGGCCGGCCACTGAGATCGTGAGCCGGATCACGGTACACTTGCCGTCTTCGCCCTATGTTCATCAGGCGAATCGGTTGATCGGTTCAACTCAAAACGGGGGACAAATGCGTTTCAAGACTGCGGTTGCATTTCTTTTGATTTTCATTGCCGGCACTGTGATGGCGGCGGACAAGCCGACGATGGCCGTGTCTGAGTTCCGGAACGAGACGTCGGCTGGATGGTGGTACGGCGGCGTGGGCCGCGATCTCGCGGGCATGCTCACGAACGAACTGGCGGGCACGGGCAAGTTCAAGATGGTCGAGCGCGAGAAGCTCGCCGCGGTCCTCGACGAACAGGACCTCGCCGACTCCGGCCGCGTCAACAAGAAGACCGGCGCGAAGATCGGCAAACTCACCGGCGCGCAGTATCTCGTCGTCGCCACGCTCTCCGCATTCGAGTCGAATACGGCCGGCACGGGCGGCGGCGTCAGCTTCCGCGGAGTCAGCCTCGGCGGCAAAAAGGAGGACGCCTACATGGCCGTCGACCTGCGTGTCATCGACACGACGACGGGCGACGTCGAGTTCACGCGGACGGTCGAAGCCCGCGCGAGCAGCGGCGGCATGAACGTCGGCCTCTACCGCGGCGGCTTCGGCGGCAACCTCGGCAAATACTCGAAGACTCCCACCGGCAAGGCCATCCGCGCCGTCATCATGGAGATCAGCGAGTACCTCTCCTGCGCCATGGTCGACCAGGGGGGCTGCATGTCCGAATACGAGGCCAAGGAAGGCGCTCGCCGCGAGAAGACGAAGAAGGCGATCAAGCTCGACTAGCCGGCACGGCCTCACGTTTCTACCGCACCTGAGAACCGCGCCGAAAGGCCGGTTCTCTTTTTCGGTATGGCCGGCCCCCGGAGATCTAGGTTTAGGGAGTCGGCGCGGTAGAGATGCCAGGCGCGCTGCGCCGCCCGAAGCCGCGATCGTCGAACCCATCGGAGACGTGCCGGAAGGCGGAGCGACCAGCGCTGCCGGCCGTGCCGGCTAGCGTGAATTGCGCAGGCGCTCGCTCGTGGCGCGCGCGCGTTCGGCCGCCGCGGCGAAAGCCGGCTGTGGATTCCGGGCCAGCAGCGCCGCGAGCTCGTCGAACGCCTGGGGATCGTTCGGGCGATCGATCGTCGCACGCGTCAGGCGGTCGAGCTCGGCGGCGGCTGCGACTCCGCGGGCCGCCGCCGGGTTGGCCGGATCCATCGCCCGCGCCTGCTCGAACGCGGCGCGCGCCTCGCCGAACCGAAGGGCCATGAACGCGGACGTGGCGTAGTCCGTCCGCAGTCGAACATCCGCGGGGCTGGCAGCCACCGCGCGACGGAACATCTCCGTCGCCGCCTCCAGATCGCCGCTTCGCGCCATGGCCGTGCCCAGCATGTGGAAGTTCGTGGCGTACTGCCGCAACGCAGGACGGTCCGGAGCGATCGCCGCGGCCCGCGCGAACGCCTTGCTCGCCTCCTCCCACTCTTCGCGGTAGTAGTGAGCGATGCCGACGTTGGTCCAGGCGCCGACGTGCCGGTCGTGAATGCTCACGGCACGCCGCAGATAGACGAGAGCCTCGCCAGTGCGCTTCTTGACGAGGTCGCGGTCCGTGGGCGTGAGCGGGAGGTTGCTGCGCTGCCGGTCGCGGATCCGCTCCAAGGCGTCATTCACGATCTCGGCGCCGGCATTGCCGTTGACCATGGCGCTGCGCGGCACCGTCTGTACATCCGTCAGGAAGAGAGACCGGTTGTCGTACCAGGCGCGATCTCGCGCAAACGACGCAACCCCGTAGGGTACGGCGATGGCAACGCAGACCAGCGTGGCGACCGGTCGCGGGAGCCTGGCGATGGCCCAGCCGACGAGCAATGCGAATCCGATGGAGGAGTGGTAGATCAGGCGCTCGCCCATGGTGGCGCCGATCTGAACGAGCAGCAGAAATCCGAAGTACACGATTCCGGCGAACGCCAGGATATGACGACGACGCCAGGCGTAGAGCGTCAGGGCGATCAGCGCGACGTGGATCAGCAGCGACAGCAGGAACGTGGGCGACGCAACCGTCTGGTACGCAAACGTTGCGTACGAATAGTCCGAGGAAAGGGGATGAGGGAAAAGGAGAAGGCGGAGATAGTGATCGACGATGTCGATCTTCGTGGCCAGAATGCTCCCCTCCATCTCTCCCGTCCGCAGCTTCAGAAAGGGATCGATGAAGATGTCTCGACTGGCGAGATCGCCGGCATCCGCGCCGCCGACGAACGACTGTCGTGCAATCACGTAGATGCCCACCAGGATCATCAGCGGGACGATCGCGACGATGGCGGCGCGCATCTTGCGGCCGCGCACGAGCATCAGGGCAGCCCCCAGGATGATCGGAGCCACGACCGCGTACTCCTTCGACAGCAGGGCGAGCGCGAGTGAGACCATCGCTAAAGCCATCGAGCTTCGCTTCCGCGCGCGGTCCCATTCGAAAAGGAAGATCCCGGTAAGAAGGATGAAGAGCAGCGACAGAATCTCGTCGCGGCTCTTGATGTTCGCGACCACTTCCGTGTGGATGGGGTGCAGTGCGAACAGCAGTGTCGCAATGAACGCGACACCCGCTGAAGAAGGCACGATGCACTTCCCCATGAACAGGAGCAGGACCACCGCCGATCCGGCGTAGAGCAGGAGCTGGATCAGGTGGCGATGGAAGGCGATCTCTCGATTGGCCTGTTCGATCTCCCGCTCCACATCGTTCAGGCGCGCCTCGAGCTCGCCCGGTCGCCGCTCGGCCGCCCCCGGGTTGCTCCATTCCGCGCGCACGGCTCGGTACTCGTCGCCGAGAGTGCGACCGAAGAGACTCTGCTCGATGGCGAAGGTGACGATCGGCAACGGCCGGTAGTGTTTGTTGGCGGCCAGGCCTTCGCCCCCGACCGACTCGAAGTAACTCGCAAAGACGTGCGTGGTGAGGATCTCGCCGATGCCACTGATCCCCTGCTGCACCGGAATGTTGCGCAGGATGATCAGCTCATCGTCGAACGCATATTGATTGCGGAGAGAGCTCGAGTGCGCCACGAACGTGACGACGAAGATCACGATCGCCTGGATGAGGAATGAGGCGTACCAGGGTCGTGAATCGGCGTCCGCGGGCGTTGCGGGTGGCTCATTCGTGGATTTTGCCCGGCGTCCCATCCCTGCACCCGAGCTGGCCGCGCGGTGTGGACGCCCACGCTTCGGACGATTGACCGAGGCGTGTGGCGCAGCGGATCGAGGCTCAACGGCTCCCCCTGGTGCCATATCGAGGGCGGAGTATATAGGCACTTACGCTGACTTACGCTTGACTTTCGCCCCATTACCGCCTACATTGCTTGCCTGTGAGGGCGGAATGAAATATGTGACCGAAAGGCAGCGGGACATCCTGAACTTCATCCGGGAGTTCCAGAAGGACCGCGGAATCGCGCCGACACACCGCGAGATCTGCGATCACTTCGGGTTCTCCTCCTACGGCACGGTGTACAAGCACCTGTCGCTCCTCGAGAAAAAAGGGCTCATCCGCCGCGACTGGAACCAGAAGCGGGGAGTGGAGCTGGTCGAGGAGAAGGAAGAAAGGCGGGAGACGCGGCGCGACGAGCGCTCGAGCGCGCGCGAGCTCCCGCTGTTCGGCTACATCGCTGCCGGCCGCCCTCTCGACGTCGACGTGTCGGACGAGCTGATCACGGTTCCCGAACATCTGACCACCCGCGGCGAGAACTACGTGCTGAAAGTACGGGGAGACTCGATGGTCGATGACGGGATCCTGGACGGCGACCTGGTGATCATCGCCCGTCGCGAACGGGCCGACAACGGCGAGATGGTCGTAGCGAACGTCAACGGAGAAGTCACCCTCAAACGCCTCTATCGCGAAGGGGAAAAGGTTCGCCTGCAGCCGGCGAACTCGATGATGAGCCCCATCTACGCCGCTGCCCGAGACGTCGCGGTGCAGGGTGTGGTGGTGGGCCTGATGCGCAGATTCTGATCGGTGTGTGCGTAGTGGAAAAGGTGAGGAAGCCATGGATCTCGTACTGAAACTCCGCGAAATCCGCCGTCTCCGCGGCCTGAGCCAGAAAGACGTGGCCCGGCTCTCGGGTGTGGGCGAGAAGACGATCAGCTCATTCGAGACCGGTCAGCGGATCGGATCGTTGAAGCTGGCCCAGCTCAAGAAGATGCTCGGCGTGTATGGGCTGACCTAGGCCGAGTTCTTCGGCTTCTCGGTCGAGCGCCAGATTGCCCCATGGGAGCTCGATGACGAAGAGAACGCGGCCCAGCGACTCGTCGACGACCTCCGCGTCCTGCCGAAGCCCGTGCAGAAGACGATGCTCGGCAAGTTCCAGCTCATGCTGGAGACGGCCTCGGAAGTAAACACGACGGTGAGCAGCGTCCGGGACAAACGGCCCTCGTACGTGAGGGAGAATCCCGAGTGGCACATGCTCACGTCGAGAAACTGAGGCGCGCGGAGCGCCTACGGATCTCTCAAAGATGGCGCGCGAACGACGCGTCGAGCGTGGGGACCTCGAACCGGAAGCCCTCACGTTCGGCGCGGCGCGGCACCACCCGCTGCCCGCCGAGCAACACCTCGTCGGCCATCTCGCCAAAGGCGATCCGTAGCGCAAATGCCGGCGCGGGCATGAACGCGGGGCGGTGCATCGCGCGGCCCAGCGCGCGAGTGAAGTCGCGGTTGCGAACCGGGTCCGGCGCGGTCGCGTTATAGATGCCGCGGGCGTTCTGGTTGTCGATCCCCCACTCCACCATCCGCACCACATCGTCCCGGTCGATCCAGGACATCCACTGCGCGCCGCTTCCCACCGGACCACCCGCGCCGAGCTTGAACGGCAGCATCATCTTCTTCAGCGCTCCACCTTCCGGCGAGAGCGCAACGCCGAAGCGGAGGATGACGAGACGCGCCTGAGGCTCCGCCTCGCGAGCTGCCGCTTCCCACTTCTCGACCAGGCCGGCGAGAAATCCTCCGCCGCGCGCATCGCTCTCATCGAGCACCTCGTCGCCCCGCACGCCGTAGTAGCCGACCGCGGACGCATTCACGAGTGTGCGCTCCCGCGGCGGCGCATTCCGCAGCGCCTGCACGATGGCGCCGGTGGCATCGAGACGGCTCGCGACGAGCTTCCGCTTCCGCTCATCAGTCCAGCGTCCGTCGCCGACGTTCTCGCCGGCGAGGTTCACGATGGCGTCGGCGGCGTCGACTTCTTCCGACCACTCACCCTGCGTCCTGCCATCCCATGCGACGCCGCGGCCGGCCTGCACCTTCGCCGGACTCCGGCTCAGCACCGCAACGTCGTCCCCAGAGGCGACGAGGTGTCGCACCAGAGGCTCGCCGATGAACCCGCTTCCGCCAGCAATCACGATTCGCATGGAGTGATTAAAACACCACCGCCGGCCTTGCGGGCCGGCGGTGGCGTCAGTTCAGGAGGAGGAGAGTAGGAGAATTCTGTTTCGTTCGTTTCGTTCGTTCGTTCGTCGCTTCGTCGTTCACTTTGTCAGACGGCGCCGGTACGAAAAGGTTTCGGGGGAAAGGCAGCCGCGCGCGGGTTAACCGATTCGTGACCGCACCACCACCCGCCGGGGGTCGGATTCCGTCCCCTTCCGCAGGCCCGCGAAGGCGATCATCGCCGCGTTGTCCGTGCAGTAGCGCTTCTCAGGGAGGCGAACGATGACGGCGCGCTCGCTGCCCCATGCCTGCATCCTCTCGCGCAGTACTCCATTCGCGGCAACCCCGCCCGCGATCGCCACCTCGCCCGGCTTCGGCAGCTCGAGGCGGGACCAGACCGCGTCCAGTCGATCGAAGAGCTGCGCGATGAGCGCGTCCTGAAACGTTGCGCAGAAATCCGCGAGCGCGACGGGGTCGCCGCCGACGCGGATCCCATGCTCGCGTGCGAGCCGGATTGCTCCCGCCTTGATGCCACTGTAAGAGAAATCCAGCGACTCGTCCTTGAAGTGCGCCACGGGCATCGGGAAGCGCTTCGGATCGGCGGTGCCTGCCCGTCCATGCTTCTCGATCTGCGGGCCGCCCGGGTACGGGAGGCCGATGAACTTCGCGACCTTGTCGAAGGTCTCGCCGATGGCATCGTCGCGCGTGCGGTTGATGCGCACCACATCGGAGCCGCGGACGTCATAGATCGCGGAATGACCTCCGGAGATCACGAGCGAGAGAAACCGCGCCGGCAGCGGAGTGGCCGGCCCGGCGTTCTGCAGGTACGGCGAGTAGATGTGGCCCTCGAGGTGGTTCACCGGAACGATCGGAATCCCCAATCCATACGCGAGCCCCTGCGCGCCTGCCACGCCCACGAGTAGTGCTCCGATCAGGCCCGGTCCCGCCGTGACGGCGATGTTCTCGACGTCTCCCCACTCCGCGTTCGCCGAGTCGAGAGCACGCTCCACGAGGGGAAAGAGATGCTGGAGATGCTCGCGCGAGGCGATCTCCGGAACGACGCCGCCGAACGGCTGATGGCGCTCGATCTGGGACGCGATGAGGTTCGCGCGCACGCTGCCGTCGCGCTCGAGCAGTGCGACCGAGGTCTCGTCACAGGAGGTTTCGATTCCGAGGATCATCGGCTCATTTCCGTCGGCCATCACAGCGCACCGGCCGCGCGCCTCCTCCATTCCGAAGCCGTGCCTGTGTCGCCCAGAACCTCGTAAGTCTCGGCGGCAACGAGATAGGCGCGCCGGGACGGATTCCTTCTGGCCATAAGGGCGAAGAGTGGGTCCACCTCTTCATATTTCTTCTGCACGACCAGCACCACGCCCAGATTGGAGTATGCCGTCAGATTCGAGGGGAACATCTCGATCTCCCGGCGGAAGGCCTTCTCGGCATCCGGCAGTCGATCCATTTTCGCATAGAGGTCCCCGAGGGCGAGCTCGAGGTGCTCGACTCTCATCTCCCGCGAGCGGGCCTCTTCGCGCGTCCGCTCCAGCACCTGCACGGCTTCGGGCAACCGTCCTTGAGCCGCCCGAATCTGGGCGAGCGTCACCATGGCGCGCGGCTTCGCGGCCTCGTCGATCATCGCGGCATTGACCTCCCGTTCGGCGGCTCCGAGATCGCCCGACTGCAACGCAACCCGGGCCAGCATCTGGTGCGCACCAGCGGGATTGCGCTCGAGGGCGAGCTCCGCGTGCTCGCGGGCTTCGTTCAACCGGTTCGCCTTCAAGTACAGGCCGCTCATCGACAGTCCGAATTCGGCCGCGGACACGGGTGATGTCTTGATCCCCTCGCCGTAGGCGCGGAGCGCTTCCTCGTCTTGACCCATCGCCTCATAGACGCTTCCGAGCTTTGCCCACGCATCCGTGAAGCGCGGGTTCGACGACAGGAGCGACCGCAGGGCGGCGGCGGCCTCCTTCTGCCGTCCTTCGGCAGAGAGTCGATTCGCCTGCTGCAGGACTCCCAGATCGGCGATGTGGTCCTTGGGGTCCGGAAGCGGACCCTCGGCGCTCTTTACGGAACCGAGATAGCCGAGCGCGGCGAGTTTCGCCGCTTCCTCGGCGTCGATCGCGGACGGCGCAACCATCGCCGTGTCGTACTTCGAAAGGCGCTCGCGCATCGCGGCGTAGACACGCCGCTGGTCCCGCAGAACATTCGTCCGCTCCTCAGGATCGGCGTGGAGATCATACAGCTCGGGCTTCGGCGCTTCGATGTAGTGATGAGAGCCAACGATCAGCGACCGGAGCTCGCTCCAGCCGAGGTGGATGCGGGGATACAAGGTCTCGGCGTAGATCGGGCGGTCCGCGACCAGGGAGTGCGGATCGAGGATATTCACGCCGCTTCCCCCCGACGGCGCTTCGATTCCCGCGGCGAAGGCGATCGTCGGAGCGATATCCGTGAGCCCCACCGGTGCGGCCACACGCTCTCCCTTTCGGTGGGAATCAGGCAGCTTGACGATCAGAGGAACCTGCAATGCCTCCCTGTAGAGGAAAACACCGTGCTCGTCCTCTCCGTGATCGCCGAGACCTTCTCCGTGGTCCGAGAGCAGGATGATCATCGATCGGTCGTAGAGACCCCTGGCACGGAGATGATCGAGCAGCTTTCCGACGACGTCGTCCGAGGCCGCGACCTCCGCGTCGTAGGGGTCCGCATAGCGGCTGCGGAAAGGCTCCGGCGCTTCGTGGGGCCCGTGCGGCTCGTAGATGTGGAAGAGCAGAAAGAACGGGGCTTCTTTCCTCCGGTCGAGCCATGGTTTCGCGACTTCGAGAGTCGTCGCACCGGAACGCTGCAGTCTGCCGAGGGCAACGTTCGCCTCGGAGGCGATGGCGTCGTCGTAGAAGTCGAAGGCGTTTCCGAAACCGGTGTTGCCGCGCAACACGTACGACGACACCATCGCCGCCGATTCGTATCCCGCGCCGCGCAGCATCGCCGTGATCGGCGGATGCTTACTGGCGTCATATCGATAGCCAACGTTGTTCCTCACGCCGTGCTGGGGAGGCAGAAGGCCGGTGAGCATCGAGACGTGGGCCGGCAGCGTCAGGGGAACGTTCGAATACGCGCGTTCGAAGACGATACCCGCGGCCGCGAGCGCGTCGATCGCCGGGGTCTCGACTTTCGTATAGCCATAGACCGGCAGCCTGTCGGAGCGCAACGTATCGATCGAGATGAGAATCACGGGTGCGCCCCGGAACGAGGCGGGGATCGGCTTCTCGCCTCCACAGCCGGCGGCCAGCATGACGATCACCACAGCGGTCGCGGAGAGCCTCTTCGGGATTGGGCGCATCGGAGAGTCCACCGTGATCGCTCAACAGCAGGGCTGCACGCGCGATTTCTTCTTCAGAGACTGAAGGCCCCGGCTGTGCCGGGGCCTTCGGGGTTACTACACGAAGCGATGAAGCTCAGAAACGGATACCAACCGAAGCGCGATAGGTGAACGGCAGCTGGTAGGAAGCAGCCGCCGTCGCTTCGCCGAAGGTGGCGTTTTTCCGCCAGTGGAAGCCTTCCGCCACGCACTGCGAGGTCGAGGTGCCGCGGGGGCACTCGCGCGGAGTCTCGGTGAACGGATTGAAGGTGTTGCCCTGGCCGGCGAACGTGCTGATGCTGGCGCTCGGAGCAACCACGGCCTGCTCGTTGAACAGGTTGAGGATCTCACCCTGTACGAAGATGCTGACCCTGGAAACCGGAAGCGTCCAGTTCAGTGCGAGGTCGGTCGCGGTCAGGTCCTCGGCGCGGTACTCGCCGCGCTCGCTGAAGAAGTAAGCAACCGTTGACGGCGGCGTGGCATAGCCGGGGTTCGTTACGAACGGACTGCTGTTGACGTTCGCCACCGCCGAGTAGGGCACCCCGGAGTCGAAGCGCTCGAGAACGGTGATGTTCAGCTTGCCGAACATCCCAAGGCCCTGATCGTAGCCGGCCCAGATGCGGGCGCGGTGCGTCTGGTCGTTCGGAAGGAATCCGACCGGGTTGTTCTGCGCGAAGGCGCGGTACTCGCGGTAGGAGTTGGGGTTCGAGGCCACGGGACCACTGCCCGCGGTCTCGCCGATCTCGTTGCCCTTCGCTTCCGAGTAGGTGTATGAGGCACCGAGGTTGAAGCGGTTGAACAGGCGGTAGCTGAACTGGCCCTGGAGGGCCTGGTAGGTGCGCTCGATATCGTTGGTATTGCCGGTGGTCTTGAAGTCGAGGAACTCGCCCGCGATGATCGGATTCTCGATCTGGTCGTTCGGTGCGGTCCGGACGTCATAGAAATCGTTCCACGCGCGATCGACGTAGTCGACGCGGACGAAGCCGTTGGCACCGATCTGAGCGCCGAGTCCGAGGGTGAACTCATCGACGTTCGGCGACTTGAGCGAGCCGTCGAAACGCGTATTGAGGCCCGGGATGGTGACGCCGACAAGGTGGCTGGTGTTGCTCGTGCCACCAATGCCGAGGTACCACTTGAAGAGCTCTTCGAGAACACCGAAGGAGTCCAGACCAGTTCCGACACCCCCGAGCTGGGGACCATCGTAGTAATAGAAGAAGTAGCTCGGGTTACCGCCACCGGAGGCTCCGCCGACCCCTTCCTGAATGCGCGAGACGTACTTCGAATACGTGACGTTAGCGCGGAAACGGCCGTCGCCGAGAATGTCGTACGTCGCGCCGAGGCGTGGGCTGATGTTGCTGTCGTCGGAGATCGTCTTCCCGGCGCTGTCCTTGCCGTCGTTGACGTCGTAACGAAGGCCGAGGTTGAAGCTCCAACGGTCATTGAAGTCCCACTTGTCGTTCACGAAGATCGAGTTGGTCGCAAAGTCGGAGCCCTGCGAGAGCACCTCGATCGGAACCCAGCGCAGAACGTCGCCGGCGCTGATGATCGGACGGAACGTTCCGTCGGCCTCGAACTCGGGCGCTGTCGCGTACACGTACACATCGAAATTGCTGCCCGACTGGTAGTTGTTCGCAAAGCGCGACTCCGCGAAGTTCTCGTAGCCCGCGACGATGTTATGCGTGCCCAGGCTCTGGGTGGCGAGATAGTAGGTGCCCTTGAGGTTCCAGGCCTCGTTCTCACGGGACTCGACGTCGCACACGCCGCAGAAGATCGGGGCACCCCAGGCTCCGCCGGCAACGGTGTAGTCGTACGCCCAGGTGCCGAGGGCCAGGTCACGGGGGTCGTTGAAGTCAGTGGTGACGTGATTGCCACCGCTTCCCACGAACTCCAGACTGCGCGTCGAGTAGCCGGCTTCGACCAGGAGGTTGTTGGTGATGATGCCGTTGTACCGGGCCGTCGTCATCTCGCGAGGAACGTCGCGTCCATCGACGTCGACGGTGGTCTGATCCCAGCATCCGAACGCGCAGTGGGGCGTCTGGTTCACCTTGTAGCTGAGGTAGGAGCCCACGAGGGTATGCTTCGGGGTGACCTGGCCGGTGAGCTTGACCTCGTAGCGGTCGTCGGCAAGGATCGTTGGATCGCGTGGCACCGGGGCCGGCAGAGCGCCGCCGTCGATGAAGAAACCGGGAAGGCTGATTTCCGCCTTGCGGCCGGCACCGAAGAACCACAGACGATCGCGGATGATGCGGCCGCCGATCGTGGCTTCGTACGTCTCGTTCAAGGTGCTGTCCTGCTGCGGCTCGCCGGCATCCGAGGTCTCATCCCACGAAGGATTGGTGAAGCTGTCCCGGAAGCTGCCCGAGAACTCGTTGCCGCCGGACTTCGTGATCGCCGAGACCACGCCACCGGTGAATCGGCCGTACTCGGCGGAGATGCCGCCGGTCATGACCGTCGTTTCCTGAATGGCGTCCTCGATGAAGAGGTCATCCGTCTGGCCACGGACGTTCTCATTGGTGACGGCACCATTGACCACGTACAGGGTGTCGTAGGCGTAACCACCGCCGACGACGAGGTTACCGCCCGGACCGTTGTTGGTGACGCCAGGCGCGAGCGTGATCGAGGCCTGGATCGTGCGGCCGATCGGCAGTTCCTCGACGAGCTCCGCTTGCAGGTTGGTCTGCACCTCGGTCGTCTCGAGAACGGCGGGAGCCGAGGCCGTGACCGTGATGGACTCGGCGACGGCGGAAAACCGCAGGGTCGCGTCCGCGCGCGACGTGCCACCGAGCGTGACGCGCGCCGGAACGCTTGCCGACTCCATGCTCTCCATCGAGAACGCGACCTGGTACTGGCCCGGCGGGATTGCGGAGAAGTTGTAGTTCCCGTTGACGTCGGTCGTGGTGGTCCGCGTGCCCTGCAGCGCAGGCGATGAGATCGTCACCGTCGCTCCCGGGAGCGGTGCATTGTCGAACGTGACCGTACCGGTGAGACTGCCCAAGGTCTGGGCAGCGAGCGGCATGGCCAGGACGAGCAATGCAGCGATTGCTATGAAACGTTTACCAAAGCGCATTCAGCCTCCTTAGTTACTCTTCGACACAATGAAGACATGTGCCTCTCAAGCACGATGTACACCGTGTCGCCGGAACTGTAAGCCACTGGGTTGATAGGACATCCGATCTAAACGCATGCGACCGGCTTCAATGCTTTGTAGATCCGATCCGGTTTGGCGAAGAGCTCTCGGATGGCGCCGGTGACGCTTAGGTGACCGGATCAACAACAACCGGCAACGCGGGGCGCTCACCAAGAGATGTGATGCGTGACCCTGTTTCGTGTTCACCCAATGATCGTGCTCGTGACGAAACGGGCTATGGTGGCGACGTTGCTCCGCAAGCGTGACAAACAACGCTCCGACGTCGAGAGTGGCTTCGTCCTGAAGCCCCCACATTCTTCCGGATTGCCGGCATGCCTTTATCCGACACGCAAGCTATTGTCAAGAGCTTAGAACGGTTTACGCGACGCCAGCTCGCGAGCGCCTAGGTCGTCCTTCATCGTGCGCAACACTTCCACGCCGAGTCGATGCGCCTCACGACCCGGGTTGCGCTCGATCGCTTCGGCGACGACATTGCGCGCCTCGTTCCGGCGGCCCTGTGCTCCGACGACGAGCGCGAGGCTCGCCCACGCGTGCAGGTTTCTCGGAAATGTCCTCGTTTCGTTCCGGAAGGCCTGCTCGGCGTCGGTTGTACGCCGTGCACGAAGGAGCGCCTCGCCGCGACGAAGCTCCAGATCGCGGATCGGCGGCAGCTGCCGGCGCGTGACGACGTCTTTCGCCCGCTCCAGGAGCGCCAGTTCCCCCCTGAAGTCGTCCTGCTGCCTCCGAATCTGCGACAAGAGCATCAGGGGCTGGATGCGATCCGGCTCCTGTTCGAGGCTGGTACTCGCTTCCCGCTCGGCGGTGGCAAGGTCATTGGCGGCAATGGCGATCATTGCCAGCGTCTCGTGAACGAACGCTCCACCCCCCTTCGCCGCCAGCAGCGCATGCTCGCGCGCTTCGTCGTATCGTTTCATCTCCATGAGAAGGTCAGCGATCGCAAGGGCGACCTGGGCGTTTCCGGGTGTCTGGTTCATCTGCGTACGCAGTGATTCCAGCGCGAGATCGTGACGCCCGAGCTTTCGATACGACTGCGCCAGCAACCCCCACCCGCTCGTGAAGTCGTGGTTCTCGCGCATCAGCACTTCCATTTCGGCGGCCGCTTGTGCAAACCGCCCGAGCCGGAAATGATCGTTCGCCGAGCCAAACGTCCGGAGCACGTCCAGTTTGTCTTTGGGATCCGGCAGGTTCCCGGATACGCTCGCGCTCGAGCCTACATAGCCGAGGGCCATGAGCTTCTTCGCGTCCTCCGGGTCGGCAAGACGTGGCTCGGCAAATGGATGCGCGACGTCGAGGGCACGCAACTCGGCACGGAATGACGCGACCTGGCGCCGATGATCCGGCGCGACGTTCTGCCGTTCCGCCGTGTCCTGCCGGTGCCGGTACAGCTCGACACGGGGAGCGTCGATATAGTGAACATCCGCCGTGACGAAAGACCTCAGCTCACTCCAGCCATACTGGAGACGTGGATAGTAGCTCTCACTGTAGACAGAACGCTCGTGGGACGGCGCCGGCGCCAGCAGGCTGACTCCCGGGACAGGATCGTCCAGACCCACGACCTCCAGAATGGTGGCCGGTACATCACTGAGCGCCACCGGTCCGGAGATCGTCTCCCCACTTCTCCGCTGACCGGGCAGCTTCACGAGCAGCGGGACCTGGATCGCCTCGCGATAGACAAAGAGACCGTGCTCCTTCTCCCCGTGATCGTTCAGCCCTTCGCCGTGGTCGGAGAGAATCACGATCAGCGCGGAATCGTAGAGACCGCGACTCTTCAGGTCGCCGAGAAAGCGTCCCACGATTGCGTCGGCATACGAGATCTCGCCGTCGTACGAGTCGGGGTTTGCGTCATACGGCGGCGGCGGCGTGTAGGGACTGTGCGGCTCGTAAATGTGAAGGAATCCAAACACCTTCGAGCTCTTCGCCGACGCGAGCCACTTCGTCAGAGCCTGGCGCGACACGTCGCCGTCCCGCTGCCACGACGTGGCCGATTCCAGCGGGGAGTGGGTCATGTAATCGTCGAAGAAATCGAAGCCGGCCGCAATTCCGGTTTCTTTTCTCAATACATACGACGAAACCGCCGCGCCCGTTTCGAAACCGGCCGTCTTCAGAATGGCCGCGATGGTGCGCTCGGACGCTCCCAGCGTATAGCCAAGGTTGTTCCGGACGCCGTGCTCGTAGGGGAGCCTTCCCGTGAACAATGACGCGTGAGAGGGGAGCGTCAGCGGGACATGAGCGTAGGCATGCTCGAAGAGAATGCCGTCACGCCGGAATGCGTCCAGAGCAGCCGTCGATCCCTTGGTGTACCCATACACGGGAAGACGGTCCGACCGAAGCGTATCGATCGAAATGATGAAGACCGGAACGTTTTGTGAGGACGGCGCGGTCTGCTCCCTGGCCCCACAGAACGTCAGGGACGCGGATAGCAGCACGACGAGCGACAGACGGAGTTGAGCCGTCATGCGCCTCCGCCCTTCCGCAGCGTCCGAAGGGTATCCTCGACCAGCACGCGGCTCGACGGCTCCGGGTTCGCGCGAATCATCCGATCGAATGTCCGTTGCGCCTCCGCATCGCGCCCGGCGAGCAACTGCAGAACGGCCAGGCGGACATACGCCTCCCGGTTCTTCGGATAGATACGAAGCTCTTCCTCGAATGCCTGCTCCGCCTCCGGCAGTCGATTGAGCCGTGCCACCGCGTCTCCCCGGGCAAACCAGTAGTTCGGTGGAACGGTCTCGCCGGTGCCGGAAGTCTGCCGCTCGACTTCATCCAGAAGCTGGAGGGCCTCGGAAAGGCGGCGAGCCGCGATCCTGACCTGAGCGAGCAGCACCGTCGCGTCGTTCCGCCTCTCAGGATCATTCAGCAGCGCGGAGCTTTCGCGCTCAGCGGCGTCCAGATCCCTCTTGGCGAGATGCGCCTGAGCAATGGCCATTCTCGCGGTCGCCGGATGGACGCCGAGCGCAAGCTCTGCGTGACGGATCGAGTCGTCGAAGCGGCCGGTGCGCAGATAGACCTCGGCCATCGACAACGCCGTTCCCGGTGCGAGCATTGGAGCCACTTCCATCGTCTTCTTGTAGGCTTCGAGCGCCTCCTCGGGGCGCCCCATGTCCTCGAGTGTTTTGGCCAGACGCGTCCACGCGTCCGCGTACGATTCATTGCGCGCCAGCACCTCACGAAGGACAGCGACGGCCTCGCGGTATTTCCCCTGGGCAGTCAGCCTGCTCGTCGCGTCGATGCGCTCGAGATCCTGAATGCCATCCTTCGGATCCGGCAACTTGGAGCCCGCCGCGGCGGTGCTCGACGAGCCGAGATACCCGAGTGCGGCGAGCTTCGCCGCCTCTTCCGGGTCGACGTTCACCGGCGCGGTCAGCGAGCGATCGTGCGTCAGGACCTCGGCGCGCATCGATGCATAGACGCGGCGATTGTCCGCCAACACGTTCCGCGTTTCCCGCGGATCGCGCTCGAGGTCGTACAACTCAGGCCGGGGCGCGTCGATGTAGTGGTGGGTTGCGTCGATGAGCGAAACCAAGTCGCTCCAGCCGAGATGAATGCGCGGATACATCGTCTCGCTGAGGATACGGCGCCCCGCGGGGACATCGCCTTTCGCAATCGCCACCAGCGATCGGCCCTTCGCGGAAGGCGGAACCGCGAAACCGGCGATTTCTGCGACGGTAGGGAGAATGTCCGCCAATTGAACAGGAGTACCGGCACGCTTCCCGCTCATCTCGCCGCCAGGCAGCTTCAGGATCAGAGGAACGTGGATCGCCTCGCGGTACAGGAAGATTCCATGCTGGGCCTCGCCATGGTCGCCGAGACCTTCGCCGTGATCGGAGACCAGAATGATCGTCGCCCGATCGTAGATTCCGCTCGCCCGGAGAGCGCCGATGAGCTCACCTACATCCGCATCGGAGGCAGCGATCTCGCCGTCGTAGGGGTTCGCCGCGTAGCGCGAGCGAAACGGCTCGGGAGGCGAATACGGCGCGTGCGGCTCGAATAGGTGCAGCATGAAAAAGAACGGCCGATCACCCCGCGACCGAATCCACTGAAGTGCAGCAGCCACCGTAGCTCTGCCGGAGCGCTGGACATCTCCGAGCGCGGCATGGGTAGAGGACCGGTCCATCCGGTCGTCGTAATGGTCGAAGGCGGCACCGAGACCGGTCGCACCACGAAGAACATAGGCGGAGACCGCCGCACCCGTCGCGTACCCGTTCGCTTTGAGCAGCATCGGGATCGTCGGATGAGCCGCGGCGTCGAATCGGTATCCGAGATTGCTCCGAACGCCGGCCTCGGCCGGCAGAAGACCGGTGAGCATCGTCACGTGCGACGGCAACGTCAGAGGCACGTGCGCGTAAGCGTTCTCGAACACGATCGAGTCCCTGGCCAGTGCGTCGATGTGGGGAGTCTCGACGCCGGTCGCGCCGTAGACGGGCAGATGGTCGGCCCGCAAGGTGTCGATGGAGATGAGGATGACTGGCCCGCTGCCGGTTGCCTCGGTTCCGCCACTGCCAGGTCGCTCACGCCCGCACGACACCCACACCATCGAGATCAGCAAGGCGAGGAACAGGAGGATGGAGATGCGGCGGGGCCGTGCCATTCGGGTGGTACGCAACACAGGTGCGCGAGCGTGCATTTCGAGGGGTTCACGCCGCGCGTGCAACACGGCCGTGGGCCACCGACCCACTGATATCATGCCTCTCCTTTCGACCTTTGCCATGAAAGAAGAACTCGCAACTCGTTACGAACCGTCGACATTCGAGCAGCGCATCTACTCCGCCTGGGAGGAGGGCGGCTACTTCACGCCGGTCGTCGACCGCGAGCGTCCGAAGTTCTCGATCGTCATCCCGCCGCCGAACGTCACCGGGCGCCTGCACATCGGCCACGCGCTCGTGAATACACTGCAGGACATCATCGTCCGCTGGAAGCGGATGTCCGGCTTCAATACCCTCTGGCTGCCCGGCACCGACCATGCCGGCATCGCCACGCAGATGGTCGTGGAGCGCAAGCTCGCCGATCAGGGCATCTCCCGCTTCGAGCTCGGACGCGACAAGTTCGTGGAGAAGGTCTGGGAGTGGAAGGAACAGCACTCCACCGAGATCAAGGACCAGCTCACCCGCCTCGGCGCCTCCTGCGACTGGACGCGCGAGCGCTTCACGCTCGATGAAGGGCTCTCGCGTGCGGTGCGCACCGTTTTTGTGAAGCTGTACGAGGACGGCCTGATCTATCGCGACGTCGCGATGGTGAACTGGTGCCCGCGCTGCCGCACCGCCATCTCGGACATCGAGGTGGAGTTCCGGGAGCGCAACGCGAGCCTCTGGTACATCGACTACGACGTGGAGCTCGACGATCGCCGCTTGACGATTGCGACCACGCGCCCCGAGACCATGCTCGGCGACACCGCAATCGCCGTGCATCCCGACGACGAGCGCTACAAGGATCTGATCGGGAAGCAGGCCATCCTTCCGATTGCCAACCGCCGCATCCCGATCGTGGGGGACGCGATCCTCGTCGATCCCACGTTCGGTACCGGTGTCGTGAAGGTCACACCGTCGCACGACAAGAACGACTACGAGACCGGCAAGCGACACAACCTCGCCCAGATGCAGGTCATCGGCGAGGACGGTCGCATGACCGACGCCGCGGGCGCTGAGCTCGCGGGACTCGACCGCTTCGAAGCGCGCCGGAAGGTCGTGGAGAGGCTTCGCGAGCAGGGTCATCTGGCGAAGGTGGAGAGCCACGTGAACAACGTCGGCGTCCACGGCAAGTGCGACTCCGACGTCGAGCCGATGGTGTCGCGGCAGTGGTTCGTGAAGATCGAGCCGCTCGCTACGCCGGCCATCGAAGCGGTGCGCGGCGGCGCGGTCCGGATCACCCCGCAGTCGTGGGAATCAACGTACTTCAACTGGATGGAGAACATCCACGACTGGACGATCTCGCGCCAGCTCTGGTGGGGGCATCGCATCCCCGCGTTCCATTGCCCGAATGGCCACACGACCGTGTCGATGGACGACCCGCCGCGGTGTCCCGAGTGCGGTGCAGCGGTCACGCAGGAGACCGACGTTCTCGACACCTGGTTCTCCTCCGGACTCTGGCCCTTCTCGACGATGGGCTGGCCGGAGGAGACGCCCGACCTGGACGTCTTCTATCCGACCGACACGCTCATCACCGGCTTCGACATCCTCTTCTTCTGGGTCGCGCGCATGATCATGTTCGGCCTCCGCTTCACCGGCAAGGCGCCGTTCAGTCAGGTGTACCTCAACGGTCTTGTGCGCGACGAGCAGGGCCAGAAGATGTCGAAGACGACGGGCAACGTCATCGACCCGCTCGACGTGGTGAACGAGGTCGGCGCGGACGCGCTCCGCTTCACGCTCGCCATCGCCACCACGGGCCGCGACATCCCCCTCGGCAAGTCGCGCATCGCCGGCTACTCGGCCTTCGTGAACAAGATCTGGAACGCGTCGCGGTTCGCGATGATGCACCTCGACGTCGAGCTCAGAAACGCCGGTCCGATCGAGCGCGACAACCTCCGGACGGTCGAGCGCTGGATCCTCTCGCGACTGAACGGCGCGACCGCGGAGGTGAACCGCCAGCTCTCGCTGTTCCGCTTCGACGAAGCCGCCGGCACGTTGTACAAGTTCTTCTGGCACGAGTTCTGTGACTGGTACATCGAGATGGCGAAGCCGGTCCTCCTCGGACGCCACGGCTCCGACGGCGATCGCGCGCTGGCCAAGAGAGTGCTTCTCGAAGTGCTCGATCGTTCCCTGCGTCTCCTCCATCCGTTCATGCCGTTCGTGACCGAGGAGATCTGGCAAAAACTGGGCGGAGTGGAGCCGTCGATCATGATCGCGCCGTACCCAGTCTCCGAGGAGGTGCTCGAGGATCCGGAGGCGGAGCGTTTGTTGAGCGCGGTGAAGGCGATCATCACCACCGTGCGCAACGTGCGCGCGGAGCGCGGCTTCACCCCGAAGGATCGCTTCAAGCTCTACATTCGCGGGAACGATCCTCGCGACTCGAACTTCTTCCGCGACTACGCCTATCTGCTCCTCGAGCTCGCGCGCCTCGACGAAGTGTCGGTGGAGGGACAGGAGCCGGAGGGCGCGCACCACGACGTGGTCGAAGGATTCCAGATCGCCATCGAGTTTCCGGAGAAGGTCGTCTCGCAGGAGCAGCTCGACCGGGTGCGCCGCGAGATCGAGAAGGCCGTCAAGGAGCTCGCCGGACTCGACGCGAAGCTCGCCAACGAACAGTTCACGACGAACGCTCCCGCGAACATCATCGCCGGCGCCCGGGCGCGCCAGGCCGAGTTGCGCGCTAGACTTGAGAAGCTTCAGCAGAACCAGTGATCGATACCAGCATCGTCTCGCGTCTCCGCACGATCGAGAGCCTCGCCGTCATCCCGCGCGTGGCGTCGACGAACCTCATTGCGCGACGCATCGTCAGCGAGTGCATCGAGAACGAGCTCTCGCTGCCGCAGGCCATGATCATCGCCAGAGAGCAGTTCGCGGGCCGGGGGCGCAACGACCGGAGCTGGTCTTCGCCCGCGGGCAAGGGCATCTACGCGACGACTCTGCTCTCCCGCCCCCTGCACGAGCTTCCCCTCGTGCCGCTCGCGATCGCGAACATCGTGGCCACGTACCTGCGGGACACGTTCGGAATCGATGCGCGCATCAAATGGCCGAACGACATCCTCGTCGACGGTCGCAAGATCGCCGGAATCCTCATCGAGGCGCGGGTACAGGACGAGCGCGTCTACCTGCTCATCGGAACCGGCGTCAACGTGGAGCCGGTGAAGGACGACGAGCGCCCCAACGCGGTGGCCATCAGCGAGGTCTCCCCCCGGAACTTCGGCGGCATCGAAACCGCCACGGCCGCTTTCGTCGAGCACATCGACGAACAGCTCTCGCATCCATTCGACCACGATCAGGTACTCGGACAATGGCGCGCCCTCGCCGTGCACGAGTCCGGCGACCGCATTCACTGTGTCGTCGGCGACCGCACGATCGACGGCACCTGGGCGGGGATCGACGAGCAGGGGCGGGCCGTGCTCAACACCCCCAGCGGAACGCTCGCCGTGAGCGCCGGCGATCTGTTTCTGGCGTGAGCAGCGGCCAGTGGCCAGAGCCGGTAGCCAGTAACCGGTGCGTAGCCAGAACCCGCCGAATCGCGAAAGCTTCGTGGAAGGCCACGTTCAGGAGGTCGAACTTCTCCCATCCTCGGAAGTCGAAGTGCCACCACTCCGACGGCAGCGGGTCGAAGCCGTGCTTCGTCATCACCTCGCGTAAGAGCGCCCGGTTGGCGAGCACGTCCGCCGGCAGGTCGCTGAAGTCCTGGGCCGCGCGAGGGGTGAAGTCGTCGTAGCCGGTCGGCATCGCGAGCTCCGCGCCGGACTTCAGGTCGATGAGCGTGAGATCGACCGCGGCCCCACGGTTGTGCCGTGAGCCTTTCTTCGGGTCTGCAACGTAGTCGGGATTCTGAATCGGCTCCCACATCGCCACGGTCACGGCGTACGGCCGGTAGGCGTCGAAGACCTTGATCCCGACTCCGCGCGCGGCGAGCTCGCGCTGGACCTCAGCGAGAGCGCGCGCCGCCGGCACGCGCAGATACGCCTTCGCTGAGGGATAGAGGATCTGCTTCATGAAGTTGTCCGGCGTCGCGTAGCGAATGTCGAGAGGAATTCCGAGCGTCTCGAGGTCGACGAGGCGCATTTCCGGATCGCGCGCGACGGAACGTTCGTAGCCGCGAGCGTCGAGCACGCGGAGGGAGCTGGTCGCGCAGGCGACGAGCAGAACGAGCGCGATGCAGGGATGGAGGCGACGTTTCATTGCGACAGTGAAGTCGTCGAGTCTAGTCTCAACGTCTCAAAGTCTCAAAGTCTCAAAGAGGGCGGCCAACACGCTCTTTGAGACTTTGAGACTTTGAGACTTTGAGACTTGAGTCTCGTGACTCGACGACTCGACGACCCGTCGATTATCGTTGTCGCCTCCATGGAGCTCGACATCTTCTTTTCCATCTGTCAGACCGAGGTACACGGCTACCTGCCGAGCGAGCGGGTGATGTTCGAGAACTTCTTCGAGCAGATCGAGCTCGCGGACGAGCTGGGCTTCGGCACGGCGTGGGTCGCGGAGAGCCACCTGTCCACCGAGGTCCAAAAGACCAATCCGGGAGCGGTGATCAAGCACTTCGTCGGCGAGATCGGGCTGAACACCGACATCCTCCAGCTCGCTCACCGCGTGTTCGCGCGCACGAAGCGCATCGGCATCGGCTCCGCCATCATGAACATCCTCTGCAACGGCGGTCCGATCGCGGCGGCCGAGCGGATCAAGACCTTCCTCGCCTTGCACGGCCTCGACCCCGGCGAGAAGCGCATCCTCACCATCGGCTTCGCGTCGGGACGCTTTCCGTTCATCAACGTTCCGTACGGCATCGTGCCCCGGAATGCCGTCGAGGAAGCCGCCTGGCCGGTGGTGAAGAACAAGATCTTCGAGGAGGCGACGGAGATCTTCCTGCGCCTCCTGAACGGCGAGACTCTCAGCTCGGACAGGATCGCGCAGCGGTCGATGAAGCGCGCGGACTTCCGCACCGACCCCGACTGGCAGCGAGTCCTCGACGCGTACGGCCGGTCCATCGACGAGGTCCCGCTCGAGCCGCGCTGGCGCTTTCCGAACCTCAAGGTCGTGCCGCAGGAATCGCGGATGGACCTGCTGCGCCTCTCGATCGGCTCCCACGATCCGGCGACGCAGATCTTCGCCAACACGATCCTTCCCGTGGGCGTGTTCAACCTCTCGATCACGCCCGGCGACGAGATCGAGCAAACGAACATCCGCATGCGCGAGCACTACCATCCTGACGGCGGCCCCTGGCAGCGCCGGCTCATGCCGCGCACGGTGCTCGTGTTCATCAACGACGATCCGAAGAAAGCCGCCGACGAGGCGCGCGATGCGCTGTCCAACTACTGGCGCGCGCTGGAAGGAACGCTCGACGAGGAGAAAGTGCGCCGCGCCACCAACAACGCCCTCGTCGGCGATGCGGAGACGATCGCCGCCCAGATGGAGGAGCGCTTCCATCCCGACGACCGGCTCATGCTCTGGTTCGACTTCAATAATCACGACTCGACGAGGGTCATGAAGAACATGCGCGATTTCATGGAGCGGGTCGCTCCGAACATGTAGTCTCACGGCCTCAGAGTCTCAGAGTCTCAGAGTCTCAGAGTCTCAGAGTCTCAGAGTCTCAGAGTCTCGAAGAAAGCGCTCCTCTGAGACTCTGCGACTATGAGACTCTGAGACTCGATCCGACGACAACCCATGCCAGTCAAGGAAGACCAAGTCACCGCGCAGTTCGACGAAGCCGCCGCCCCGAACTTCGCCCGTGCGATGCCGAACTGGCAGCCGCTGGTCGAATACCGCCGCAACGGCGTCGCCGAGAACACGATCCACGGCGCGGTGTCGTGGGTGACAGGGAAGAACCTGCTCTACTCCTTCGGCGGAAACGTCGAGGTCTACGGGCGCTCGATGGTCAAGCCGATCATGATGAAGGTCTTCGCGAAGGATTTCGCGACGGCGCTCACGGGCGAGCAGCAGGCCATCTCCGTCGCCTCGCACAACGGCGACGCCGAGCATGTCGCCGCAGCGCGCTCGATCCTTCGCGAAGGCGAGTGGGGCCTCATGCAGACGCCGCTCGACGTCCCGCTCGTGCAGTTTGGACGTCAGGTCCGCCGCCCCCGCCGCTGGTATCACTGCTGTTCCGGCGAGCACGCCGCGATTCTCCGCGGCTGCAAGCTCCGCGGCTGGCGCCGCGTCGGCTACGTCTGGCCGCACCACCCGTTCTTCCAGGAGTACCTGAGCTACCTCGAGGGCGTCCTCGGGCCGGACTGGAAGAGAGGGACGATCGCGAAGGACGGCTGCGGTCTGCCGACGGTCTCGATGACCGTGACCGATCTCGCGAAGCTCTTCGCGAACCTCGTCACGGAGAAGGACCGCGACTGGATCTGGAACGCGATGATCGATCACCCCGACCTGATCGGTGGGTTCAATCGACTCGATTCCACGGTGCTCAAAGCCTGTGGCGGCCGCGTGCTCGCCAAGGAAGGGGCAGACGGCCTCCTCGGCCTCTCCATCGAGCACCCCGAGTACCCGGACGGCCTCGGCGTGGTGGTGAAGATCGCCCATGGCTGGAACCCGCAGGCGACCTGGTACATCGCCCGCTACATCCTTGGCGTGCTCGGATTCGAGTTCCGCAACCCGTACAAGCTGCGGCGGCAGAAGGCGTTCATCGTCCCGGAGGTGATCCCGCCGAATCTGCGCGACCGGATGGCGAAAATCGTCCCATGGGACTCGTGGGATCCCGACATCGACCGCTGGGAGTTCGACCCGGCTGAATTCATCCTGAGCGAAGCGAAGGATCAAGGGAGCCCTCACGACTGACATGCCATGAACGACGAACGCACGATCCTCCAGAGGGCTCCGTTGACTCTTCGCTCCGCTCAGAGCTCACCGGCTGAATTCATCCTGAGCGAAGCGAAGGATCAAGGGAGCCCTCACGGCTGACATGCCATGAACGACGAACGCACGGCTCCATTGACTCTTCGCTCCGCTCAGAGCTCACGACTGCAGAATTTCATCGGCGGCAGGTTCGTCCCTCCCGCCTCGGGTACGTACTTCCCCGATGTGAATCCCGCCACCGAGGAAACAATCGCTGAGATTCCCGACAGCGACGCCCGCGATGTCGATGCCGCGGTGAGAGCCGCGAGGGTCGCCTTTCCCGCGTGGTCCAAAACTCCCGCGGAGCAGCGCTCGCGCCTCCTCCTGAATCTCGCCGATGTCATCGAACGGAGCTCTGACGAGCTCGCGCGCTGCGAGAGTCAGGACAACGGGAAGCCGCTGTCGCTCGCGAAACGGATGGACATCCCGCGCGCAGTGGCGAACTTTCGCTTCTTCGCGACCGCGATCCTCCATCACGCATCGCAGGCCCACGTCACGGATTCGACCGCGCTGAACTACACCCTGCGCCAGCCGCTCGGCGTCGCCGGCCTCATCTCGCCATGGAACCTGCCGCTGTATCTCCTGTCATGGAAGATTGCGCCGGCGATCGCAAGCGGGAACACCTGCGTCGCGAAGCCGTCGGAGCTGACGCCGCTCACCGCGCATCGCCTCGCGGAGCTTTCGCTCGAAGCCGGCCTGCCCGCAGGGGTCATGAACATCATCCACGGCACCGGCCCGAAGGCAGGCGCCGCGATCTGCGAGCACCCGGACGTCCCGTTGATCTCGTTCACCGGCGGCACCGTGACCGGGGCGAAGGTCGCGGCCTCGGCGGCACCACTGTTCAAGAAGCTGTCGCTGGAGCTCGGCGGCAAGAACCCGAACGTGATCTTCGCCGACGCGGACCTCGATGATGCGATCGCGACGTCGATTCGCTCGAGCTTCTGGAACCAGGGCGAGATCTGCCTCTGTGGCTCGCGGATCTTCGTCCAGCGCGAGGTCTATGACTCGTTCGTCGAACGTTTTGTGGCCGAGGCGAAGAAGCTCCGCATCGGCGATCCGATGGATCCGCACACCGACGTCGGCGCACTGATCAGCGAGCAGCATCTGGAGAAGGTAATGCGCTACGTTGCGCTCGCGCGAGAGGAGGGCGGCAGCGTCGTCGGCGGGAACCGCGTCGATCGCCCGGGATGGTTTCTCGAGCCGGCCGTCATCACGGGCCTTGGATGCGAGTGCCGCGTGCTGCAGGAGGAGATCTTCGGTCCCGTCGTCACGATCACGCCGTTCGATGGCGACGCCGAAGCCGTGCAATTCGCGAACGCCACGCGCTACGGCCTCTCCGCGACGGTGTGGACGCGCGACCTCGCGCGCGCCCATCGCGTCGCCGCGGAGCTGCACGCGGGAACGGTGTGGATCAACTGCTGGCTGCTGCGCGACCTCCGCGTCCCGTTCGGCGGCATGAAGGACAGTGGGGTCGGACGCGAGGGCGGGCTCGACTCGCTGGAGCTCTTCACGGAGGCGAAGAATGTCTGCATCAAGCTTGGCTGAGCTAGCCCGCCTTTCTCACAGCCCTTCTGCTGCGACAGCCGATAGCGGCCTGTCTGCTTCGCCGCACGACGATTTCGCTCCTCAAAATAGTATCAACTATGCCTTCGTCGCGAAATCGCCGTGCGACTCGCATCCAGGCCACTCTCGGCTGTCTCGTGACGAAAGGCTGTGAGAAATGCGGGCTAGTGGCGGCCAGAAACTCTCGGAGATTTCCATGAGCGAGAACAACGGTCAGATCGTCGGCGGCGTCCTCGCGCCCCATCCTCCTCACATCGTCTACGGCGAGAATCACTGGCGCAACGAGCCGAAGTCGGAGTGCGGCTGGGAGGTGCTGCGCTGGGGGTACGAGCGCGCGCGCAAGCACTTCCTGGCGAAGAAGCCGGACGTGATCCTCGTCCACTCGCCGCACTGGCAGACGGTGATCGGCCATCACTTCCTCGGCCTCCCCGAATTCCACGGCCTGTCCGTCGATCCGATCTTCCCGAACCTGTTTCGGTTTCAGTACGACGTAAAGGTCGACGTCGAGCTGGCGGAGGCGATCGCGGCGGAAGGAAGGGAAATGGGCCTCATCACAAAGATGATGCGCAACCCGCACTTCCGCGTCGACTACGGCACGATCGTGTCGTGCCACATGATGAATCCCGAATGGGACATTCCCATCGTCGGGATCTCGTCGAACAACTCGCCGTATTACTTCTCGAATGAGATGGGCCAGGCCCAGATGATCAAGCTCGGCCAGGCCACGAAGCGGGCGATCGAGAAGAGCGGCCGCCGGGCCGTCCTCCTCGCGTCGAATACCCTCTCGCACCGACACTTCACCACCGAGCCGGAGATCCCCGAGGACATGTCCCGCGAGCACGTGTACGAGCACTCCGGGTATCTGTGGGACATGCAGGTCATCGACCTGATGCGCAAAGGACGCACGAAAGAGCTCATCGCCGTCCTGCCGGAGTTCATGGACCACGCCGTGAGCGAAGTGAAGGCCGGGTCACTCGCATGGATGTTGTCCGCGCTGGACTTCCCGGATTACCCCGGCGAGGTCTATGGATACTGGACGGTGATCGGGACGGGGAACGCCGTGGTGGGGTGGGATCCGCAGTTGCGCGAGGGGGCGGTTTCGCATTCGAGTTGAAATTGAAAATTGAAAATTGAAAATTGAAAAACGAACGACGAGGAGTGCTGACGTATGGAGCGTGGAAAGGGGTCTGATATTCGGGAGCGTGCATTCGAGCCGGGAGCATTCATGAGACGCGAAGCAATTTTCAATTTTCAATTTTCAATTTTCAATTTCTTGAGGACCACGGCGTGATCCAGCGCGCCTTCATCGTTCCCGGCCAACCCCACCCCTTCCTCGCGCCCGAGAAGAATCCCGGCTGGGCGTCGCTGCGTCGATCGTTCGAGGCCGCCGGTCGCGAGATCGCACAATCCGGCGCCGAGCTGATGCTCGTGTACTCGACGCAATGGTTCTCCGTCATCGGCCATCTCTTTCAGGTCGATCCCAAGCCGTCGTGGACGCTCGTCGATCCCAACTGGTACGAGCTCGGGGAGATCCCGTACGAATTCCGCATCGACCCCGGGTTCGGAGCGCTCTACGCGCGGCTCTGCAAAGAGCACGGGATGCAGGCGGCCACGGTGGCGTATCACGGGTTCCCGATCGACACGGGGACCGTCGTCGCGCTGAAGCTGCTCAATCCCGACAACACCATTCCCGCTTCCATCGTCTCGTGCAACATCTATGCGGAGCGCGAGGAGACCCGCGCCCTCGGCTTTGCCGCTCGTGCGGCGATCGAGGCGTACGGCAAGAAGACCATCGTGGTCGTGGTGACGAATCTCTCCAACCGCTACGAGGTCGCGGAGATCGATCCGGCCCACGACCGGATCTCGTCGCCGAAGGACGACGAATGGAACCGGAAGGTCCTCGAGATGCTCGGCGAGGGCCGTCTCGAGGACGTCGCGCAGGTGGCCCGCGACTTCGCCCGCGAAGCCAACGCGGACATGGGCTTCAAGGCCATCTGGTGGCTCGGTGCGGTGTTGGGGGAGCACAACAGGTACGACGGCAAGGTGTGGGACTACCAGCCGGTCTGGGGTACGGGAAACGCGATCGTCGAGCTGACGCCGAACGAACGGAAACAGATGGACTGGGAGAAGGAGTTCGACGAAGGGCCGGCTCCGACGTTCGCCACCGCCACTCCGAGCGGCACCGGTCTCGAGACGCACAACGTCCTTCCGGAAGGTCCCGACGTGCATTCCCAGAGCGCCATGTCGTCGCAGGAGGATGCACCGGAGATCATCCGCACCGAGAAGGCGCCGAGGCCCGTCGGACCTTACCCGCACGCGCGGCGCGTCGGCGGCATGCTCTTCCTCTCCGGCATCGGCCCGCGCAAGCCCGGGACGGGCGAAGTACCGGGCTTGCTCCCCGGCGGCGGCCACGACATCGAGATCCAGACGCGCGCCGCCATCGAGAACGTGAAGACGATTCTCGAGGAATGCGGAAGCTCGCTCGAGAAGGTCGTCGACGTCGCGGTGTACCTCACCGACATGCAGGGCGACTTCGCGCGCTTCAACGAGGTCTACGCGGAGTACTTCGGAAGGATCCAACCCACGCGCACGACCGTCGGTGTCGACTCGCTGCCGACCCCGATCGCGGTGGAGCTGAAAGTGATCGCGAGCGGATGAACAGGAGCGGGTTGGCGGTTGGCGGGAGACCCCCGCCCGACCACGATGCATCCACCGTCAGCCGCGTCCCCACCGCCAACCGCCAACCGCCAACCGCCAACAGAGCCATGACCATCATCGACATCTCGCCCGTGATCGATCCCTCCATTGCCGTCTGGCCTGGCGACACGCCGTACGTGCGGACCGTCAACACGGACATGGCGGCAGGGGAGAACCTGACGCTTTCCGACATTCGCAGCACGGTGCACGTCGGCGCGCACGCCGATGCGCCGAGTCACTACGTCGCCACCGGGCAGGACATCGCGTCGCGGAGCCTCCACTACTACGTCGGCCCGTGCGTGGTGCTGCACCTCGAGGGCGTGCGCGGACGGCGCATCGTGCCGGACGATCTAAAGGGGAAGCGCGTCCTGGCGACGCGCGTGTTGTTCCGCACCGGATCGTTCCCCGATCCCCGCACGTGGAACGACGACTTCGCCAGTCTGTCGCCGGAGCTCGTCGACCACCTCCACGGCATGGGCGTGATCACCATCGGCATCGACACGCCGTCCGTCGATCCGATGGCTTCGAAGGCCCTCGAGGCGCACCAGGCGCTCGCGCGGCACGACATGGCGAACCTCGAGGGACTGGTGCTCGACGGTGTAGCCGAGGGACGATACGAGCTGATCGCGCTACCGCTCCGGCTCGCGGGAGCCGACGGGAGCCCCGTGCGTGCGGTGCTCAGGACCATCGCCTAGCCGGCACGGCCGGCTGCGCTGGTTGGCCAAGCCTTGGGCACGCCTGTCGCTCGAAGCTCAGTTTCTGCCGCGCAGGCTCCTAGGACACGGCGGGTCACTCCGTCCGCCTCTGTGCCCTCTGTGGCTCTGTGGTGTAGGTTTTCGTGCATCCGCCGAGGACCCCTCGGCTCGATCGAGGGAAGCCGTTCTTCTACGCGAGTCGGAGCTACACCCCGTACGCCACGGTGAGGCGCGCGGCGGCGCGGTCGTAGCCGAACTCCAGCGAGCGCTCGTACGCATCCACGGGACGATTCGCGAGCAGCGCGGCGGCGGTCGACGCGAGCGCTTCGGGATCGTTCGAAGCCGCGATCCATTCCGAGGGCACGAGTGCGTCCACTCCTTCGATGGGCATCGCGGCGACCGGGACGCCGCAGGCCATCGCCTCGAGCACCGCGCGATGTCCTTCGTCCGAGCCGCGCGCGGTGAAGAGCAGGGCGCTCGATGCGCGGTAGTGCTCCGCGAGATCGTCCTCGTGATAGCCCGCCCAGATCACGTCGTTCGACACGCCCAGATCGCGCGACAGCGCTACCAGCGCCGGGCGATGGTCCCCGTGACCGATGATCATCAGCCTGCAGGAGGCCAGACGGCGCAGCGACGCGAAGGTGCGCAGCGCTTCCTCGAAGCCGCGCTTCCTCGAGAGTTTTCCGATCACCGTGACGATGGGTCTCTCGAGGGCGATGCGCGGCCCGTCCGGATGAAACTGCCGATGGTCGACGGGCGGCGGGGTGAACACCGCGCCACGAACGTCGAACGCGCGGTTGATGACGAACCGATGCCGCGTGGCGGCGAGGAGCGATCGCGAGAGCGGGTCGTTGCGCAGCACGCGGCGGGCGTGGAAGGTCCGCGCGAGTCGCACGTCCGGATACTCGCGCGCGGCCAGTCGCGCCAGCCAGTGGTCGTAGCTCAGATGCGTATGCACGACGTCGAAACCGTGCCGGCGGAGGAGCCGGTCGATCGCGTGAATGCTGCGCGCAAACGAGACCGGATTCTGGGCCTTGCCGATGACGGGATGCGCGAAGTCGTGATGGCCGATCTTCGCCTGCAGCTTGTAGCCGCCGACGTACGCGTAGTGCGCGTCCACCCCCGCCGCGCGCAGCGCCTCGACTTCCGCGAACGCCGGTGCGGCGGCGCCCGTCCAGCGATTTCCGGCGGCGAGATGGAGGACTCTCATCGGTTGGCGGTTGGCGGTTGACGGTTGGCGGTGGAGCGGGAGGACGGGTTCTCCCGCCAACCGCCAACCGCCAACTGCCAACCGATTTGCTATAGTCGCGCTCCCATGGCCGTCGACCAGGAACTGCTCGAGATTCTAGCGTGTCCGCTGTGCAAGGAAGAGGTGAAGCTCGTTCCCCTCGCCGAGGCCCGACGTACGTCCGTGCGTGACAAATTCCGGGAGAAGTTCCGTGGCGAAGAGCCGGTCGTCGAGCAGGGACTCCAGTGCGTGAAATGCCACCGGATCTATCCGATCGTGAGCGACATTCCGGTGATGCTGGTCGAAGAAGCGTTCGAAGAGCAGTGATGACCGTGCAGTGATGAATGATCCGTGATGCGTGACGCCCTGAGAAGGCTCAACCCCTTCATCACTCATCACTCATCACTCATCACTGCAGCGGCGGTCTTCTACTTCCTGCACATCATCTTCTGCGTCAAGATCGCGGGGCTGGAGCTGTCGGCGTTCATCTGCCTCGGCTTGGTCACCTGGGCCATCGCGAAGAAGCAGGCCCGCTTCTCGTTTCACATCCTCTACTTCCCTCTGGTGGTGTATGGGCTGGCGTCGATGCTGTCGTCGTGGGTCTCCGTGCGGAGCAGCTACCAGGCGTACATGATCCTCTGGTTCAAGATGCTGATCTTCCCCGTCGCGGTCATCCTTTACCGCGAGGTTCCGCGGTTGCGGGAGCTCAACACATACGCATTCGCGATCGTGGCCAGCGGCGCATCGATCTGGGGCCTGCTCGAGTACCTCTTCCTCGATCAGCGGGACCTCGAGCATCGCATCAGCGGGCCGTCGACGCACGTGATGACGTTCTCGGGGTTGCTGTTGCCCCTGGCCGTGATGTTTCTCTTTCTCTGGTTGCGGCAGCGGAAGTGGTGGCAACTCGTCTCGTTCCTTCTCCCGACTCTCACGCTCCTCCTGACGTTCACGCGCAGCGTGTGGCTCGGCTGGGCGTTCGCCGTCGTAGCGGTCGTTCTGGCGACGCGGGCACGCGTCGCGTTCTACGCGCTGCCGTTCGTGATCCTCTTCATCACGTTCCTGCCTCTGAGCCTTTTCAGCCGGCTGATCTCGACCTTCGACATGAGGCAGTCGTCGAACTTCGATCGCATCCGGATGCTACAAGCCGGGGTGGAGATGATCCGCGACGATCCCGTCTTCGGAGTCGGCCTCACGAACGTGAAGGAAACCTACGCCCTCTACCGGAAGCACGACGCACCACGGCCCCGTCCACCGCACCTTCACAACAACGTGGTTCAGCTCTGGGCCGAGCGCGGCATCCTGGGCCTCGCCTCGTACCTGCTGCTCCTCGCGCTCTTCTTCCGCGAATGCATCGCGGGATGGAACGGGCCACGGCATGTCTGGGCGGAGGTGGGGGTGGCCGTGGCGGTCAGTTTGACCGTGGCCGGGCTGTTCGAGTTCAACTTCGGGGACACGGAAGTCTTCTACATGTTGTTGAATCTGTTCGCCTTAGTGATCGTCCAGCTCGAGCGGCCTCTGCCTGTGGTGAATGAAGCCCGGCTGCGCCTTGTTGCGGCGCCGTGATGGGACGAATAGGAGGGATGGGACGGATAGGAGATCGGTAGGACCGGTTCTACCCATCCGTCCCATCCGTCCCATCCGTCCCATTGGTCCCATTCGCACTCTACAGAACCTTTCGTCCATGCCAGCGTCCAAGAGCCGAGAACCGGGGGAGATGAAACACCTGAGCGATCAGGAGCTGATGCGTATCGTTCAGGCGGGTGATTACTCCCCGGCGTCCGAGATTTACGACCGTTACAGCGGGAGGATCTACAACTTCGCGTTTCGATTCCTGAAAAACGCCGAAGCGGCCGAAGACGCCACTCAGGAAGTTTTCGTCAAGATGCTGAGGCACGCGAATCAATTTCACGGAGACGCCAAGCTCTCCACCTGGCTTTTCTCGATCACGGCGAACTGGTGCCGCGATTACCTGAGGAAGGCGGACAACCGGAACAAGGAGTCGGATGACGTGCTGGTCACGTTGCCGGCGCCCGCGGAGCATTCGCCCGACCGGACGCTCGAGCAGAGAGAGAACGAACAGCGCGTCCGTCGCGCTCTCGCCACCCTCACCGCCGAACAGCGGGAGGCGATCCTCCTCTCCAGGTATCAGGGCCTGTCGTATGCCGAGATCGCACAGATCGCCGGCTGCTCGGAAGGGGCGGTCAAGACCCGTGTCTTCCGGGCCATGGAAACGCTCAAGAAGACGCTCGCCGGTGAGGCGCGCGGAGGGGACCGATGTCTGAATGTAGTGCAGTAGACGAAAGCATGCCGCTCCTGCTGACCGAGTCGCTCGATGCGAACCGGCGAGAGCTCACGCACCAGCACATCGAGAGCTGCGCGGTGTGCAGCGACGCGTGGATCGCGTACAAGGAAACGTGGTCCGTCATGGCCGACCTCCCCGAGGTCGACGTGCCCTTGCGCGTGAAGTCGGCGTTCCTCGAGCGCGCCGGACTCGCTCCGGCCGTCGCCGAGCTGCCGAAGAACGTCGTCCCCTTTCAAAAGAGGGCCGCGTTCAAATGGATCGCCCAGGCCGCCGCGGTCGTGGTCCTGGTCGGCGGCGCATACTTCGTCGGCGACAGGAACGCCGTCAGGATTGCTCCGACGCACGCGACCATCAACGACGTGACGCCGAACGACATCCGCACGGTCTCCATGCCGATGGCACTCTCCGAGACCCGCGTCCTCGATGCCCGGGCGCTCAGTCCCGTCATCGAAGGCCGCCCGAACATTTCACAGATCCAGTTCGTCGACGACGACCCGTCGGACGAGCAGATCGCGGTCTCCTTCAACGTCACCTCGCGCTGGACCGTCAACGGCAACCCCCGCGACCGGAGCATGGTCCGCCTGCTCTCGTACATGCTCGAGAACGAGGCCGCCATGACGCCCCGCTCGAACACGCTCGAGTGGGTGCGGCAGACCTACTCCGATCCGCAGTACGCCGACCCCGAGATCGCGAACGCGCTGGCGAAGGTGCTGCGCAACGACTCGCACGAGGGCGTGCGCATCCGCGCCATCGACACGCTGACGACCCTCCCCCCCACGGTCGGCTCACAGGCGCGCGACGCGCTCATCGATGCCCTCAAGAGCGATCCGAATCCGGCCGTCCGCATCAAGGCCGTCGAGGCGCTGGCGAACATGGCCCGGAATGGTGAGACGCTCGACGCGGGCATGGTCGACACGCTCCGCGAGAAGGCGTCTCAGGGTGACGAGAACCTCTACGTCCGCGTGAAGGCCGCGGAAGCATTGAGCAACATCAGACCATGAAGGCGTTGACGGTTGGCGGTTGGCGGTTGGCGGGAGGCCCCCATACCTCCACGCACTGCCTTCGGTCCACCGCCAACCACCAACCGTCAACCGCCAACCGCCAACCATGAAGACCCGAGTCCTCGCGACCGCGATCGTCCTTCTGGCCTGCGCTCCCCTGTTTGCGCGCCAGGTCTCGCGGACGTTCAGCTCCGACCAGACCTTCGGCCTGGCGCCGAACGGCACGTTCTTTCTCGAGAATCCGAGCGGGAACGTCGTCATCGAGGGGAAGGACACGCCGAACGTCGAGGCGATGATCATCAAGACCATCACCGGCCCGGACATGGATGCAGTGCAGGAGGGCCGGCGGCAGACGACCTTGATCATCGGCGGAGACGACAACGGCCGCAGCGTGCGCACGACGATCGCCGCGGGATCGACGCGCGGCTGGACGGCATCCGTCAGCTGGCGGATCAGAGTGCCGCGCACCGCGAACGTGCGCATCCTCACCCGGACGGGCGATCACATCCAGGTGAGCGGCATGCGCTCCGGCGTGCAGGTGAAGAACTTCAACGGGAGGATCTCGCTGAGCGACGTCATCGGCGCCGCGATCGTGGAGAGCGTGAACGGCTCGATCTTCTACGAGTCGCCGCAGGTTCGCGGCAACGTTCTCCTCTCGACCGTCAACGGCAACATCACCGTCACCGTGCCTCCACAGGCCGGCTTCCGCTGGGTGGCGGAAACGCTCAAAGGCGACATCAGCACGAACCTTCCTCCACGCGGAACGTTCCTCGGCAACACCTTTCGCGGCACGGTGAACGCGCCCGGCGGCCCGACCATCTCGACCCTTTCCCTGATGGGCAACGTGCAACTCTCCGGAACCGGCCGACCCGCGCGGTATCTGCAGTCGCTCCGGAAGAGCGTGCCGGTCCGAGCACCGGAGATGAAGCCGGCCGGCGGCTCGCCGCAACGGATCGTGCGCAGCAACTTCCAGTACGCAACGAGCCTCGGCGACGTCAAGATCGAGCAGATCCTCGGCAATGCCGACATCTTCACCGGCGCCGGAGAAGTGCAGCTCGGCGCCGTCAGCGGCGAGTGCAGGATCCGTTCGGGCGGGGGCCCGCTGCAGATCGGCGAGGTACTCGGTCCGCTCACCCTCGAGACGCGCGCCGGCGACATCCTCGTCGACACCGCTCGGCGTGGAGGAACGATCTCCACGAGAGGCGGGACCATCCGGCTCCTCTACACGAGCGGTCCGACGAGGCTGATCTCCGGCGGCGGAGACATCACCGTGCGCCAGGCCGCAGCGCCGGTCAATGCCGAAACCGCTTCCGGCGACATCTCGATCGCGGTCGATGCGACGTCGAAGTCGCAGCGCATCGACGCGAAGACGGCAAAAGGAAACGTCATCCTGAACGTGAGCCCACAGTTCGCCGGCGAGATCGACGCGACGATCCTCACCTCCAACCCGGCCGCCGATACGTTCCTCTCCGACATCCCCGGCCTCTCGGTGAGCCGCGATCAGGTCGGAGGCCGAACGCGCGTTCGCGCGACCGGCAAGATCAACGGCGGCGGGGAGAAGGTCACGCTCCACGCGACCGACGGCGACATCCGCATCTCGACCGGCCCCGTCCCGCCGACGGTAGTGACCCGCAAATAGAGGGCAGAGGGCAGAGCGCAGAAGGCCACCGCCCAGCCCAATCGCTCTACTGCCTCTGCCCCTGCCTTCTGCCTTCTGCCCTCTGCCTTCCGCCTTCTGCCTTCTGCCCTCTGCCCTCTGCCTCTGCCCTCTGATACGATTCGCCGCCACATGACCCAGGAGGATCGAGCTTGAAAACACTCTTGACCGGCGTCCTTGTCCTCGCCCTTGCCGCGTGCTCGCAGACGGGCAGCGACACCGCTACGACGGGGACGGATTCCGCCACCGCCACCACCACCGCTTCGCCCGAGACGACGGCCACCGAGACCTCGCAGCCGACGACGTCCGCGGCTCCCGCCGCCCAGGAGAAACCGATGAGCGCCTACGAGAACAAGATCGCCGAACTGCACACGACCGCCGGCCAGATCAACCTTCGCTTCTTCCCTGACGTGGCTCCGAACCACGTGAAGAACTTCATCGATCTCGCCGAGCGGGGCTTCTACAACGGAACCAAGTTCCATCGCGTGATCCCGGGCTTCATGATTCAGGGCGGCGACCCGAACACCATCTCCGGGAATCCCGCCACCTGGGGAACCGGCGGCGCGGCGACGAACGTCAAGGCCGAGTTCAACAGCAAGTCGCACCGTCGCGGCATCCTCTCGATGGCCCGATCGCAGAGTCCCGACAGCGCTTCGTCGCAGTTCTTCATCGTCGTCAAGGACTCCCCTTCGCTCGACAATGAATATACGGTCTTCGGCGAAGTGACGCAGGGGATGGACGTCGCCGACGCGATCGTGGGCGCCGAGACCGTTCCGCAGAACCGCCCGGTGAATCCCGTCGCCATCAACAAGATCGTCGTGCGCGACGCAACGGACGCTGAAAAGGCGCAGTAGAGTCTGCGAGGAATCGAGTCGTCGGGCAGCGGAAGACTCGTCGGCTCGACGACTCGTCGACTCCCGTGAGCACGATCCCTCAGGAAGCAGTGCCGTACATCGACGAGTGGCTCGGCCCGGGCTGGTCCGCCTCGGCCCTGGCCGGCGATGCCTCGGTCCGCGCGTACTACCGCATCACGACCACGGACGGGCGCACGTACATGCTCGCCTGGTACCCCGAGGAGGTGCGCCCGCAGCTCGCGCGCTTCCTCGGCGCGTACGAGGTCGTCGCGCCGCACGCGCGCGTGCCCGAGGTCCTGCAGTCGTGCGACGTTGCCGTTCTGCAGTGTGACGTCGGCGACCGCACCCTCTTCGAGGTTCTGTCCCAGAACCGGGAGGAAGGGATTCGCCTCTATCGATCCGCGATCGATCTCCTGGCCGCGTTTCAGCAGGCTCCGGAGCGCGGTCTGAATGCTCCCTTCGCGGCCGAGCTCTTCTACGGCGAGCTGGAGATGGCCCGCGAGTTCTACGTCGAGCAGCTCATGGGTGGCAACGTACAAACGGTCCTGCCGATCCTGCAAACGCTCTGCGAGAATCTCGCTCGTCATCCATACGTGTTATGTCATCGTGATTTCCACGGGCAGAATTTGCACATAATTGATGACACGATATATCTCATCGATTATCAGGATCTGCGACAGGGACCGGACACCTACGACCTGGCCTCCCTCCTCCGCGACCGAGGGGTCGCCCGCATCCTCGGCGACGCCGCGGAGCTGGAGCTCCTCGAGCACTACACCCGGATCACCGGCGCGTCGGGCGACGTGCGCCACCGGTATTTCGAGACCCTCCTCCAGCGCTCCATCAAGATCCTCGGCACGTTCTCGAAACAGCCGATCGTTCGCGGGCGCATGCACTACCTCGACTTCATCCCGGCAACCCTGGAGAGCATCCGCCGCTGTCTTGACGAGCTCCCCCGGTACGCCCCCCTTCGCGATATCTTCCCGCTTGCCTTCGATCCCGGCACCGCGCGCGAACGCGCACAGAACTTGAACAGGGCGCAGGGGGCAGGGGGCAGGGGGCAGTAGACCGGCTTGATTCGATCGATCGCCTGCCCCCCTGCCCCCCTGCGCCCTGCCCTCTGCCCCCTTTTTGAAGGAGTCACCATGGCAAAGCACAAAATCACCCTCCTCCCCGGCGACGGAATCGGGCCGGAAGTCACGGCCGCGGTCGTGCAGATCATCGAATGCGCCGGCGTGGACGTGGAGTGGGAGAATTACTTCGTCGGCGCCGAGGCGCTCTCGCGCTTCGGCGACCCCCTGCCGCAGGAGGTTCTCGACTCCATCCTGCGCAACAAGGTCGCGCTCAAGGGACCGGTGACCACGCCGGTGGGGACCGGCTTCGCGTCGATCAACGTGCGTCTGCGGAAGACGCTCGACCTGTACGCCAATCTGCGGCCCGTGAAGTCGATGCCGAACATCATCACGCGCTACCAGGACGTCGACCTCGTCGTCGTCCGCGAGAACACCGAGAGCCTCTACGCCGGTCTCGAGCACGAGGTCGTTCCCGGGGTCGTCGAGTCGCTGAAGATCATCACCGAGCGGGCGTCGACCCGCATCGCGCGCTTCGCCTTCGAGTACGCACGGACGCACGGACGGAATCGCGTCACCGCCGTACACAAGGCGAACATCATGAAGCTGTCGGACGGACTGTTTCTGTCGTGCTTCCGCAACGTGGCGAAGGACTACCCGAACATCGAGGCCGACGACAAGATCGTGGACAACCTCTGCATGCAGCTGGTGACGAACCCAAACCAGTTCGACATCCTGCTGCTCGAGAATCTGTACGGCGACATCGTCTCCGATCTCACGGCTGGACTCGTGGGCGGCCTGGGCGTCGTGGCCGGAGCGAACATCGGCGAGAACGGGGCGGTCTTCGAGGCCGTGCACGGCAGCGCGCCCGACATCGCCGGCCAGAACAAGGCCAACCCGCTCGCGCTCCTGCAGTCGGCCGTGCTGATGCTCCAGCACATCGGCGAGATCGGGCCGGCCACACGGATCCAGGACGCGATCACGAAGGTTCTCGCGATGGGCCCCGAGAGCCGCACCCGCGACATCGGCGGCGAAGGCTCGACGACCGACTTCACGTCCGCGATCTGCGGAGTGCTGCGCAAGGGAACGCGGGCAACGGACTGAGGGAAGGCCGGGTCGGGTCGGAAGGCCGGAAGGATGATCGGGTGGATGAAGATCGGAAGGATGAAGAATGAAGGATGAAGGCCGGAAGAGCGAAGACGAGGCGACGACTTCCGGCCTTCATCCTTCCGGCCTTCATCCTTCCGTCGCCGAGGGCATCGCGCTGTTCAACGCGCAAAAGTTCTGGCATGCGCACGAGGCGTGGGAGGAGCTCTGGCTCGCCGCGTCCGGCGACGAGAAGATCTTTCTCCAGGGGTTGATTCAGTTCGCAGCGGCCTATCATCACGTGCAGCGCGGCACGTTTCGCGGCGCGATCCGGCTGTTTGACGGCGCTCTCTCGAAAGTTGCAACCGTACCTGTGCACTTTCTTGGTGTCGATTGCACAGACGTCGTTGCAACCGCGCAAAAACATCGCGCTTCACTCGCGAAAGGCGAGCACATCGATGGCGGAGAGCTGCCGAAGTTCCGCTACAATTGAGCCCTCTTCGCCAACCCAACGGAATCATCGCGACACCGAGGGTGAAATGCAGGAATTGGATAACCGGGATCGGGAGCTGCTGGGCGCTCTGCAGGGGGAGATTCCGCTCGTTTCCACGCCATACGCGTTTCTCGGACAGACGCTGGAGATGTCCGAGAAGGAAGTGATCAAGCGCACCGAGCGCCTCAAGCGCGACGGGGTCGTTCGTCAGGTCGCGGCCCAGTTCGACCCGCGCGCGCTCGGGTATCGCTCCTGTCTGGTGGCCGCGCGCGTCTCGCCATCGCGCATCGACGACGCTGCCGCGGCGATCAACAGCCATCCCGGCGTGACGCAGAACTATCGCCGCAACAACGATTTCAATCTCTGGTTCACGGTCTTCGTCTCCCCGCGGTCGAAGATCGGCCTCGCGAAGACGGTCGAGATGCTCGGGCGTGAAGGCGACTGCGATACGGTGCGCGAGCTCCCGACGCTGAAGCTCTACAAGAGCTCGAGCACGGACGCCGAGAATCACGCGGATGGGGCGCACGGTGAGCACACGCCGCTCACGCCTTCGGAGATCGAGTGCGTGCGTCTGCTCCAGAGCGACCTGCCCCTCCAGCCCCGGCCGTTCGATGTTCTCGCTCGCACCTCCGGGATCGACGTCGACGAGGTGATCGCCACCGCGAGAACGCTGCAGAAGCGAGGACAGATCCGCCGTTTCGCGGCGAGCGTCAACGTGCGGAAACCGGGCTTCGTGGCATCGGCCATGGGCGTCTGGGTCGTGCCACAGGAGAGCGCCGACGACTACGCGGCGAAACTCGCGCAGCACCGCGCCGTTTCCCACTGCTACCTCCGCCCGGTCTATGAGGACTGGCCGTACAACCTGTACACGACCGTGCACGCGCGGTCGGTCGACGAGTGTGAGTCGGTGATCCAGGATCTCGCCATCGACACCGGGATCGCTCAAAAGCAAGCCCTCTTCCCGACGAAGGAGTACAAGAAAGTTCGCGCCAGCTTCTTCTCGCCGGAAGAGGAAGAGTGGGAAGAGGGGCACGCCGCCGAGGCGCGCGCGGTCGCGGCGGGGTGAGTGTTCGAATCTACCTTCCCTGGTCATGAGCTTTCCGACGATTCCGTACACCCGCCCGCGGATGCCGCGCGAGGTGATGACCGCCGCTGCACGCGCATTTCTCGAGACCGCTCGCCTGCGCCGCACCGTACGCGAGTTCTCCAGCGACGACGTTCCTGACGACGTAATCTCGCTCGCGGTCGAAGCCGCGTCGCTCGCGCCATCGGGCGCGAACATGCAGCCGTGGACGTTCGTCGTCGTGCGCGATCCGGCCGTCAAGCGCGAGATCCGTATCGCCGCGGAGAAGGAAGAGCGCGAGAACTACAACGGGCGGATGACCGAGGAGTGGCTTCGCGCTCTCGCGCCCCTGCAGACGGACTGGCACAAGGAGTTCCTCGAGATCGCCCCCGCGCTGATCGTCGTCTTCAAGGAGGACTACGGCATCGACGCCGGCGGCCGGCACGTGACGCACTACTACGTCAACGAGTCTGTCGGCATCGCGTGCGGCTTCCTTCTCGCCGCCCTGAATGCCGCGGGCCTAGCCACCCTGACGCACACCCCCAGCCCGATGGGCTTCCTCCGCGACATCCTAGGCCGGCCGAGGAACGAGAAGGCGTATCTTCTCATCCCGGTGGGATACCCAGCGGAGGGTTGCCGTGTGCCGGACATCGCGAAGAAGGCGTTGCATGAAGTGATGATCGTGCGCTGAGGTTTCCTGCCTCCATCCACTCAAGATTCAGGATCGGAGGGCCAGGCCCCTGGCCGCCCGGCTTTCCCCACCTCCGCCGAGGATCCCTCTTGCGGGCTGGACTGAAAGTGTTCTCGGCCTGTGGCTCTGTGGTGAAAATTCTTGTTGGCGTCGAGAGCCACAGCCTTCGCGAGCAAAAAAATTTGACGTGCTTCGCGCCGCTCCCTCTCTAAACCACGGCGGAACGTGGCATGAAGAGAGACAGCGCCATGATGAAAGAAGCATGGCCCGAGTTCGTGACCGAAGACGGAAAACCAGCCCCTCGCGCGATTACTCACGCCGATCTCACCGGATGGGAGACCGTGGTCTTCCACCTGGAGGATCAGGAAGTGGAAGGGTTGCTGTCGGCCCTGGAGGCGACGGAATGCCACAGCCCTCCCTCGGGCTGATCCGAAACGTGGAATGCCAGGGGATGTGCCGCGTGAGCGGCTCCCGATGTCTGGATCGCGTCGAAGAGGGCCAAACTCCACGGGCCCGCACCGCCGGCCGTGCCGGCTCAGGAGGTGGGGGGGGTGCCGTCGTCGGCCTTGTCGACAGCCGCCATCGCGCCCTGAAATCCGATCTGCGAGTGCGTGCCGTCGCAGAACGGCTTCGTCGTCGAGCCCCCGCAGCGGCAGAGCGCGCGTTTCGCGACAGGCACCTCGTTGCCGGCGGCATCGACGAGTGTGAAGTCCCCTTCGACGACGTATGGACCGTTGTTGCGGATGGTGATCTTGACGCTCATGGTCGCCGCCCCCTCAGAAGATTGGATTCTCGTAGAAGTGTCGGAAGTTCCACTTGTAGGTGAATCCGGGAAAGTCCACCGGTACGGTGTACGTCACCTCGACTCGAATGTAGCCGCTGGCGCGGTTGATCCGGATGTCCTTTTCCGTGACCGGCAGATCGAGCTGCTTGGCCTTGTGCAAAATGTTGCCGCGGATTTGCGGATCTTTGTGCCGCCCGGCCGACTTCGATTCGTCGATCACCGTGTCGCGCAGATCGGCTGTCTTGACTTTGACCGGAATCAGCTTGTAGGCGATGAGACCCGCGACCAACAACAGGACCAGGCCTACCAGACACCCGAACTGACCTTCACCGCGCTCCCGGCGATTCGTCGACATGATGACCTCCCGAATTGCCGGGAGATTAGCAGGTCACTCGATCCATTTGAAGAGACGGGCCCGCCTTGGATGGAACGCCTCGGTCGGTTGGGTGGTCTGCGCCGCGACGTGCTCGTCGAGATTGTGCGACGAGGACCAGAGCACCATTCGTGCTCGACCGACGACGTGCGCGCGAGGCACGGCACCCCACGCCCGGCTGTCGAGCGAGTCATCGCGATTGTCGCCCAAGACGTAATACGAATCGGCCGGGATCACCTGCGGCTCGATCGCGCCGCTCGCCGCCGCGCGCAGCACGTACGGCTCCGGCAGCGTGTGTCCGCCGATGCGCACGCGGCCGAGGCGGCTGTCGACGAGATCCCCGGGCACGCCGATGACCCTCTTGACCATCAGCTCGTCCGCGCCGTTGGTGGATCGGAAGACGATCAGGTGTCCGCGGTCGGGTGCGGATCGAAAGTAGCGCGCCACGACGATCTGATCGCCAGGTTCGAGGGTCGGCGCCATCGACCGCGAAGGGATGGAATAGATGTGCACCGCGGCGCGCGCCGCGGCGGCGAGGACAACCGCCACCGCCATCGGCTCGAGGATCGTGCGGAGAAAGGACTTCGTGCGCGGCATCCGGCGGAGATAGAACGAACGGACCACGCCAAAAGTTCCGGGAGTCAGTAGGGTCAGACCGGCTTTGCACACAAAGTCGGTCCTGCACACAAAGTCCGAGGGGCTGCACATAAATGGCGGCCCTCCGTTCTTTCGGCTACCGAGGCGGGCAGTATGATGCCCGGATGCCTGCCGCAGCCATTCATCCCGATACGCTCTGGGCGTTGGCTGGTGTGGTCGTGTCGCTGGTTACCGGTCTTGGGGCAGCCATGGCCGCGATGAGCCCACCTTCGATGCGCGCGGCACGGTGGTGCTTTTGGTTGTCCGCGGTCTGTTTGGCGGCGACTTCGACGGGATGGTCGTTTCTCGCTCCGTACAGCCTGACGACGCGATCGGCGGTTGCCACGGCTGGCGTACTAACGGCCGGTGTCGGGTTGATCGCACTCCTGCGCTGGGTGTCCGCGCGGGAACGGCAGCCGGGTGCCCGACCGGAGGTTACCGCCGAGTGGATCAAGGCTGGTGAGCAGGTTCTCGTGCGGTTGACGAACGATGGCCCTGTGGCCGCGTATCACGTGCAAGCCGTCGCATGGATTAACGAGGGCTATGCGATCCGCATCGAGCATCCATCACTAAGGCGCATATCGGCTAGGGATGCCAAGGTTGTTGTCCCGATCGTAGACAGCGGCCCAACACAACCGATCGTCTCACCCGACCACGCGATGAAAGTGTTCCGTGTCGCGACAAACACAGAGCAGCCTGCGGCGCGAGATCTGCGGCGCCTTCTCGACCAGCCCGCGCGTCTTCGTCGAATGATGACGGGCTTTGACCCGCCACCGCCCGACGTGACGATTAGGTTTGACGTCACGTACACGGACTTTGAGGGGCGTCAGTACGCAACACCGCACATGCTTGAGTATTTTGACGAAACCGGCGAGATTCACGTGCGCTTAGCCAATACGCAACAGCCAACTGGCACGCATTCATGATCGCCGGTAACGGCTCCGAGAATTGCCGCCGCCCTTCGAATCTGCCTCACCTGCTCCGGGTCGAATGAGTAGCCGCGTTCCCCGAGCAACCATCCAACGGTGTGCCCCGGTCGCGTTGCGTGATGGTCACGGCTGGCGCTCCCTGCGTTGCTGACACTTCCGCTCGCGCTCGACGACTTCGCGTGCGACCTTCACGAACGCCGCTGCGACGGCATCCCGCGTAGCATCGAACGTACGCGTCAGGATCTCGTCTTCGATATCCTTGTACCGCACCTTCGCGGGCGTTTCGTTCGCGAAGTCGTCAGGCCACGCGATGATGCCGGTTTCGCCGAAGGCTTCATGCGGCGTCTCGGTCCCTAGCGAACCATCAAGCATTTCCTTGGCGAAGACCGCCCCGTGCCATCGCCTCACGCGGTCAACGAACGTGAGGGAGTCGTCGGATTCGTCGCCTTCCGAGTCTTCCGAGACGAGCAGTTCCCTCGCGCGCCGCAGCCGGTCGAGAGTCTGAAGCAACCGATGCTCCTCCGTATTGATCTCCGCGAGGCGTTCGTTGATCTGCGCCGCTTCCCTGTCCTGCATGCTCTCTAGAGTATGCTCTATAGAGTATCGACGCAAGGTCACGGCTTCGGTTCAATGGCGACGTGACCGACGCCGAGGTCTTTGGGGAACGTATCCGAGTCTTGCGCACAGCGTGCGGACTGACTCAGGAACGTCTGGCCGGGAAGGCCGATCTCACGACCGGCTTCGTGAACGCGGTCGAGCACGGGCGCAAGATCGCGAGCTTGACGACCATCTTGAAGCTGGCGCGTGGTCTGGACGTTCCGCCCTCCGAGCTATTCCGGCCGTTCGACAAACGGCGATAAATCGCCTCGCCTGAAAAGTGGTCAGCGGCAGTCGCCGTGCTACACTGACGCGCAGAAGCTTGCCTTCGTGCCTTCGTGGCTAAAAGACGGAGCCGGGAAACCGGTCCGTCTTTTTTTTTGACTGTAGCGGCAGCGAAGGTATGAGGCTCGGAGGAGGACCGATGATCGTTCCGCGCTGAAGTGCGCATTCAATGCAGACCACCAGAAACACGAAAACCGGCATGGCCGCCGGTTCAGTGTTGACCGCCCCTAAAGGAGGTGCCCTATGCAGGCACTCATATTAGCGGAACACCCGTCGTGTGTCTATCTAATTTCGAAGCGATCCGGACGAAAGGACCGTCGCGAAAGCGGCCGCCAGTTGTGGCGGTGGAAACGCCGTCCTGATCGCCCGCGCTGGTCGCACTGATGCGTCGCGATCAGCCCCTCTTCCCCGGATGCGGTAGCGCTCCGGCAGCTCGCAACGCGAGCTGCCGGAGCCATTGGGAGACCTCCAGACCCTCGCGTTCCGCCGCTGCGGTGATAAGAGCTTTCTGCTCTGAAGTCACCCGCATGCGGACAACGTCGCTTTTCGTTGCCCTCGCCACCGGAGCCGGACTCCTTTTAGTACCCATGCGCCACAATGTAGCTACACCGTGGCGTCCTGTCAATGGAAGTCTTCCTTGACATGTAGCACGATTGTAGCTACACTGTGCCTACAGTTAACGGGGGCACAGCATGGAACCGAGACAGGAACGAGGACTCCAGATCGCAGCGACGATGAATATTCAGCCGAAGGGCGAAGGATGGATCGTTCCATCTCAGACTCTCGCGGGGAAGTACAACGTCACGCGCGGCGAAGACGGCTTCACGTGTTCCTGCCCGGACTTCGAGTTGCGTCACCAGACCTGCAAACACGGCTTCGCCGTGGAGTTTTTCCTGAAGCGCGAAACGACGATCACGCCTGACGGGGAGACAACCGTCACCGAGACACGCGCCGTGCGCGTCACCTATCCGCAGAATTGGGCCGCGTACAACGCGGCGCAGACGGCGGAGAAAGAGTTGTTCTGCCATCTCCTCCGCGATCTTTGCGCAGCCGTCCCGGAGCCGGAACGCGGCAAAGGTCGCCCGCCCGTGCCCGTTGCTGATGCGCTCTTCGCCGCGACGTACAAGGTCTACTCCACCGCGTCCGCGCGCCGGTTCATGACCGACCTTCGGGACGCGCACACGAACGGCCACGTCTCCCGCGCGTGGCACT
>CAZLGP010000194.1:0-18437 GCA_964558905.1 uncultured Thermoanaerobaculia bacterium | reverse complement strand
CGTCCATTCTCCGCCCCGGCAGGGGCGCCAGACGGCTCTTCCGCCCCTGCCGGGGCGGCTTGATATGCGTGCGCTCCATCCGGTGGCTGCGCGCTTTCGCGCTTGCCACCGGCTACCCTCTGGTGTCCCTCCGGGACGATCTCCGTGCCACCCTCGAAATGGCCAAACTCCAGACGCCGGCTTCCAGCCGGCGCGGGCTCGGAGGAACGGGCCGGCAGGATGCCAGCGTAACGGCCGCCTAGGAGCGAAACCGGTGTCATCCTGAGCCGGCGGAGCGCGGTGAAGGACCCCCTGCCTCAGGCGCGGGCGTCGCCTACCGCAGGGGGTCCTTCGCCGTCTCCGCGGCTCAGGATGACAAGTTCGAAAGCGGCTCCCAGGCGGCGCTCCGCGGGCAGCCGGCGCGGCTCGAGGCAGGGACGGCACACAGACGGCGCTGAGTGTCTTACGATGCGGCTCATGAACGATGCCGCGGAACGCTACGTGAAGCTCGTGCTCGCCCTGGGGGAGCACGATGCGGATACCGTCGATGCCTACTACGGTCCGCCCGAGTGGCGCGAGGAAGTGCGCACGGCGCGGCCGACGCTTCCGTTCATCCACGAGGCGGGGATGGCGCTGCATGGAGAGCTCGACGCGATGCCTCGGCCGGTCGAGGCGATGGAGGCGCTGCGGCTCGACTACCTCCGCCGGCAGGTCGGCGCACTGGTCACGCGCGTGGAGATGCTCGACGGGCGGCGCATGGCCTTCGACGAGGAGTCGAAGGCTCTGTACGACGCCGTCGCGCCGACGCACGGCGAGGACTACTTCCGCTCCCTCAACGCGGCGATCGATCTGGAGCTGCCCGGACGCGGCTCGCTCATCGAGCGGCTCGAAGCGTTCCGCATGCAGTTCGTCATTCCGCGCGAGAAGCTCGACACGGTCTTCGGCACGGCCATCGACATCTGCCGCGAGAAGACGGCCGACCAGATGGCGCTGCCCATCGGCGAGACGTTCACGGTCGAGTACGTGAACGACAAGGCCTGGAGCGGCTACAACTGGTACCAGGGCGACTTCCACTCGCTGATCCAGGTCAACGTCGATCTGCCGATCTTCATCGACCGCGCCATCGACCTCGCCTGCCACGAGGGCTACCCCGGACATCACGTCTACAACTCGCTGCTCGAGAAGACGCTGGTCCGCGACCGCGGCTGGGTCGAGTTCTCGGTCTATGCGCTCTTCTCGCCGCAGTCGCTCATCGCCGAAGGGAGCGCGAACTACGGCATCGAGGTGGCCTTCCCCGCGGCGGAGCGGATGGAGATGGAGAAGGAGCGGCTCTTCCCCATCGCCGGTCTCGATCCCGCGCGCGCCGAGCATTACTACCGCGTGCAGGCGCTCGCACAACGGAGCAGCTACGCCGGCAACGAAGCCGCGCGACGCTATCTCGACCGCCAGATCTCCGCGGGCGAAGCGGCGGAGTGGCTGACGAGCTACGCGCTGATGGCGCCGGCGCGCGCCGCGCAGCGGGTGAAGTTCATCGAGAAGTACCGCAGCTATGTCATCAACTACAACCTCGGCATGGACCTCGTGCGCCAGTACGTCGAGAGGCGCGCCAACGGCGACGCGGAGAAACGATGGGAGGTCTTCGCGGAACTGCTGTCCTCCCCGCGCCTCCCGTCGGGGCTTGGAAGGATTTGAAGGATGAAGGCCGGAAGATGAAGGTCTCAAGGTCTCAAAGTCTCAAAGTCTCAAAGAGATGATATTCACACCTCTTTGAGACTTTGAGACTTTGAGACTTTGAGACCTTGAGACCTTCATCCTTCCGGCCTTCCGGCCCTCCAAGGCCGGCCCCGTTCCAAGTCCGGCCTTCCAAGGCGAGCGGGGCTGGGAAGATCGCTGCGCCGAGGGTCCTTGAAACGCTTTGACACGGCGGATCACTACTCGGGAGGGGTCTGCGTGATACGCGTCACGCAGAAATTCCAATCTTCGGACTTGTCGCGTGGAGGATCACGCCCTATCTTGATCGCTCCACTCAGATTCGCGACAAAACAAAAAACGGGAGGCCTGGTTGGCGTACGCTCAGAAGTACGACGTGGCAATCCTTGGCTCTGGCATCGGTGGGTCGATGCTGGCCTGCATTCTGGCGAAGCACGGATTGTCCACGCTGCTCATCGAAGAACTGACACACCCGCGGTTCACGATCGGTGAATCGCTCATTCCCGAGACGGGCGTGCGCCTGCGCATCCTTGCGGAGAAGCACGGCGTGCCGGAGATCGGCTGGCTCGGCAGTTTTCACGCGTTGCGCGACAACGTCAGCGCCGCGTGCGGTGTGAAACGCTCCTTTGGGTTCATGTACCACCGCGAGGGCGAGAAGCATCGCCCCGAGGAGACGAACCAGCTCCCGACTCTGACGCCGCCGTTCGGCCCGGACTCGCACCTCTTCCGCCAGGACACCGACGCCTATCTCGCGTCGATGGCCCTCAAGTACGGTGCGCACTTCCGCCAGGCGGTGAAAGTCACGAACGTCGAGCTCGGCGACGACGACGTCACGATCAACGTCGCCAACGGCGAGCCGATCCGGGCGGCATTTCTCATCGACGCCGGCGGCATGCGCTCGCACGTCTCGACGCAGCTGAACCTGCGCGACGCGACGCCGCGCTTCCGCACCGACACGCGGGCGCTCTTCAGCCACTTCATCGACGTCAAGCCCGCCGATCTCCTGCTCGAAGGGAGGAAGGTCACCCCCTCGCCGCTGTCGCAGGGAACGATGCATCACATCTTCGACGGCGGCTGGATCTGGGTCATCCCATTCAACAATCACCGCGAGGCGACGAACCCGCTGACGAGCGTCGGGATGATGCTCGACCGGCGCAGGTATCCGACGCCGCAGGGGACGCCCGAGGAGGAGTTCCGCTCGATCATCGCGCGCTTCCCGACGATTCAGAGACACTTCGCGGACGCGCGCGCCGTCCGTCCCTGGGTCGGCAGCGGCCGCATCCAGTACTCGCAGAAGACGATGCTCGCGCATCGCGTGATCCAGCTGCCGCACGCGGCCTGCTTCGTCGATCCGCTCTTCTCGAGCGGCATGTCGGTGCTGACCGTGGCCATCGACCTGATGGCCGACGCGCTGCTCGCCGCGTTCCGCGACGACGACTTCGCGATCGAGCGCTTCCGCCGCGTCGATGAGGTCGTGAACGTCGGCTTCGATCACTACGACACGATCGTGTCGCGCTCGTTCGACGCCTTCGCCAGCTACGACCTCTGGAACGCCTGGAATCGCAACTGGGTCATGGGCAACTTCCTCGGCACGTTCGGGCCGCTCGCGAATCTGATGCGGTACCTGCAGACGAAGGACCGGCGGTTCCTCGACGTCACGACCGAGCCCGGCAACATCGGCGTGCTGAGCAGCCATCTTCCCGACGTGCGCGCGGCGATCAACGCGTCGTCCGACGACATCGGCGATGCCGTTGCCGGACGCATCACGCACAGGGAGGCGAACGAGCGCATCTTCGCCCGTCTCGGCGCGCTGCCGTTCCTTCCACCGTACATGGGCTTCGGCAAGCCGGAGCAACATGCGCCGGCGACGTTCACGTTGCCGGCGGGCGCGCGCCACATCCTCTGGTATCGCTTCCGCGCCGATCAGAAGTGGCGCGACTATGCGGTCTTCAATCTGCTGACGTACGCGCGCCACGTGGCGGGATTCGCGTGGCGGCACACGACGGATTCGTTCTCGCGGGCGATGCGCGGGCTGCGCGACGTGTTCTGGGCGGGCAACGGCGAGTGGAAGCAGACTCCGCACGCGATGCGCGCGCACGGGCAATGGGCAGCGTTCGAGGAGCAGGAGCCGAAGGACGCCTCCCGGGCCGCCGGCGTCCCGCCGACTGAGGCGCGGGTGCCTGCAGGGAGCGGCGGCGATGTGTCTCGCCTGCGCCCTGTCCCCACCCCGGCCGGCGAGACGCCGGCCGAGCAGCCACCGGGACGGCGGTCCGCTCGAGCATGATGCAGCCTCAGGAGAACCCTGCCTGGCGCGGTGTGTTCCGCGACCTGCCGCGTGAGCATGGCTTCGAGCCGCTGCGCGTCGAGGGAGTCCTTCCCGAGCGGCTGCGCGGCGTGCTCTATCGCTGTGGCCCCGCGCGCTTCAGCATCGGCGGCGAGCCGTATCTGCACTGGTTCGACGCCGACGGCGCGGTCGCGGCGGTGCGCTTCGAAGGCGAGCGCGTCGACGCCGCCGTGCGCACGGTCGCCACGCGCTGGCTACGCAAGGAGCAGAGCGCGAATCGCCAGTTGTATCGCTCGTACGCACAACTCGGCCGCGGCTGGCGCCGCTGGCTCACGCTGCCGAAGAATCCCGCGAACATCTCCGTGATGCCGCTTGGCGATCAGGTGCTCGCGCTCTGGGAAGCGGGCCGGCCGATCGCACTCGATCCCGCCACACTCCACGCCCGCGGAGAAACGGACCTCGGCGGCCGCATCGGGCCGACGTTCTCCGCCCATCCGCACCGCGTCGGGGAAACGCTCTACAACTTCGGCGTGCGCTACGGCCGGAAGTTCTCCCTCGATCTCTACCGCTTCGACGGAACGGCGGCGCTCCGGTTCGCGAACCTTCCGTTGCCGCGCCCGACGATCATTCACGACTTCATGGCCACGACGAAACACCTCGTCTTCTTCTGCCCGCCGGTGCGCCTGCGCCTCGCGCGTCTGCTCGCCGGCATCGGCAGCTTCGACTCCAACCTCGCCTGGGAGCCGGAGCATGGAACCGAAGTCATCGTCGTGCCGCTCGCATCGCCCGACAGGCCGATCCGCTTCACCGTGCCGCCGTTCTTCCAGTGGCACCTCGTGAACGCCTGGGAGGAACGGGACACGCTCGTCGTCGATTACGTCCCGTACGACGACTTCGAGACCAATGCGTGGTTCGGACGCACTCCGTACGAGCCCGCCCGCCAGCCTCCGCCGTCGCGCTACGCGCGGGCTCGCCTCGATCTCGCGTCGCGTCGCATGGACGTCGAAGTGCTCTCCGAGGTCTCGTTGGATTTCCCGGCCATTCATCCCGACGATGCCGGACGCGAGCACGAGCAGGTGTGGCTCCTCGATTTCGAGAAGAGCCTCCCGCCGGCGCTCTGCCGCTTCGACACCCGCACCCGCACGCTGCGCCGCGTCCCCCTCGGCGACGACACGTTCCCGAGCGAAGCCGTCGTCGTGCCGGAGGGGTGGGTGCTCAGTCTCGTGTACGACGGCACGCGCGACGCGAGCTACGTCGCGGTCATCGACAGCGCGCGCCCCGAGGATGGGCCCGTCGCGCGACTCTGGTTCGATCACGCCATTCCTTTTCTGTTTCATGGAGCGTGGGCTCAATGAAACGGTCTTGGTGTTTTCTGCACTATTTGACAACCAGGGCGCAGGGCGCAGAGCGCAGAGCGCAGGAGAGTCTCCAGTGCTCCTGCCCCCTGCGCCCTGCCCTCTGTCCCCTGATTCTCTAGGAGGGTCTCCATGTCTGGTTCTGAACGGCGTACGGCCGAAGGTGTCTCCAACGCAATCGCCATCGTGGGTGCGGCCTGCCGCTATCCCGATGCGACGTCGCCACAGGAGCTGTGGCAGAACGTGCTCGCCCAGCGGCAGGCGTTCCGGAGGATGCCGAGCGAGCGCCTGCCGCTCGAGGACTACTGGTCGCCCGATCCGTCGGCGCCGGACCGCACGTACTCGCAGAACGCGGCAGTAATCACGAACTGGACGTTCGATCGCGCGAAGTATCGCGTGTCGCGCAGCACGTTCGAGTCCGCCGATCTCGCGCACTGGCTCGCGCTCGAGATCGCCGACCGCGCGCTCGAGGACGCCGGCTTCGAGCCGCCTCAGCAGCGGACGGGCGTCATCGTCGGCAACACTCTGACGGGCGACAGCTCGCGCGCCGGATCGCTCCGCCTGCGTTGGCCGTACGTGCGGCGCGCCGCGATCGCCGCGGGCGTCGAGGGCGAGATGCTGGAGAAGCTCGAGCAGGCATTCAACGAGCCCTTCGCGGCGATCGGGGAAGACTCGCTCGCCGGCGGACTGTCGAACACGATCGCCGGCCGCATCTGCAACTACTTCGGCTTCAACGGAGGAGGCTACACGGTCGACGGCGCGTGCTCGTCGTCGTTGCTCTCGATCATCCACGCGTCCAACGCGCTGCTGAGCGGCGACCTCGACGTCGCGCTGGCCGGCGGCGTCGACCTCTCGCTCGATCCGTTCGAGCTGGTCGGCTTCGCGAAGTGCACGGCTCTGGCGAAGGAGCGCATGTGGGTGTACGACCAGAAGGCGAACGGCTTCCTCCCCGGAGAAGGCTGCGGCTTCATCGTGCTGATGCGCTACGAGGACGCGGTCGCCCAGGGACGCAACATCCACGCGAAGCTCCTCGGCTGGGGCATGTCCTCGGATGGCTTCGGCGGCATGACCCGCCCCGAGGCGAGCGGGCAACGGCTCGCCCTGCAGCGCGCGTACGCGAAGGCGGGCGTTCCCATCGACTCCGTGACCCTCTTCGAAGGCCACGGCACCGGCACGCCCATCGGCGATCCGATCGAGATCGAGACCATCACCTCGCTCCTCGGCAAGGCGAACGGTCACCCGCACTACATCGGATCGATCAAGGCCAATGTCGGCCACACCAAGGCCGCGGCCGGAATCGCCGGACTGCTCAAGGCGATGATGGCCGTGAAAGAAGGTGTGGTTCCGCCGATCACCGGCTGCACCGAGCCGCGCGCCACCGGCACGCTCAGCGTGACCCAGAGTGCCCTCCCCTGGCCCGGGAACGCCGAGCGCCGCGCCGCCGTGAGCGCCATGGGCTTCGGGGGAATCAACACCCACGTCGTGCTGGAGTCGTCGAGTCTTCCAGTCGTCGAGTCTTCCAGTCGTCAAGCGGCCGCTGCCGACTCGGCGACTGGGCGACTTGCCAGCTCGCCGGCGCGCACTGCCGAGGTCTTCCTCTTCGGCGCCCCGACTCCTCAGGAATTGCGCGCCCAACTCGACGCCGTCGCGGCGAGAGCCGCGGATCTCTCCCTCGCCGAGCTCACCGACCTCGCGGTGTCTCTGCGCACGAAGATCACCGCGCGCACGTTCCGCACCGCGCTCGTCGCGTCCACGCCGGCCGAGCTCCGCGCCGCCGCGCTCAGTGCGGTGGCACATGCGGCGTCGCGCCGTCCCCGCATCGCGTTCCTCTTCTCCGGCCAGGGCTCGATCCCGGACGTCACCACCGACGTCGCGCAGCCCGCGATCGTCCGCGCCTCGCTGGAGCGATTGACCGAGCTGCGCCGTCTCGGCGTCGAGGCACACACCGCGATCGGCCACTCCCTCGGCGAGCTCACCGCGCTGCACTGGGCCGGCGCACTCGACGAGCAACAGCTCCTCGATCTCGCCGCCTACCGCGGCAACGCCATGCAGCAGCTCGCCGGCGACGGCGCGATGCTCGCCCTCGCCTGCAATGAATCGACGGCGCGCATGATCCTCGACGGAGAGGCCGTCGTCGCGGCCACGAACGGTCCCGAACAGACCGTCGTCTCCGGCCCCACGGAAGCGGTCGAGCGGGCCATGGAGCGGGCGAAGTCGCGCGGCATCCGGGCTACGCGCGTTCCCGTCAACGCGGCCTTCCACTCGCCGATGATGGCTCCGGCGACGGCGCCGCTGCGCAACTACGTGCGCTCGCTCGCCACGAAGCCCGTCGGCCGCGGCGTGTTCTCCACCGTCACCGCGACGTGGCTCACGCGCGAGACGGTACTCTCCGAGCTGCTCGCAGATCAGCTCACCGCGCCGGTGCGTTTCCGCGAAGCGGTCGAGGCCATCGCCGCGGAGGCGGATCTGTTCATCGAAGTCGGCCCACGGCGGGTGCTGACGAACCTCGCGTCGTTCGTGGAGACGCCGGTCGTCTCCAGCGACCGCATCGAAGACGCCATCGGCGCGGCGTGGATCGCGGGCGCGGACGTCGACGTCGAGGCGCTCTTCGGGAATCGCTTCGTGAAGCCGTTCGAGCTGGAGACGCGGCCGACGTTCATCGAGTCCCCCACGGAACGCTTCCGGAGTGCAAGGGCGACGCCTTCGGTTCTGGATAGCGCGCCGCCCGCGCCGCAGCCCGCGAAGGTTGCGACGGAAGCGCCCACCGGCACTCTCCGCGAGCTCGTCGCGACGCACGTCGACCTCTCCATGGACCTCGTGCAACCGACGTCGAAGCTCCTGTCCGATCTGCACCTCAGCTCCATCACCGTCGCGCGCCTTCTCGCCGACGCCGCGCGCGCGATGGGTGTGCCGCCGCTCGCGGATCCGATGTCGTTCGCAAACGCGACCATCGACGAGGCGACCGCCGCGCTCGAAGCGCTCCGCGGCGTCGAAGCACCGGCGGAGGAGTCGCGGTTCGCCGAAGGCGTGCAGAACTGGCTGCGCGCGTTCCGCATCGACGACGTGCCCGCGCCGATCTCGGCGAAGATCCGCAGGAAGATCGAGCCGCAGTGGCGCGTCCTCGGCGGCTCGGCAGACCTCGCCAAGCACTTCGAGGCTGTGAACGGGAAGGGCATCGTCGCGGTCCTGCCGAAAGACGACCCCGACGCCTGCATGGAGATGCTCCTGCAGTGCCGCGAGATCGAAGACGGCGAGCGACTGATCGTCGTTCAGAGTGCGCCGTGCGGCTCGGGCTTCGCGCGCACGCTGCACATCGAGCGGCCCCACGTCAGCGTGCGCATCGTCAACAGCGAGGACGTGGAATCGATCGCCGCCGAAGCAGAAGCCACCGGCGATTTCTGCGAGGCGACGTATCGCGACGGCGTCCGGTACGAGCCGCGCGTCCGAGTCGTCGAGCAGACGCCGGCTGGCGCGCGGGCGTCCCGCCCCCGCCCCCTCGACGCGACCGACACTCTGCTCGTCACCGGTGGCGGCAAGGGCATCGGCTTCGAGACCGCGCTTGCGTTCGCACGCGAGACCGGCACGAGGCTCATCCTCCTCGGCCGCTCGAAGGACGACGACGAGCTCCGCGCGAACTTCGCCCGCCTCGACGCCGCGAAGGTGCGCTACGAATACGTCGTCGCCGACGTGACGAAGCCACTGGGACGCAAATTCGACGTCACGGCCATTCTCCACGCCGCCGGTACGAATGCACCGGTGCTCCTCGACGCGATGGACGTCGAAGCGTTCCGCAAGGCGACGACGCCGAAGCTCGACGGACTCGAGAGCGTCCTCAATGCGGTCGATAAAGACACTTTGAAGCTCCTGGTCACCTTCGGCTCCGTCATCGCCCGCACGGGCATGCGCGGCGAAGCGCACTATGCGTTCGCGAACGAGTGGCTCGCGCGCCGCACGAAAGAGCTCGGCGAGGCATACCCGAACTGCCGGGCGGTCTGCATCGAATACAGCGTGTGGTCCGGCATGGGCATGGGCGAGCGCCTCGGCACCGTCGACATGCTCCGCCGCCAGGGCATCACGCCGATCGCGCCCGAGGATGCCACGCGGCTGGCGTTGCAGCTCGCCGCGGCACCGCCGGCGTCGCACGTCATGGCCTGCGGCCGCCTCGGCGATCCACCGACGCTCCGCTTCGACCTCGGCGATACGCCGATGCTGCGCTTCCTCGAGCAGACGCGCGTCCACATCCCCGGCGTGGAGCTCATCGCCGACTCGGAGCTCTCGACGCGCAACGATCCCTACCTCGACGATCACGCGTTCGGTGGCGAGCCGCTGTTCCCGGCGGTCGTGGGCATGGAGGCAATGGCGCAGATCGCCCGCACGGTCACGGGGGCGCTGCCGTCGCGCATCGACAACCTCGAGCTCCTCCATCCGGTCACCCAGTCCACCATGCGCATCGCCTCGGTCGTCGATCACGACGAGGTGCGACTCGTGCTGCGCTCATCGTCGACGCAGTTCAAGCTCGATCACTTCCGGACGCGGATCTCGACCGCGCCGCGTGCCGAGCGCCCGCGCATCTACATCCCCTCGGGCAACATCGAGCTCGAGCCGTCGCGCGATCTCTACGGCCCGCTCCTCTTCCACACGGGACGCTTCCAGCGCGTGAAGCGCTATCGCGTGTTGACGGCGACGCATTGCGTCGCGGAGCTGACGCCCTCGAACGACGCTCCGTTCCAGCGCTATCACCCGCAGGATCTGCTCCTCGGCGACCTCACGGTGCGCGACGCCGCGATTCACGCACTGCAGGCGAGCGTGCCCCAGGGTACGGTGCTGCCGGCGGGGATCGCATCCGTCGAGCTCTTCGCGCCCGTCGCCGGTCACGCGGTCGTCGTCGCGCGTGAAGTCGAGCGCGACGCCGACGGATTCGTGTGGGATGTCGACATCGCCTCGCCGGACGGCCTGCTCTTCGAACGGTGGCGCGGGCTGCGGCTGCAGGTGGTGGCGCGTCGCGAGCGCGTCGACGACCTCGCCCCTGCGCTATGGGGACCGTTCCTCGAACGGGAGCTCGGCGTGCGAATCGAAGTCGCCGAGGATGCACTCGACCGCGTGGCCGGCCCGGTGCTGCGCCGCAAAGACGGCAAGCCGCTGGTGGAAGGAGCGCACGTCTCCGCGTCTCACGACGGCGGCATCGGCATGGCCGTCGCGCACGAGACTCCCGTCGGCTGCGACGTGCAGGTCGTCGACGACGACGATCGCTGGGACGATCTTCTCGGACATCTCGATCTGCCCCTGGCCGACGTCTGCACCCGCCTTTCCGGCGACGACAAGCCCTACGCGGCCGCGCGCGTCTGGAGCGCGCGCGAGTCGATGAAGAAGCTCGCCGGCGACCCGCTCGTCCCGCTCATCGTCGATACCTGCGGCGATCACCGCCGCGTCACGTTCCGTTCCGGCAACAGCCGCATCGACACGTACGTCCTGCGCGACTGCGTCGTCGCCGTGGCCCGAAACTGAGGAGGCTCCATGTTTCTGAGCGAGGTCCAGCACCACCACCCGCAGAGTCATTGGGGAATGGCCGCCGAGGGGATGAAGGCGGCCGGAATTCCCGTGCCGCAGATCATGCATCTGTTCAACTACAAGCCGGAGCGCACGAAGTTCCTGGCGATGTTCTCCCAGGAGGTGATGCGCGGGCCGTCGCCGCTTTCGGCGGGACAGCGCGAGCTCATCGCCGCGTTCACCGCCCGGGTGCGCGACTGCGTGTTCTGAACCGGCGCGCACGCCGCGGTCGCGGCGGAACTGCTGGGTGATGTGAGCCTCGTGACGTCGGTGCTCGACGACTATCGGAGCGCGGACATCGACGCGAAGTTCGCGGAGCTGTTGGTGCTGGTCGAGAAGACGGCCCGGAATGCCTCGAGCGTCGCAGTCGCGGACATCGACGCGGTCCGCGCCGCGGGATGGACGGACGAGGCGATCTACGACGCCATCACCGTCTGCGCACTGTTCGCGTTCTACACCACTTGGGTCGACGGCTCGGGAGTGCCCGGCCTCGAAGACTACTCGCCATCTGCAAAGCGGCTGGCGACACAGGGGTATCCATCGGAATGAAATACTACGAATACCATCACGTGGTCGGCTTCCAGGAAACGAATCTCATCGGTAACGTCTACTACGTCCACTACCTCTCCTGGCAGGGCCGCTGCCGGGAGATGTTCCTCCACGACCACGCACCCGGCGTGCTCGAGGACATCGCGGACGGCCTCAAGCTCGCCACGGTGCGCGTCGGCTGCGAATACGAGGAGGAGCTCTTCCCCTTCGATCACGTCGTCGTCCGCATGTCCCTCGGCGTGCTCAAGCCGAGCGGCCTGACCCTGAAGTTCACCTACGTCAAGCTCGCTGACGAGCGCGAGACGATCGTCGCCCGCGGCGAGATGGAGATCGCCTGTCTCCGCGGCACCGCCGCAGCCCCGGTGCCGGAGGAGTTGCGCGAAGCGCTGCGCCCCTATCGCGACGAAGCGGCGTGACCTAACCTAACGCTGCCGAGGGCGAGGCGGCTGCGATCGCCAGCCACTCGCCCTCGCCGACTCCACTCAGTACAGCTCCTCGGAAATCCGGAGGTCACGTGAAGCGCAAAGACGCCCTGCGGTACGATGCAGCCAGGAAGGAGGAGGCTCTCCTGACGTCCCCGATCGTCATCGTTCTGGTGCTCGCCGTGATCGTTGTCCTGGCACTCCGCACCTTCGCCCGGCGTGCCGCGGCGACGCGCGCCGCACACGAGGCCCGGCTCGCCGCGATGGCACGGGTGCACCTCGCCGCGGCGCGGAAGAAGAAGGCCGCGGAGGCAGCGAAAGGCGCGGCTGCGCCGGCACAGGAGGAGCCGGCCGTGGCTCCGGCAAATGCGGCTCCCGTTCGCGACGAGCGCGAGTGCCCCTTCTGCGCGGAGTTGATCCTCGAGAAGGCCAGAGTGTGCAAGCACTGCGGACGCGAGGTGGACGCTCTCGCATAGGGCGGCGCTGGTTGCTCCCCCTTAATCTGCGCGCCGTCTCAACATCAGCGGACCGGTTCGGAAAGCGGAGGCGTTGCCTCCGCACTCCAGACGAATGTCGTCGAGCATCATGTCCACACGGTCTTTGTGCGTGCGGTGGGAGACGATGGCGATGCGGATGACGAAACGGCCGTCGGGCAGCGTGGTCGGGGTGAGCATCACCCGCTTGCGATTGGTGATGCGCCGCAACAGGTCGCGCGTCAACGCGTCGTCGTCGCGATAGCGGAAGGCGGTGATCGTCAGTTGCGGCTCGGCGACGATCTCGATGCCGTCGATATTCCGCAGCTCGTCCACCGCGTACTGAATCAGATCGAGCTTCTCGTCGAGCTGTTCGCGGAACGGCTCGACGCCGAGGAGCTTGAGCGGCAGCCACACCCGGAGACCGCGGAAGTCGCGCGAGAGCTCGGGCGAGATCTCGCAGAAGTCGACCAGCTCGTCCTCCTGCTGCATGTCGGGCATGTAGTCCGCGTGCGTGGAGTGCGCGCGGCGCAGCGTGCGCGCGTCGCGGACCAGCACCGCGCCGGTGCCGAACGGGAGGACCAGCGTCTTGTGCGGATCGAGGATCACCGAGTCGGCGTGTTCGATTCCCCTGAGAGCGGCTCGGCCGCGCTCGGTGAGCATGAACAGGGCGCCGTACGCGCCGTCGACGTGGAACCACATCCGCTCCCGCCGCGCGATCCGCGCCAGCGCCTCGAGATCGTCGACCGCACCCGTGCCGGTCGTCCCCGCGCTGCCGGCAATGAGGAACGGAGTCAAGCCGGCGCGACGATCGTTCGCGATCGCCTCCTCGAGGGCATCGATCCGGATCCGGAAACGCTCGTCCACCGGAAGCTCGCGGACGTTCGCGTACGGGAATCCGGCGAGGTTCGCCGCCTTCTGAAACGAGTGATGGATCTGGTTCGAGCAATAGAGCGTGCCGCGAAGGAAATCGTCCGGCAGCATCGCCTTGCGCGCGGTGACGATTCCGGTGAAGTTGGCCAGCGAGCCGCCGCTCGTCAGCACGCCGCCGGAACCCTGGGGCATGCCCAGGATCTCGCAGAACCAGCGAACGACATTCGCTTCCAGCTGCACCAGCGCCGGCGCGGCGGCACACACGCCGACATAGCGATTGACCGCGTCGGCGATGAGATCGGCGACCGCGGAGTGAAAGAGCCCTCCGCCCGGAACGTACGCCAGATACCCCGGCCCCGCCGCGGTGAACGACCGCGGGATCGCCTCATCGAACAGAAAATCCAACAGCTTCTCGTACGGCTCGCCGCGTGACGGCAACGGCTCGATGAGCGTCCGCGCAAACTCGGTCGCGCCTTCGACGTTCATCGCCGGCTGCTCGGGGAGCGATTCGATGTGGATGATGATCTTCTCGAGCGCGCGGTGCACGAGGTCGCGCATCTCGGAGGCGGAGGGTTCGAGCGGATAGTTCATCGTTGCATCTCCGTCCGCCTCTGTGCTCTCGGTGGCTCTGTGGTGAAGGCGCGTGCGATCAGTGCCGGGGTGACGCCGCTCGCGAAAGGCAACGCCGGCGTTCTGCCAACCATGGATTCACCACAGAGCCACAGAGACACAGAGGGGGGACGGAGGGGAGGGCATCACCAGATCGTGCACCGCTCCCCTTCCGCGAGCACCATCTTCGCGCTCTTCGGACAGTTCCACGCGTCCTCGAACTCCGGCATGTTCCGGACGGTGAGGTTCACGCGGGCGGGACCGGGCGCGTGCGGGTCGGTCAGGGCGCGGCGGCGCGCCTCCTCGGCGGCCATGTTCTGGCCCCACACCTGCGCGAAGCCGACGAAGAAGCGCTGCTCGGGCGTGAAGCCGTCGACGACGACGCGGTCCTTTCCTTCAAGGGACTTCAGGTACGCGCGCAACGCGAGCGTGGCGCCGCCGAGGTCGGCGATCGCTTCGCCCGCGACGAGCGTCCCCTGGAGCGTGAGGTTCTCCTCCACGGGCCACTCGGCGTACTGCTTCGCGATGCACTCCGCGCGCGACTGGAAGTTCTTCAGATCCGCGTCCGTCCACCAGTTGCGCAGGTTCCCTTCCGCGTCGAACTTCGCTCCCTGATCGTCGAAGCCGTGCGTCATCTCGTGACCGATGACCGTGCCGATGCCCCCGTAGTTGTAGGCGTCGTCCGCGGCAGGATCGTAGAACGGCGGCTGCAGGATGCCCGCTGGGAAGGTGATGTCGTTGCGCGTCGGGCTGTAGCCGGCGTTGACCGTCGCCGGAGTGAAGAAGCCCCACTCGTTCGGATCATCGGGCTTGCCGACGCGGCTCACCGCGCGACGCACTCTGAAAGCGTTTGCGGCGAACACATTCGCGGCGTATGAATCGCGCTCGACCTCCAGCGACGAGTAGTCGATCCACTTGTCGGGATAGCCGATGCGGCGGCGGAAGGCCTCCAGCTTGCCCAGCGCGGCGGTCTTCGTCTCCTCGCTCATCCACGCCAGGCGCGGGATGTCCTCGCGCAGCGCGGCGATGAGGTTCGAGATCAGCTCGTTCATCTTCTCCTTCGCTTCCGGAGTGAACGCGCGCTTCACGTACTCCTGCCCGAGGATCTCGCCGACATTCGCGTCGGCGGCACGGACGCAGCGCTGCCAGCGCGGGAGGATCTCCTTCTGCCCCGAGAGGATCTGGCCGCGGAAGGCGAAGTCCTGATTCGCGAAAGCGGACGCGAGCAGCGGCGCGGCAGCGTCGAGGACGTTCCAACGGAGGTAGGCCTTCCACGACTCCAGCGGCGTGGCGTCGAGGAGGCGGCTCGCTTCCTTGAAATACTCCGGCTGGGCGACGTTGAGCGATCGCAGATCGGCCAGGCCGAGGCTGGAGAAGAACGCCGGCCACTCGAAGCGCGGCGCGTTCGACTGCAGCTCGGAGAGCGGCGTGAGATGGTAGACGTTCTCCGGCTTGCGCATGTCGACGCGGGCCATCGACGAGCGAGCCAGCTGCGTCTCGAGAGCCAGCACGCGCTCGGCGTCGGTGCGGGCCTCCGCGGCGGGGATCCCGGCGAGCTCGAACATCTTCGCCACGTGGTCGACGTATTGCGCGCGCGTCGTCGCGAACTTCTCCTCGTCGCGAAGGTAATAGTCGCGGTCGGGCAGTCCCAGTCCGGCCTGCGACACCGCGGCGATCATCATGCGGCTGTTCTTGAAGTCGTTCTGCGCCGAGAAGCGGAAGACCGGGGTGATGCCCTTCTGCTGCTGGCGATGGATCTCGTCAGCGATGCCGGCGCGGTCCCGAATGGCGGCGATGCGGTCGAGGTCGGGCTGGATCGGTCCGACGCCCTGGGCCTCCAATGCGCTCTCATTGGTGCAGGCGGCCCAGAAGTCGCCGATCTTCTGCGTGGCGCTTCCCGGCTCCGGGCTCTCCGTCTTCGCCGCGGTTTCGAGGATGTCGCGCAGACGGTTGCGGTTGCGGTCCGCAACCTCCTCGAAACGGCCGTAGCGGGCATACGTCGCCGGGAGCGGATTCTCCCGCTGCCATCCGCCGGTCGCGTACTGATAGAAGTTCTCGCACGGCGAGACCGAGCGATCGATCTGCTTGAGGTCGAAGCCGTGCATTCCAAGGAACGGCCGCGGCCTCGGCGCTTCGACGGGAGGGGCGGACTTAGGCGTGGAGGCACAGGCGGCCAGGAGCAGCGCGACGAGAACCGGGAGAGGTTTGTTCATGGAGGGGGAATGCTAACAGCATGGAGCCTGAGTCCTGGGTGCTGAGTGCTGAGTGCTGAGTGCTGGGTGCTGGGTGCCGAGTAGCTGCGTACTTCGTGCGGAGGTTCTGTTCATGACAAGTCCTCAGCTCTCGTAGGACGGAGCAGGACTCAGGACTCAGGACTCAGGACTCAGGACTCAGGACTCAGGACTCAGCACTCAGCACTCAGTGCTGTGGATCACTCCACGGCCAAAACCAGCTCGAACAACCGCAACAGATCCTCGAACGCGCCGTCCGGCTTCCTCATCACCGGGGCGTCGATGGGCCTGAGCTGGGGGTCGTGGGCGGTGAGAAGGATGATCGGAATGGCGCGAAGCTCGCGCACGATGTCCAGTGCGCGTAGATCGGGGAGATCGAGGTCGAGGATCAAAACGTGGGGGTTCAGTCTACGCAAGGTGGGAACGGCGTTGGCGTCGGGCCGCACCAGAGAGCACTCCAGCTCCATCAGGCGGAAGAACATGTGCAGCATTTCCGCAGTGTCACGGTCGCCTTCCACCAGCGCCACGCGCCGAGTTGAGAACATCTCGAGCTCGAGGCTAGACTTGACCGGCTGCAATGGCTGCTACTGATCCTCCCCTTCCAGGTCGAACAGATCCGAGGCGCGGACGTTCTCGCCCGAGAGCCGTCGGCATGCGGTCGCGATCGCGGCAATACAGCGCCGCGTCGGCTCCATCCGCCCTGTCCTCAGCCGCAAGAGGTGCTGACGGCTGTAGCCCGACTCCCGTGCGAGGTGCGCCGGCTTGATTCCCCGTGACTTCAAGAATGATTCGAGACGTGTCGGCATGTGCAGTATCCTGCATATTAAAGAGATGCAGGATGGATGTCAATCCACAGATGTCGATATCGTCCTTGCCGGAGCAGAATAATGCGCAACTTCCGGACAGGCCGTAACTTGTTCTGATCCCCCCTTCCACCTCCCCTCCTGCGCTCTCCTCCCGCCGCGCAACCCACAGGGGGTGGAAAAGTGTCTTGGCGTCACTCCGTGTGCGAGAGTGTCCGTGCATGACAGGATCGTCGTCCCAGAGTTCGCGCTGAGCGACCGCACTCTCGCATCCCTCTGATCCACGACCCTTGCAGTTGCGTGTGTTGCCTAATTCACCAATGCTTAGTAACCTATAAGTTCCCAGTGGCCATGCTCGGTGAAACCGTTCGCGAAGCTCGTATCCGCAAGAACCTCACGCAGGCTCGCCTGGCGAAGCTCGCCGGAGTCAGCAGAAGGCACCTGGCTGCCCTCGAGAAGGGCGCAAACGTCTCCGTCAACATCCTCCAGCGCGTCGCTCAGGTGCTCGAGCTCACGGAGATCCAGATCGGCGACCTCTCGCTCCGGTCCAACGAAGCCAACCGCCACATCAACTACCCACTCGTGACGGACGCCATCCGGGAGGCGCGGGCCGATGCTGAGCGGGCCCAGGCCATTCTCGCGCGGGCCGAGAATCTTCTCGGCGGCGCGTCCGGGCCGCACGCCCAGTCCACGTTCCCGACGATTCCCGTGCGCCGGATCGGATCGCAGGGCATCCCCAGCGCGAGCCACATCCACGAGCGGCCGGACTGGCTGGAGATCGAGGTGGCCGGCGAGATCCGCCACGGGCAGCCCATCGACGAGACGAAGAAGGAGAAGGTCACGGTACCGAAATCGCTCGTGGAGGAAGGGGAGATCGTCTTCCGCGCCCGCGGCGACTCGATGCAGGACCAGGGGATCCACGACGGCGACCTGCTCATCGTCGAGCTCCGTCCCCGCGGCCGCGCCGCCAGCGGAGAGCTCGTGATCGGCCGCATCGGCAAACAGGTCTTCGTCGGTCGCTGGTGGCAGAAGCACGGGATGAAGGCGCTGATGTCGAACGGCATGTCCGAGGTGACAGTGGGCCGCTCGGCGAGATCGCTGAAGGTGGTCGCGGCCATCAATCAGATCGTGAGAACCTAGGCCGGCACGGCCGGCTGCGCTGGTTGCTCCGCCTTGCGACATTCTCTGTTGGCGGTTGACGGTTGACGGCAGCGACACCGCCTCGTTCTCCCGCCAACCGTCAACCGCCAACCACTACACTTCCCCCATGCGTCTGCTTCTCGCACTCTTCCTCGCCGCAGCCACCTCCGCGCAACCGCTCGACACGAAGGCCGTCGATCGTCTGATGACGACGACGCTGCAGCAGTGGCAGATCCCCGGCGCTTCCCTGGCGATCGTCCGGAACGATCGCGTCGTCTACCTGAAGTCTTACGGGACGAAGGACGGCGTGGAGCCAGTCACGCCCGACACGTTGTTCCAGATCGCGTCGACGTCGAAGGCCTTCACCAGCACCGCGCTGGCAATGCTCGCCAGCGACGGAACACTCTCGTTCGACGATCCGGTGCGCAACCATGTCCCCTACTTCCGGATCGCGGACATGTG
>CAZLGP010000193.1:0-20616 GCA_964558905.1 uncultured Thermoanaerobaculia bacterium | reverse complement strand
GTCACACCCGTTCCCATTCCGAACACGGCAGTTAAGCTCTGCATCGCCGATGATACTGCGTGGGCAACTGCGTGGGAAAGTAGGACGCCGCCGGGATAAGTTTTATGAAAAGCCGCTGAGAAATCAGCGGCTTTTCGCTTTGAGCGGGCACTCTCCAGGGTTTTAGAAACGAAAGCCCGCTTCCCCGGCCGGGGGAAGCGGGCATCGCGCGAGAGCGCGGTTCGTCGCCGTCAAATGCTCCTTTGTGTAGCGGCGACGCATTCAATCTAGGTCCAATCGGGCCCGGCGTCACCACCTATTTGGAAAGCTCAGCTATTTGACCTTCGTTCCCGCCGGCACTCCGGCGTCCACGCCGAGAAGGCTCGGCTCTCCGTCGATCGAGGCCGCGAGCACCATTCCGTTCGACTCGACCCCCATCAGCTTCGCCGGCTGCAGGTTGGCCACGACGACGATCTTCCGCCCGACGAGCTCCTCGGGTTGGTATTTCGTTCCGATGCCGGCCACGATCGTCCGCTCCTCGTCGCCTGTGAAGACGGTCATCCGGATGAGCTTCTTCGACTTCGGCACGCGTTCCGCGGCGCGCACCTCGGCGACGCGCAGATCGATCTCCATGAACTGGTCGATGGAGATCCTCGGGTTGTCGGGCGGAACGGCCTGCGTGGTCTCGAGCGGCGGACCTGCGTCCGCCGGTGCCTCGGCTGGTTTCTGTTCTTCCACTTTGATTCCTCCGATGTATTGGGCGACGTCGACGCGCGGGAAGATCGGATCGGCGACGCGCAGGGCCGCCTCGGTTGGGAGCAGGCCCCAGTGCAACGCGTCCGCGTCGACGTGATCGGGATCCGCGCCGAGGCGCGTCAGGGCCTCGCGCATCGATGCCGGCATGAACGGCGCCGCCATCGTACAGACGATACGCAGCGCCTCGAGCGTGTTCCAGATGGTCCTCGACAGCGCCGGATCGGCGCCGTTTTCCTTGAAGTGCTTCCAGGGCTCGTGCGCGACGATGTAGCCGTCGATCGCCGTGACCAACTCCCACGCCACCTCGAGCGCGCGGTTGAATGCGAAGCCGTCCATGTACCGCAGGTACTGCTGGACCACCTCTTCGGCCTTGGCGCGCAATTCGTTCGAAGAGCATCGCTCCGGCGGCGTCTTTCCGCCGAAGTAGCTATCCGCCATCTTGATGGCGCGCGAGAGCGCGTTCCCCAGGCCGTTCGCGAGATCGGCGTTGTAACGCGTGAGCAGGGCCTGATCCGAGTAGTCCTGATCGTGCCCGAAGACCATCTCCCGCAGCACGTAGTACCGCAGCGGGTCGGGGCCGAAGTCCGCGAGGATGTTGTACGGGCGGACGACATTGCCGAGAGACTTCGAGATCTTGACCTGATCGCGCAGCCAGAATCCGTGGCCCACGATGCGCTTCGGGAGCTCCACGCCCGCGGCCATGAGGAAGGCCGGCCAGTAGACGGCGTGGAAGCGGACGATGTCCTTGCCGATGAGGTGTACGTCGGCGGGCCAGTAGCGGTCGAACAGCGTGTGCTCCGCACTGCCGAAGCCGAGCGCCGAGATGTAGTTCGTCAGCGCATCCATCCAGACGTAGATGACGTGGTCGGGGTTGGCGGGGAAGGGGATGCCCCACTTGATGGAGCTGCGCGAAATGGAGAGGTCGCGCAGACCCTGCTCCACGAACGTGCGTACCTCGTTCATGCGCGTCTCCGGCCAGATGAAACCGGGATGGTCGCGGTAGTGCTGAAGCAGGGGCTCGGTGTAGCGGGAGAGGCGGAAGAAGTAGTTCCGCTCGGTCGTCCACTCGACCTTGTGCCCCTCCTGGTCGTAGGCGATCGCCCCTGGGTCGGGGTGGCCGTCTTGCACCTGATTCTCGGGGACGAATGTCTCCTCGCTCTGGCAGTACCAGCCGGAATGCTCCCCGAGGTAGATGTCGTCGGGATTCCGCTCCTGGATGCGTTTGATGAGCTCGAGGACGCCGACGCGATGGCGGGACTCGGTGGTGCGGATGAAGTCGTCGTAGCGGACGTCGAGCATCTCGTCGAGCCGGTGATGGGTCTGGACGACGCGGTCAGCCAGCTCGAGGGGCAGGACGCCTTCCTTCGCTGCGGCCCGCTCGATCTTCTGGCCGTGCTCGTCGGTGCCGGTGAGGAAGCGGACGTCGTCCCCCATGCGCCGGCGATGACGGCCGATGACATCGGCCACGATGTTCTCGTACATGTGGCCGATGTGGGGATCGTCGTTGACGTAGTGGATGGCGGTGGTGATGTAGAACCTGGTCATGGCGACGGACGCGTAGCCTATAGAAAATCGCGCGCCGCGACCACATTCATCCCGGCCGAGGATCTGATGGGCTTCATGGTGGGGACCTGCGCAAGAAGCCCGAGTTTCTCGACGACGTCGGCGAGCGCGCCCTCGCCTATTCGACCTCGCTCCGGCCGGAGCTCATACCGTGGACGAGCTCGCGTGCAGCGCGAAGATGTTGGGATGGTCGAGACTCGATGACTCATTGCATTCGAGAGGGACTTCGAGCTCGATTCGCGTCATCACTGAGCACTGTTCGCGGTTTGATGCAGCGGCGCGGGAACGGCTTGTTGCGAAAGCACTTTCAGCACGCGCTCCGCTTCTTCTCGGGCGGCCAAGGCAGCGGCTTGCAGCGCGAGCTCTTTTCCGCGCTGCAGCGAGCAGGTTTCGTCGTATGCGGTGAGGTCGCCTAACACATCGAGGAGAGCGTATGTCTCGACCTGTTCCACAGCGCGCTTCGCGATCCGCTCTCGAAGCTTTCTCCGCGAATCGTGGATCGCGATCTCGACCGCAGTCTCCGCCGATCCGAGGTGTGACGGATGCCTCAGAATGTCGTTGCCGGTCTTGCCCGCGAGATTCAGCATGTCGACGAGCGAAGAGTTCTTTTCGGACTTCGCGGCGAGCGCGCTGCTGACGCTGTTGAGAATCGTGTTTGCGGTTTGCAGCTGTGCCTTGCGGCCGAACGCCTGCGCGGTAAACGCCGAGCAGTTGTAGTCCGACACACCGAGGAGGAGCGCGATGATGCGGTTCCGCTCGTGGAGCGTCGCCGTCGAAACGGCGAGCATCGCATCGAGACGGACACTGACGTGACTGCATCGCGCTGTGCTGCCGCGCGTCCCACGATCGCACCTCGCGGTGATGAACGCTGCCGGCGGCTGTTCGGTCGAACGGATCGGCAGCGCGATCTCGCGCTGATGCGGCAGAAACAGCAACGGTTCCACGCGGCTCACGTCGCGCGCGCCGGCGCAGGCGAACGTCAGGCACGACAACAAAACTGAGCTTGCGAAGTTCTTCATGACGATCCTCCGCCAACATAGACGGACAGAGGGACGCGTTTCGCAAAACGCCAGGCCGGGGTTGCTCGCTGTGCTCGCACCCCGGTGTGTGCCCGCTACGCGGGCGTTTGCCGGCGAGACGCCGGCCTGTCAGCCGCCGGGACGGCGGCGGTCCCGGGGCGTGTCGGTGTCCGTTCCCGTGGAAGTCGGCTTCGTTCCAGCGGACCGCCGGCGTCCTCCTCGCCGGCTGACGCGCGGGCGTCCCGCCCGCGCCAATGCCCGCTACGCGGGCGATGCCCGCTACGCGGGCGGCAGCGTTCCGATGAAGCGCGTCGCGCCGCCCGCGCCGGGAGTGTCGGATGCATCCGTCGAAGCGCCAATGAGCGCAGCAACCAGCACTGCCGGCGAGTGCGAGGCGACGCCCGGCGATCGATGGGAACGATTGACCGCCAGATCCCAACCGTTCTAATTTGATCGTGCAATTCCATATGGACGGCCGCTCTCGCTTCCTATTCGTAGCGCTGGCGCTATTTGGGGCGGCTCACCTCGCCGCGCTTCCGACGGACCGTGCCATCACGCAGTACGTTCGGAAGGCCTGGACCGTCGAGCAGGGCCTCCCGCATGGGACCGTGCGCGGTCTCGTGCAGACTCCGGACGGATATCTGTGGCTGGCGACGTATGAAGGGCTCGTGCGGTTCAACGGCGAGGAGCTTCGGATTCTCGACAGCACGTCTTCGCCGGAGATGCTCAGCATCGCCATCCGCATGCTCGCGCTCGGCCCGGAGAACACGCTCTGGCTGGGGACCAACGCCGGGCTGATGCGCTATCGGAACGAGCGGTTCGAAACGATCGCGCTTCCGGGCGGCCCGGACATCATCGGCGGCATGACCGTGGTCTCCGACGGAACGGTGTGGGTTGGGACTGCTCGGGGGAAGGTCATTCGGGTCAGGGATGGCCGTGCCGAGGAAATGGCAATCGGGTTGCGGGTCAGTCCGGTCACCGCGCTCGCTTCCGCCGGCGATACGGTGTGGATCGGGACCTCCTCCGGTCTGACGCGGCATCGCCTCGGCGCGAAGACGTCCGAGCGGATCGAGGGTCTCTCGAGCAATCGGATCATCACCCTCGTCGTCGACGGCGAAGAGGCGCTCCTCGTCGGAACGGAGACGGGGCTCGAGCGCATCGCCGCAGGCCGCGTCGAGCGTGTCGAGGGGCTTCCCACCGATCAGGTCACGGCCGTGCTCCGTGACCGCGACGGCAACCTCTGGATCGGCACGTACAGCCATGGCGTATTTCGTCTGCGCGACGGCCGCCTCGCATCCTACGGAATCGATGACGGGCTCTTGAATCCGACCGTGCGGGGGATCTTCGAGGACGACGAAGGGAGCATCTGGATCGGTTCCAACGGCGGGTTGGAACAGTTCCGAGCCGGCGCCTTCATCAACTGGGACAAGCGGCATGGTCTGAGCGACGACTACGTGCGGGTCGTCTTCGAAGACCACGATGGGGTGCGCTGGGTCGGTTCCGCTGATGGACTGCATCGCTGGAACGGCGCGGGCTGGGTGGAGGACGATGGTGGTCCGGTCGGAATGCTGGCGATGGAACAGAGTCGCGACGGAGCTCGCTGGCTCGGCACGTCGAATGGACTCTACCGAGTGTCAGACGGAGAGACGACGCTGCTCACCGTCGAGGACGGATTGTCGAACAACGGCATTCGCGACGTTCATCAGGACCGGCAGGGCGACGTCTGGGTGGCGACGGACTTCAGCATCAGCCGCATTCGCCGCGACGGCGCCATCGAGAGCTTCGCCGGGCGGCCGGGCATCGGCGGCTATGCGCTGGCCATTGCCGAGACGGGCGATGGGCGGCTCTGGTTCGCCATGGGCATCGGACTGGTGGAATTCGATGGCAGCGCTTTCAAAGTGCATTCCGCGCCGAATGCTCTTCCATCGAATCGCCTCTTCGGCGTCGAGGCCGATCCCGATCATGACCGGACGGTATGGGTGATCACCGACGGCGATGGCCTGATCCGATTCCGCGACGGCAAGTCGTCGGTGATCACGTCGCGGAACGGTCTGGTCACCGACAAGATCGTCTCGCTGGTCGACGATCGTGCGGGACGGTTGTGGTTCGGTACGGTGCGCGGCATTTTCTCGGTCTCGAAGCGGGAGCTGAACGCCGTCGCTGATGGCGCGAGCTCGCATGTCGTCTCGCGGTTCTTCGACGAGAACGACGGTCTGGGCAGCCGGCAGTGCAACGGAGCGTCGAATCCCGCGGCGCTGCGCTCGCGGGATGGCGGGATCTGGTTTGCGACCGCCAGAGGGGTCTCCTTGTTCGCAGGCGGGCCCGCCGCTCCGCTGCCGCTGCGCGCGCCCATCGTGGAGCGGGTGCAGGTCAACGGCAAGCCGGCATCGTTGGATGCTCTCGCCTCGATCCCCGCGGGAGCCCAGCGCATCGAGTTCGAGTTCACCGGTGCCACGTTCGTGACGCCGGAGCGGGTGCGATTTCGCTATCGCCTGGAAGGCTACGACGACACATGGATGGACGGCGGCACGAAGCGCGTCGTGTCGTATACGAACCTTCCGGCGGGAGAGTACCGTTTCCTGCTCGAATCCTCACGCGACGGCGAGCGGTGGGGCGGAACCGCGCTGCCGTTCGAGCTCCAACCACATTTCTACGAGACTCGGGCGTTCGTGATCCTGAGCATCCTCGGGGCGGCCGCGCTGCTGCTGGCGGCGCACAACATGCGCCTGCACCTGAGTCGCGAGCGCGCCCGCCACCTTCAGATCCTGGTGGAGGAGCGCACGCGGCAGATCTCCGAGGAGAAGGAGCGCACCGAGGGCGCGCTTCGGCAGGCGGAGGCGGCCAAGATCGAGGCCGAGGCGGCTCGGCGGGAGGCCGAGCGTCACGAGAAGCTGGTCGAGGACGCGCTGCGCCATGCCGAGTCGGCCAGCCAGGCCAAGAGCATCTTTCTCGCGAATACCAGCCATGAGCTGCGCACGCCTCTCAATGCGATCATCGGGTTCTCCGAGCTCCTGATCGAAAACACTGCGCACCGCATCGAGCCGCGGCACGTCCGCTTCCTGCAGAACATCCTCTCCTCGGGCGAGTACCTGCTCGGCCACATCAACAACATCCTCGATCTCTCCAAGATCGAAGCGGGGCGCAGCGACCTCCAGCCCGAGACGTTCATCCTGGAGCATCTGGTGACCGAGATCTCGACGGTCATGAAGGGTGTGGCCACGCTGCGGCGCATCGCGATCGAGGTCGACATCCCACGCGACCTGCCGACCATCGAAGCGGATCCGACTCACGTCAAACAGATCCTCTACAACCTGATCTCGAACGCGGTGAAGTTCTCGCCCGATGGATCGACGGTGACCGTCCGGGCGCGGTTTCTGCCCGCGCTCGGTGGGCCGTTCGGCTCGATCGAGATCGCCGTGATCGATCAGGGCGAAGGGATCGATCCGAAAGATCACGAACTGATCTTTCAGGAGTTCCGCCAGGCTCGCGGCGCCAAGGGGGAGCGGCCTCAGGGAACGGGGCTCGGTCTCACGCTGGTGAAGCGCTTCGTGGAGATGCACGACGGTACGATTCGCCTCGAGAGCGAGCGCGGCCTCGGGAGCACCTTCATCGTGGTCCTGCCACGCAAGCATCAGCGGCTGAATGCCACGGACACGCCACGCAGGAACGTGGCGGGAAGGATGTGAAGATGCTTCTCGACAAACAACAGGGATTGGCGCGACACGCGAGGGAGCTGCACGCCGGCTGGGTGCGGGCGCTCGGCGATGGACGTCTGTCGCGGATCGGGGCGGAGCGGGTCAAGCAGGAAACCGATGCCCGCGCCGCTGAGTTGACCGAGTCACTTGCCAGCGGAGCGATCTCGGTCGAAGAGCACAACGATCAGCGCTTCGTCATGGTCATGGCCATGCGGCGGCTCATCGATGGTGGCTGCGACGATCTCGCGGCCCGGTTGATCTCCCGCCAGATGCACGATCTGTATGCCGACAATCCGCCCCTTCCGAGCCCGAAGTACCGCTTCTCCTATGACTGGGTCACTCCACACACGAAGGAGTGGGAGAAGGATCTTCAGGAACTGAAGGGCAGGCCCGACGTGCGTGCGCTGGAGATCGGCTGCTTCGAAGGGCAGTCTGCCTGCTGGTTTCTCGACAACATCCTGACCCATCCGACGAGCCGTCTCATGTGCGTCGATCCGTTCGCGGTACCGATGGCCACGATCCTGCTGCGCTTTTTCGAGACGCGATTCGACGAGAACATCGCCTCATCCGGTGCGGCCGATCGCGTGACGAAGCTCATCGGGCCGTCCCAGGTCGTCGTGCGGACTCTGCAACCGGCGCAGTTCGATTTCATCTACGTCGACGGGTCGCACAAAGTCGGCGACGTCCTGCAGGACGCCGTTCTGGCCTGGACCGTCCTTCGCCCCGGGGGCATCGTGATGTTCGACGACTACGCGCTGGTCGACGACGTCGCGGAGGGCCTGATGGCCCGGGCGCCGGGGCGCGCCCTGGACGCTTTCATGAGTATTCTCGGGAGTAGTGCGACGCTCATGCGCCGCGATTGGCAACTGGTCTTGCGAAAGATGTAGCCGGTTTCATATGATGCGTATCCATTCGCTCGGTCAGCGATCTCCCGGTCGTCGCCCCCCAAAACTGAAACTGCGCATGCACAGGATGAAGGCCCTGCCTGTCCGGAGGCTGTCCGGCATTCTCGCGCTCGTCGCCGACGAGCTTCGCGAGTGCCACGGCCTGACGCGCCTCGCCATCGGCGGGTCGAGCGCGCCCGCGATCCTCGATCATCTTTTCGCGGGCGGCGCGTTGAAGATGCGCGATTTCGATCTGATCGTCGTCGCCGAGAGGCCGGTGGATGAGGAGCTGGTGCGGCGTATCGGCAGTGCGCTCGACGGGCCGGAGCTTCGCTTCCTTCCGCGCTACATCTACCCTCGGATGCGGGCCCGCGAGGACCGGGAGCTGTGGATGGCGGGGTGGGGCGTGATCTGGGACGCGGAAGGCATGGAAGTCGACCTCTCGGTCTTCCATGACGATGCCGCACTCGGGCTCAACGGCCTGATGAACATCGACCGCATTCTGATTCCGTTCAACGCCGCTGCGTCGCTCAATGAGATCGCGGCGCGCATGCTCACCTCCGGCTCGGCGGAGGCGGCGCTCGAGCGTGGGCTGTTCGAAGATGCGTGGGGCGGGTACGCCGCCTGGGTTCATCGCTCGCCGGCCATCGTGGCCTGGAACGCAGTCCACGCCGCTCCGATCGAGTGCGCGATCCGCATCGTGCGCTCGGCCGCGAACAAGTTGCACCTCGGTCACCTCCATGCCGAGGTGGCCGATCCGCTTCGGGCGGCACTCATCGTCGGCCACGAGCGCGGCGATCGCTTCGTCCGCGTCCGCAACCTCGTCAAGCTCTTCCACGACGAACGGGCCGGTGTGGAGCTGGAGATGCTGCACGCCCTCGGGGCGTTCGTCCATTGGCTGCCGGAGGTTGGGCAGGCGATCCAGCGACTCGGACATGGAGGCCTGGTGGCTGCGTTCGCGGAGGCCGATCGCGAGGGAAGGAAGGACGCGCAACACCACGTCGCGTTCGCCGAGGCAGGAGAGCAGGGCGGCGATGAACTGAGCGCGTTGCGGATCGAGGCGCTGCTGTTGCGCATGCCCATCGCCCAGCGCGAGTGCGTGCTCGAGGAGATCGCCGTGGCGGAGCCGCTGTTCGCGTCGCTGGTCCGCAGTCAGCTGCCCCGGGCCGCCCGGCGCGTCCCGCCGAGCGCAACCCGCGTCACGAGCACCGCGCGTCCACGCGCCGTTCGCGCATGATCGCCGCGGGCTCGCGGTGGCCGCTGCGCGTTCTCTTCCTCACCGTCTTCATCGACCTCATGGGCTTCGGCGTGGTCGTGCCCATTCTCGCGTTCGTGTCGGAGGAGTACGGCGCCAGCGGGATGACTCTCGGCCTGATCCTCGGGAGCTTCTCGCTCATGCAGTTCCTCTTCTCGCCGCTGTGGGGACGATTGTCGGACCGGATCGGCCGCAGACCAGTGCTGATGATCAGCCTCTTCGGGAACGTGATCGGCTTTTCCTGCTTCGCCCTGGCTTCGAATGTGGCCATGCTCTTCGCCACGCGCATCCTCTCCGGCATCGCCTCGGCGAGCATCCCCGCGGCGCAGGCGTACATTGCTGATACGGCCGACGACGCGAGCCGCGCGAAAGAAATGGGACGCATCAGCATGGCCTTCGGACTCGGCCTGGTCCTCGGGCCGCCGCTCGGAGGATTGTTGGCGAGTCTCGCGACGGACGTTGGCCTGCGTCCGAACGCACTTCCGGGGGCGGCCGCGGCGGCACTGTCGTCGGTCGCGCTGCTGATGGCGATCTTTGCGCTGCCGGAGTCGCTTTCGACGACGTCCGGGCTTCACGCCAAGGGCTGGTCGATCCTCGACACCGAAAGCTGGCAGATCCTGTTTCGCACGCGTGCGCTGCGGCTCGCCGGACTGGCGCTGGCGGTGCTCATGTGCACGCTGGCATCGCTCGCTCCGATCCTCGTGCTGGTCGGACGCGACCGGTACGCGTTGACGGCGCCCGAGATCGGGTACTTCATGGGGCTGATGGGCGTAGTGGTGGTCGCGTTGCAACTCGGCCCTCTCGACCGCCTGGCAAGGAAGCTCGGGGACGTGGGGACGGGACTCATCGGTGCCGCATCGCTGCTCTTCGGCCTTCTGATCGTTCCTCTGACGATCCAGCGCGCGCCGCTGATCGCCGCCGTCTGTCTGATGGGCATGGCCCAGGGTCTCTGTCACCCGACGCTGAGCGCATACATCAGCAAGGTCGCCCCGCCCGCGCACCGCGGGGGGATCCTCGGTGTGTCGAGCTCGATGACCGCACTGGCCCGCATGATCGGCCCGGCCCTGGCCGGCCTCGCCTATGACGCCCTACGGACGGGCGGCGCCATCGGCTCGCAAGTGGTGGTGGTGATGGTGGGGATCGTGCTGTTGATCCGGCTGGGATGGGCCTCGCGGCGGGAGCGCGGGGACCGTCTTCTTCGCGACCGCAATGTCTGATGAGCATCAGACCGCGTGCCGCTCGAGGAGCCGCGCTCGCGTGGCATCGTCCGGGTCACCCGTGACCTCGAGCCCTGAATCGCGACCGAATCCATTGAGATAAGCTCTCTCGCCAGCATGTACATCGCCTTGGTCTGCCCGATCTCGCTCGGCCACGCCAACCCAATGGCCACGCTGGGGCGTGAGCTCGAACGCCGGGGGCACCGCATCGGTCTGGTCGGCAGTCCGCGCGCCAGGCCGATCGCCGACGCATGGGGGTTCGAACTGCTCACGATCGGCGTCCCCGAGTACGAGACCGGCGAATTCCATCGAGCGCTCGAGAGACTCGCTGCTCTGGAGGGACTGGCCGCCATGAAGCTCACCGGTCAGATCTTTCAAAGGCACACCGAGGTGCTCCTGCGCGACGCGCCCGACGTTCTGCGAGGAGCCGGGGTGGAGGCGATGATCGTCGATCAGGTGACATTGGCCGGCGCGGCACTCGCAGATGCGTTGCGGCTTCCGTTCGTGGTCGCGTGCAACGCGCTGGCGATGAACCAGGAGCCGCAGGTTCCCCCACCCGTGCTGGGTTGGCGCTATCGCCCCGGGTTCTTCGGGCGGCTTCGGAACCGTCTCGGCAACCGGCTCCTCGAGATGACCGTGCGGCCGATCACCCGCACGATCTCAGAGTACCGCGGCCGCCACGGCCTGGGTCCTTTCCGTTTCAAGGACGTTGCCGAGGTCGGCCTGGCGCAGGTCGCGCAGCAGCCGGCCTTCTTCGATTACCCTCGCGCGGAGCTCCCTCCGCACTTTCACTACACCGGCCCCTGGCATGAACCGACGCGCGAGAGCGAATCGACGCCCTTCCCGTGGGAGAAGCTCGACGGCCGGCCCTTGGTGTATGCATCCCTCGGAACCATGCAGAACCGATTGCAGCCGGTCTTCCGGGCCATCCTCGACGCCTGCGCGGAGCTGCCGCTCCAGGTCGTGCTCTCGCTCGGGAGCGAGGATGCGACGTGGGACGGACCATTGCCGCCGAATGCCATCCTCGTTCCCTTCGCCCCGCAGCTGTCGCTTCTCGACCGGGCCGACTTGCTCATCACGCATGCCGGGTTGAACACGGTTCTCGAAGGACTCGCCCGCGGTCTTCCCATGCTGTGCATGCCGGTGTCGAACGATCAGCCAGGCGTCGCCCGGCGGGTCGAGTGGCTCGGCGCAGGCGAGGTCCTGAGCCCCCGGCGCGCGAGCAAGGCACGCATCCGCGCGTTGCTCGAGAAGCTCCTCACCGACGACTACCGGCAGGCGGCGCAACGATGCCGCCGGCAGTTGGAGGGGAGTCGAGGCGTCGTCCGCGCCGCCGATATCGTCGAGGAGGCCTTCGCCAGCCGCCAGAGGGTCGAGCGTCGAGTGTAGTCTCCAAACCGACCGGACCGCCGGCGTCCCGCCGGCTGACGCGCGGGCGTCTCGCCCGCGCGTCCACGCGGGACGCGTGCACGTCAGCCGCCGAGACGCCGCCGGTCCGCGGGTTTGAGACGGGAACTCTACGCAATGGAGATGTTGGACACGGACTTCGTTCCGAGGGAGTCTATGGCGCCGCACTCGGCGTCGAGGTGCTGGACCACATCATCGTCGGTTCGAGCAGCTTCGTCTCGTTCAAGCAGCGAGGCCTGCTTTGAACGCTCTGCATCCGATCAGGAAGATTGCGCGGTGGAAACGTCAGGCGCGCTGCGCCGCCCGAAGCCGCGAACGTCGATCCCGTGACGGGCGGTGAGGCGGAGCCACCAGCGCGCTGCCGGCCGGGCCGGCTCGTCGCCGGCCGGCAACCTTGTTCACGTGTTTTCCGTGCAGACGATGGCCACCAGCGAGAACCGATCCTTCTTGGGATCGACGCGGATCGGAGAGTAGCGCGGATTTGCCGCCTCGAGTGTCGTCCTGCCGCCGCGGCGGTCGAGGCGGCGTAGGTACAGCTTGCCGTTGAGGCGGCTGACGACGGTCTCCCCGTCCGCCGCATCTTCGTTCTGGGTGGCGCGAGCGAAGATCAGTGAGCCTTCGAGGATCTCCATCGCATCGGTGAGCACGCGGTAGACGCGATTTGCATGGATGCGCTGATACTCCTCCGGGATCTCCTCGTCGGGAAGTTCCTCGACGTCGTCATACTTGCCGCTCGGCGCATCGCGAATGATCGACATGCGGTCGCGACTGATCCGCTTCTGCTTGGCGTCGTTCTCGAGCACGCGACCGAGCACCTCGGCGAACGCAACTGCCGTGCGTGCGTCCGTGTCTGAGAGGCGCATCTGCGGCTCGTCGAACAGCTCGCCCCAGGTCAGATCGGCGGCCCGGACGACTTTCTCGACCGTGATGAAATACGGGCTGGCGATCCTGCCGCTGATGATCTTGCTCAGCGCCGCCTCGTCCATGTTCGCGCGATCGGCCACTTCGCGCTGGGACTTGCCCGCACGATCGAGCGCACGCTTGAGCCGCTGGCCGATCTTCATACCCGTAACGTACTGGCGCATCACCACTTGTGCCCGAGGTCGAACTTGTCGATCCGCGCAATCCGTCAACCGTGGAATAGTGCTTTTCCACAATTTTGCCACTTTTAGTTGTCTTTTGTCGCCAGCTCAATGGCTCTGCGCTTCACTTGCCTAGTGTCGTGTCCAGGTTGAAAACGGGGGTTGTTTGCCGCCGCCGCAAAGAACCCCCGTTTTTAGCCTGGGCACGACATTAGGTTCCCTCCCATCCAACCGATTCGAACGGGCGGTGTCTGTGGACTGCAGATGTGGCTCTTGCGATTCGCACAGGCGTTTGCGATTTGTGTTGCCTTGCTCGGGTGCGGATCGGCGCTCGCCGACGATACGCTCACCGGCGTCGGAGGGTTGATCATCGAGGGCCGCGCGGCCGAGGCGCGTGCGCGTCTCGCGGCCGCCCGCGACGTTTTCGTCGCGCAGGGGGATCGAGCCGGCGAAGCCGTCACTGAGCTCCTCATCGGCCTCGCCGAGACGGCGCTGGGCGATTCAGCCGCGGCGCGGTCCAGTCTCGAGCGCGCCGCGTCGACGTTCATCGCGATCGACGACCATTTCGGCGCGTGGCACTCGCTGACGACACTCGCCCAACTCGAGACCGTGAACCGGCGGCCACGGGAGGCGATCGCTCTGCACGAGAGAGCGCTCGTGTTGCTCGATGTCGCGGCCGATCCGGACTCGCGATTTTCGTCCAGAACGATCGAGCTGCTCTGGCTCGTGTCCGGCGCGCCGCTGGAGCAGACTCGGATGTTCGCCGGCGCACCGGAGCTCATGAAGACGCTGATGCTTCCTCTGGCCGAGGGCGTGAGCCGGATCGCGTACGGGCAGTCGTTGCTCGAAGTCGGTGAACTGGAGAAAGCGGAAGAGCAGCTCGCGCAGGCCGCGACGAACGGCGGGATGTTCGGCGCTGTGCTCGAGGGCATGCTCGCCGTGCCGATGGGTGATCTCCGGAAGCGGCAATCGCGATTCGACGAGGCCCGGCAGTTCTACGAGAAGGCGCTGATGCCGAGCGCCATGCCGGGGATGCCATCGATGTTCGTGCGCCCTTCATCGTCTGAGATCGATCTTCTCGGGAAGCTGGCGGAGATCGACGTGCTCACCGGGCGAGTCGACGAAGGGCTCGTATGGAACGATCGGACCCGTGCGCTCGCCCGCCATTCCGAGCCGGCGCGTGAGCCGTGGATCGTGATCGAGCGCGGTTCCCTGCTCCAGAAAGCGGGCCGTGTCAACGACGCGGAGACGGCATACCGCGAGGCGATCGCGATCGGCGAGAAATTTCGCGACGTCCACAGCATCGGAGCCGCACACACGGAGCTCGGGTTGCTCCACTACTACGCCGGAAACTACGGAAAGTCGGCGGGCGGCTTTGCGAAAGCGATCGAGATCTTTCAAGAGCTGAAGGAGGGCCAGGCCGAGGCCCTGCTGTGGACGTTGCTGGCGGACGTACACCTGATGATCGACTCGTACATCAGCGCCGCCGAAGCGATCGCCCGCGCGAAGGAGCTTGCGAAGACGAGCCAATTCCCGGCCGCCGGCACTCTCGCGGATTTTCTCGATGCGACGTTGAAGTGGAGACAGGGTGAGCGTGCCGACCTGCACGGTGCCTTTGCCGCATTGTTGGCGGAGCGCGAAGCCCATGGCCTGCTCGCCAGTGACGAGGCGAAGCGATTCATGGCCGACATGATCGCGTCGAACATCGGAATGACACCGCCCGACCCCGCGCGTATCTCCGGAGACGGGCTGGAACTGCTCCAGCCGATGGCGCTGATGATGAAGGGCGTTCCGCTTGCCGCGCGCGGTGACCACGCGGCGGCGCGTGCGATCTGGAGCAAGGCCAAGGGCCTCTTCCACAGCCGCGACATTCACGCGGCTTTCGAGGGACTGATCGCCACGTCGTACTGGCGCGAAGGAAATAGCGACGACGCGATCCGTCACTTCAGGGAATCCACGGAGACGCTCGAGACCGTCGCGACGGACGTTCGCGTCGAGGAGATGCTGACGAGTTACCTCGGCAGTGCGCGGCACCGGTTCTACGAGCAACTCGTCGAGCTGCTCGTCCGCGATGGGCGCGCCGGCGAAGCCTTCGAGCAGACCGAGCGTGCGCGTGCCCGCGCGTTTCTCCAGATGATCGGCAACCGGCGCGTGGGTGCCCGCGGCGGCGATCCACGCCTGGTCCGCGAGGCGGACATTCAGCGACGTCGCATCGCCGCCATGGATCACTCGGTGCGAATGGCAGCGTCGCCGGAGGAAGCGACCCTCCTGAAACGCGAGCTCGTCGCCGCGCGCCGCGAATACGAGGCGTTGATGGTCCGCGTGAAGATCTCCAACCCCGAATATGCGGCGCTCACGACCGTCGAGACCGTGCCGGTCGATGTCATTCAGAAGGAGCTTCCCGACCGGACGACGATGATCGTCTACTTCGCTTCCGGCAACGGCGTACACGCCTGGATCGTCGACCGGGAATCGATGAGCCACGTACGGCTGCCGATCGATGCGGTGGGGCTACATCGTCTCACCTGTTGGGCGAGGCAATTCCGCCCGCGCGAGGACGACGTGGATCCTCGCGGTGTGTGGGTGCCGGCCGCCGGCTGCGGCGACCCCGCAACCGCCGATGAAGCGTACGCGATGCTGATCGCGCCGCTGCACGCGAAAATCCGCCACCAACGCCTCCTGATCGTGCCGCACCGCGAGCTGCACTACGTTCCTTTCGCCGCCCTGCGCGATGCGAAACGCAATCGCTATCTCATCGAGGATTACACGATCGCTTATGCGCCGAGCGCGACTGCCTGGCGATTCCTCCGGCGCGATCAGCCAACGGTTTCGGGCCGAGCTCTGGTCCTCGGCGATCCCGCCGGGTCGATGGGCTCGCTGGAGGGTGCCGGGCGCGAGGCAACGATGGTGGCCAGCCGGCTTGGGACGACGGCTCTGCTCGGCACGGACGCGTGCGAGCGGCTCATTCACGATCTCGACCCCAGAGTCGACCTGCTGCACATCGCCGCTCACGCGCGGTACGACGGCGCCAATCCTCTGTTCAGTTTCATCGCCCTCGCTCCCGAAGGAGAGAAGTACGACGGGAATCTCGAGGCACAGGAGATTCTCGCGGACGTCGATCTGGCGGGCGTCAACCTCGTCGTGGTGTCGGCGTGCAGCACGGCCGCCGGGACCCCGAGCGCCGGCGACGAGATCGTTGGGCTGACGCGAGCGCTTCTTCATGCGGGCACACCTGCCGTGCTCTCGACGCTCTGGGAGATCGACGACGTTGCGACGACGGCACTGATGGACGCCTTCTACGAACGGTTCGTGTCCGGTCTTCCCGTCGCGGATGCACTGCGCGAGGCTCAATTGTCGATGCTGCGCGGCGATGTGTTCCCTTTGCCGAGGTTCTGGGCCGCATTCACACTACACGGCGATCCGCGGGGAACCTGGCGACAGGAGGACTAGAAGTCTGCGCGGCAGAACGTCAGGCGTATTGCGCCGCAGTTGCCCGTTGCCCGTTGGCAGTTGCCCGTTGGCCGTTGGCCGTTGCCAGTGGCCAGTTGCCAGTTGGCAGTTGCCAGTTGCCAGTTGCCAGGACTGTATCGCCCGGGCGAAGCAGTCCTGGCAACTGAAAACTGGGAACTGGCAACGATCGGTGACGCGCCGGCTGGCCAGGAGACGGCATCTCCGCTGTTCCTGCGAATTGAAGCACCCAAACATCCAACCAGCGGGAACCGTGTCTTTGGTTCCGTGGGTGACGGATCGCCACCCGGGAGGTGTTCATGACAGGTCGCCGTACGGCCCTCGCTGCCGCAGTGCTGCTCCACCTCTTTGTGGTTTCAATCGCTGCGCAGGTCTCGCAGCAGACACTCATCCAGCCGACTCCGGAGACGAGGCAGCAGCTCACCAGAGAGTTGCAGGCGCATCGAGCGAAAAAGGATCTTCATGGAGAAGCCGTCACGCTCCTCCAGTTAGGGATCGCCGAGGCAGGACTCGGGAACGTCGAGGGCGCGCGAAGCAACCTCCTCGAAGCCGTCAGGAAGATGCGCGCCCAAAACGACCTCGTGGGGGTATGGCTCGCGCTCATCACCGTGTCCCAGCTCGAAGTCGCTTTGGGACGACCGGCGGAAGCGATCCCGTACCTCGAAAAGGCCCTCACCACGATCAAAGAGGCGAAAGTCACGGCGGCGCCGTTCAGCCTCAAGACACTCGGGGCCTTCGGCTCAGTGACGGGATTATCCCCCCAGATGTTCCAGAATCTCGACGAATCCAGCGCGGCGGCGATGAAGCCGATGATCCTTCAGTACTCGATCGAGCCGATGACGCACGACCTGTATGGGAGCGTGCTGACGCAAGTGGGACAGCTCGAAAAAGCGGAGGTGGAGCTGAAGGCGGCGGCGGCCGGCGCGGTCTTCGCCCAGGGAATGTACGACTTCTCCATCGAATCGCATTTCGGCGACCTCCGTTTCCGGCAGCAGCGCTACGACGAAGCGCGCGCGCATTATAGGAAGGCCCTGAACGCCGCGTCGAAAATGGGACACATTCCGATGAGCGACCAGCTCATCAAGGCAGGCATCTACGACCGCCTGGCGCGCCTGGAGACCATCACGGGGAATCCCGAGGAAGCGAAACGCTGGTCCGAGAAGGCGCGGGAGCTCGGTAGAAGTGCCGCGGGAAATCGATAGGCACGCATGATCTGCCGCATCACAGCCGCCGTCGCACTGCTGCTGCTGCAACTTCTCGCGATGTCGCTCGAGGCACGACCGCGCGAGTCGGCGCAAAAGATCCCGCAGCTTCGGAAGACTCTGCAGGAGTGTCGAGAGAAGAAGGATCTTCCCGGCGAGTCGCTCGCGCTCCTGCGCCTGGGGGTTGCCGAGGCGGATCTCGGCAATGTCGACAACGCGCGGAGCAATCTGACCGATGCGGCGAAGATGATGAGCGTGCAGAACGACGTCGTGGGGACATGGATGGCTCACTTTGCGCTGGCCCACGTCGAGAACGCGATGGGGCGGCCGGAGGAGGCGATCGTCCTGATCGAAAAGGCGCTTGCCATGATTGCCGAGGCCGGCCGGTCGGGCGCCTCGTTCAGCCTCAGGCCACTCCTTGCCGCGTCGGGACTCACCCCAGAGGCGATCGACTCGTTCGAGGCCGAGTCGAAATTGCTGGCCGCCAGCGTCCTTCACGAGCACATCGAGCCGATCACACGCGACCTGTATGGGAGCCTGTTGACGCAGACCGGACAACTCGAGAGGGCAGAGAAGGAGCTGAACGAGGCACGAAGAGCCTCGCAGGGCAAATACGACTTCTCCATCGCCGCGCATTTCGGCGATCTCCGTTTCCGCCAGGAGCGGCATGACGAGGCACGCGCCCATTATCGAGAGGCGGTGAACGGATTTGCAGCTGGCTCGCCGGTTTTGCTGCTCGATCGACAGACGGTCCTGGCCGGAATCTACGACCGCTTGGCCCAGCTCGAGCTCGTCACGGGCCATCCCGAGCGAGCGCGCCACTGGAACGATCAGTCGCTGGCGATCGCTCTCTCGTTGGGCGGACCGGGTGCGACGCACGATGAGGTCCTGCCTGTCACACATGCCGGGTTGAGGGATGCGTTGAAGGTAGCGGCGGCGATGAAGAACGTCCGTCGCCAAGCGGCGATCGAAGCGCGCCTCGGCAATCTGCAGATCGTGCACCGCAAGTACGGCTCTGCCGCTGCGCATTTCGAACGCTCCTTGCAACTCTACGGATCATTGAGTGATCCTCCTCCTACCGAAACCTCCACATGGGGGGACCTGTGCCTCGTCTATATCAAGACGGGAAACTACGCCGCCGCGGAAAGCGTGCTGGCGCACGCGCACCAGCGTGTCGGCAACCGGTCGGACCTTGGCGACGACATGCTGGCATTCATCGAGACGACGCTACGGCTGTATCGGGGTCAGGCCACCGTCGACGACCTCAAGGCCAGCGTGGAGCGGTACATCCGACACGTCCCGGCCGCAGAAATCGAGGCCGCCGGGGATGTCCAGCGGCTGGTCGAGTCCGCGGCGATGGTGTTCAAGACGAATGATTTCTCGCTTATCGAGGCGCCATCCGGCGACACGATGTTTGGCACGACCATGCGTCTAGCCGAGGGTGCGCAGCAATTTCAGCAGGGGAACTTCGAAAGCGCGCGCACGATCTGGCTGGATGCGCTCGAGAAAAATCCCGGCGATGCCGATCGTGCCGGACTTCTCCTGATGATCGGCATGAGCTACTACAGCGAAGGCAATCTCACGCAGGCAAGCAGCTGGTTCGCTGAGGGCACCACGATCCTGGAAGCGGGAATCGATGACCTCCGGTCCGAGGATATGTTGATGCAGTATCTGGAGGATCACCAGGGATACTACGTCGCTCTGATCGAGTCCCTCGTCTCCGTTGGAAAGATCGAACAAGGCTTCGAAGCGGCCGAACGGGCGCGCGCTCGCGCGTTTCTGCGGCTCCTCGGAAACCGCCGGCTCAGACCGCCCCCGGGCAGCGGAATTGCGGTGGTGCAGCATGCTGAGGAACTGCGGAGAAAGATCGACAATTGGGACATCGACCCTGATCCGGACACGAGCCTGGCCGATCTGCGGCAGCAATATCAGGCGCTCCTGCCGCGCGTGCAGGTTGTGGCCGGCGAGTACGAGTCGTTGACGAACATTCGGGCGCAACCGATCGATGCTGTGAAGAATGCACTGCCGGAAGACACCACCCTTCTCAGCTACTTCGTCACGCCGTTCAGCGCCCACGCCTGGATCCTCGACAAGGAAACGCTCGAGCACGTCCGGCTAAGGGTGAACGAATCCGAGCTGAACCGCATCAGCTGCTGGGCGTTCCAGCTCGCAGACCGGCGCAGTGCACTACCAGTAGACGACAGCGGATGCGGCGCGGACCCGGCAAACGCGGCGGACGCCTATGCCGCACTCATCGCGCCTCTGCGGAACAAGATCCGGAAGAAACGACTGATGATCGTTCCGCACGGCGAGTTGCACTACGTACCGTTCCCGGCCCTGTACGATCATGAGCGCGGCAGGTATCTCATTCAGGACTACCCGATCACCTCCGTCCCGAGCGCGAGCACGATCCGGTTTCTCCGCGAGAAAGAGTCGCCGGTCGGCGGCGCAGCGCTCGTGCTCGGCCCCCCCGGTGATGGCGCATCTTCCCGGCGCCAACCGAGAAGCGCGGGCGGTCGCCTCGAGGCTTCATACGACGGCGAGGCTCGGCGAGGAGGCAAAGGAGGACGAGCTCTATCGGTTGAACGGCAAGGTCGACCTTCTGCATATCGCTGCCCACGGGACCTACGACGCGACTAGTCCGATTTTCAGCGCCATTCACCTCGAGAAAGGAAACGGCAGGAACGGTCAGCTGAACGTCGACGAGATCCTGTCCGAGCTCGATCTGTCTGGTGTGAATCTCGTCATCCTCTCCGCTTGCCGGTCAGGAGTTGGCAAGCGCAGCGGAGGCGACGAGATCATCGGCCTCACGCGGGCGATCCTGTACGCGGGCAGCCCTGGCGTGATCGCGACCCTCTGGAACATCAGCGACGACGCTACTCCTCCGCTGATCGAGAAGTTCTACGAGCATCTCCTCGCCGGCGCTACGGCCGCCGACGCTCTGCGCGCCGCGCAGACGGAATTGTTGCGCGATCCGCAATTGGCAGACCCACGGTTCTGGGCAGCGTTCTTCCTTACCGGCGATCCGCAGGGGATCTGGAAGCGTCCATCTACATAATGGCAGCGTGACATCGCCATCCGCGGCGTTG
>CAZLGP010000192.1:0-22473 GCA_964558905.1 uncultured Thermoanaerobaculia bacterium | reverse complement strand
GCTCTCGCCGCCGCTCGATCCCGAAGGTGGCCCGTGGACCGTCGAGCTCCGGGAGAAGGCACCCCTGCATGTCGCACGCGTGTCGCCGCTGCAGAAGAAGGCATCCGCGGACGGCCGTTGGGAAGCGTCCGGGTTGCGCGCCGACGCTTACTGGCTGGAGGTCCTTGACCGGCAGGGAGCAACGCTGGAAAGAACGTCGGTCGACCTCGGCGCAGGCGGACTGAAGACGATCGCCCTCGATGTGCGCAGTATCGCCGTGAACGGCGTCCTGCTCATGGGCGACGAGCCGCTCGGCGGGTATCTCCACTTCACGAACTACTCGGGCAAGGACGTGGAGGCGCGTGCGGGGAACGACGGCGTGTTCCGCGCCGTCTTTCCTGCCGGCGGGAAGTGGATGCCTCGCCTCGAATATCCGCGGCAGGGCGACAGCCGCATCCAGCTCGATGCTGTGGACATCGATCCGGAGAAGGTTGCATCGGAGCCGCTCGAACTGCGCGTGCCGGGCGGGCGCATCCGCGGCCAGGTCCTCGGCCCACAGAAAACGCCCGAGCCGGGAGTCGTCGTCCACCTCATCCGTGACGAGGCAAGACTCGTTGCGGACGCACAGACGGGGCCCGACGGCAGGTTCGACCTCGTCGCCATCGCCCCCGGCTCCTACGTGATTCAGGCGGAAGGCAATCGCATTGCCACCCCGCGAGCCACTCCTCTGGAATTGAAAGACGACGAGACGAAGGAGCTTACGCTCCTCCTTACACCGAAGCGCCGCATCGAGGTCGTCATCTTCACCCCATTCGGCACGCCTGCAGGCGGTGCGTGGGTGAAAGCCGCCCCGTACAGCGACAAGGGATGGTTCCTGATGTCCGCGGATGCTTCCGGACGTTTCGGCTTCTCGGTGCCTGGCGAAGCCGGCGATGTGCCGCTGGTCGTGGTGACCTATGCTTGGCCGAGCACGTCTGTCCGCATCCCCGCCGACAGACGCGAGCCGGTGACGATCCGCCTGCAAGCCGGAGGCGGCTCTTTGCGCGTGCGCAACGCGCATTTCCCGGTCGTTCGTACACCCGGCCTGCAAGCACCGTTGAGTGTTTTTCAGATCCCGCCGCCACAGGGCCGCCGCGACGATCCCGCGCTCATGGAGCCCGGTACATACGTGGTCTGTCCCGACCGCGATGTGCCGGACGACGCCTGCCGTACGGTCACGATCGTTCCGGGCATGGACCACATCATCGACTTCGAGGGTGAATCATGACGTTCACCGCATGGGCATTCAGCCTTCTCCTCGCCACGACGACAGCGGCGCAACCGCCGCTGCCCTATGTCGGCATCGACTTCCGATGGATGCACGGCACCCCGCAACAGAAGTTCCTGCACGTCGAGCGCGTCGCGCCGAACGGTCCCGCCGCCCGCGCCGGTTTGCGCCCCGGCGACCACATCACGCACATCGCCAAGCTCCCTGTTGATTTCGGCGACGAGTTGGACTTCCTCATCTTCATCCGCGAGCGCAAACCGGACGAACGCCTCCTCTTGAGGATCCTGCGTGGCGGCAAGCCATTGGAGACCGTCATCACCCTCGGTACACTTCCTGAGGCCGCGCGCCCTGCCTGGGAGCAGGGATTCCGCATCGCGCAGCAGAAGCGTCTCGCGGCACGCGGCTCTAGTGTGGTGTCTCGCGAATAGCTACACGGGATTCGGCGCGATGGAGGCTCGATGGCGAGCCGCTGCGACGCAGGCGATGTGGGACATCGTTGAGGAGCGGCGGTGAAGCAAGCGAGCCTCCAGCGTGCTGAAGACTGTGTAGCTATTTGCGAGACGCCACACCGGATAAGCCGAGCCCTTCTGGGGCCTGCTATCCTTTTCCCATGACGGTCCAGGCGACGCCCTCCTCGCTCGAGCGCGAGCTGGAGTTCCGCAAGAAGCTCAGCTCGATCGCCAATCAGATCAACTCCGCGGAGTCGATCCCGCACATCCTGATGACGCTCAAGGATCGCATCCTCGAGCTCCTCGACGCCGAGCGGCTGACGATCTACGCGATCGATACGAAAAACCAGGAGCTCTACTCGCTCCAGAAAGTCGGCGACGTCCCGAAGGAGATCCGCGTCCCGAAGTCGTTCTCCTCCATCGCCGGTTTCACGGCGCTGGCACGCAAGACCATCAACATCAAGGACGCTTATGAGGCCGCGGAGCTGCAGAAGTTCCATCAGAACCTCCGCTTCGACCAGCGCTGGGACAAGCAGACCGGCTTCCGCACGCGGGCGGTCCTGGCCGTGCCGATCATGTTCGAAAAGTACCTGATGGGCGTGATCCAACTCATCAACAAGCGTCACGGCCCGGCCTTCACCGATCAGGACGAGGACGGCGCCGAGGAGATTGCGCGCATCCTCGGTATCGCGTTTTACAACCAGCACAAGGTGCAGCGCACGTCGAAGCCGTCGCGCCTCGGCGGGCTCGTCGACAAGGGCCTGGTCTCGGAGAAGGATCTCGAGCAGGCCGCGGGCAACGCGCGCATGAACAATACGAACGTCGAGAGCGTGCTGATCGAGGACTTCAAAGTCCCGAAGGACGAGATCGGCCGGTCGCTCTCTGCCTACTACTCCGCGCCGTTCTTCAACTGGGACGGCGAGCGCGCCATCCCGCCGGAGCTGAAGGATCGCGTCGCCTCGGAGATCTGGAAGAAGAACGTCGCCGCGCCGGTGGAGCGCCGTCCGGGCCTGCTCGTCATCGCCGTCGACGATCCCCAGGACCTCACGCGGCTCGACGGCATCCGGGCCATGCAGCTCGCTCCGCGCTACGAGTTCTGGGTGGGGATGAAGCACGACATCCTCGCGTACATCGCGAGGTCCTACGGCGAGCGCATGGAAGCCGACGGCTCGACGGGCGAGGCCGCCGACTGGGCGAGGATCCTCGATTCCCTCGGCGAGGGCGAGAGAGTCGAGCTGGACGACACGCCGCGGGACGAGCCGGAGATCGACGAGACGGACTCCGGAATCGTGAAGCTCGCCAATCAGCTCATCATCGAGGCCTTCGCCCGCGGCGCGTCGGACATCCACGTCGAGCCGGATGGACCCCGCAATCCCTGCATCATCCGCCTGCGCATCGACGGCGACTGCCAGAAGTTCATGGAGATCCCCGGCGCGCACCGCAACGCCCTGGTGCAGCGCCTGAAGATCATGGCCAAGCTCGACATCTCCGAGAAGCGCAAGCCGCAGGACGGCAAGATCCGCTTCAAGTACTCCCGGGGGACCATCGAGCTGCGCGTCGCAACCATTCCCACGGCCAACCAGAATGAAGACGTCGTCATGCGCATCCTCGCGGCGTCCAAGCCACTGCCGCTCGATAAAATGGGCTTCAGCGACAACAACCTGCGCCGGTTCAAGGAGCTGCTCGCGAAGCCGTACGGCATCGCGCTCGTCGTCGGTCCGACCGGCTCCGGCAAGACCACCACCCTGCACTCGGCCCTCGGCTTCATCAATACGGTGGACATGAAGATCTGGACGGCCGAGGATCCGGTCGAGATCACGCAGAAAGGACTGCGCCAGGTGCAGGTGCAGCCGAAGATCGACTTCACCTTCGCCGCGGCGATGCGCTCGTTCCTGCGCGCCGACCCGGACGTGATCATGGTCGGCGAGATGCGCGATCACGAGACCGCTGCCATCGGCATCGAGGCGTCGCTCACCGGTCACCTCGTGTTCTCGACGCTGCACACGAACTCCGCGCCGGAGACGATCACGCGTCTCCTGGACATGAACATCGATCCGTTCAACTTCGCCGACGCGCTGCTCGGCATCATGGCCCAACGCCTCATCCGCGTGCTCTGCCCGAAATGCAAACAGGGCGATCACCCGAGCCCCGAGGAGTTCGAGGAGATCATCGAGGCGTATGGCTACGAATACTGGCCCGAGACCGGGATCACGTACTCGGACGACCTGACTCTGTATACGCCGAAGGGCTGCACGCACTGCAACAGCACCGGGTACAAAGGCCGCATGGGCGTTCACGAACTGCTGGTCGGCACGAACGAGCTGAAGAAAGCGATCCAGCACAAGTCGCCCATCGACGAGCTCCGCCACCTGGCCATGCAGCAGGGCATGCGCACGCTGATGCAGGACGCGATTGAAAAGGCGTTCAAGGGATTCACGGACATCAAGCAGGCGCGGGCGATCGCGGTGAAGTAGGATTGATGCATGGGTAGAAGAATCGAAGAGCTTGCCCGGGAAGCGTTGGAGCTCGATGCCGTCTCGCGTGCTGAGCTGGCGCGGACGCTCGTCGACAGCCTCGAGGATCTCCCTGAAGAGGAGTTGGATCGACTGTGGGGCGAGGAGGCGGAGCGTCGTTACGACGAGTTCCTCGCTGGCCGCGTCCATGCGTATCCGGCCGAGGAAGTGTTCGCGCGGATTCGAGCGCGCAAGAAGTGAAGCGGACGCGCTTTCTCGAACAGGGCGAGGCCGACTTCGCCGAGATCGTCCTTTCACTCGACGAGGCGCGCGCGGGACTGGGTGACCGGTTTAGCGACGAGATCGAGCGGGCGTTAGGCGATCTTGCGGAGTATCCGCTGAGCGGTCCGACGATCAGCCGGCGTGCGCGCAAGAAACGACTGCACTCGCTGCCGTACAATGTTCTGTACGTGCTTCATGACGACGAAATCCTGATCCTCGGGATCGTGCACCATCGTCGCGGACCGCGGGAAATCCGCAGGCGCATGCGCGCCATTCGTGACTTGAAATGAGCGCGAGTCTGAATGTCCTCGAAGCTCGCATCCTCCGGCAGGTCATCGAGAATGCGAGCGTCGCTGTCCATGCGGAGCGCTGTACTCTTGGCTGCCGGCCGGTCTTGACCTTCCCTCCGTCCCGTTCTAGCATCCTCGAGGTTCCATCCTTCCATCGGTGCCGCATCAGAGAGGAGAGTCTCTATGGTTCGCCGTCTCGTCCCGAGCCTCGCGCTGCTCGTTGTCGTCCTTCCTGCCGCCGCGCAGAGCACGCAGAGTCTGTTGCTCCGCAAGCCCTTCCAGGTCATCGGTCAGCAGGCCGTGATCCCGAACTGTCCGGGATCGGGTGAGGAGCTCAAGCCGCCGACGACCGTCACCGCGGACGGCAATCACGTGCTCAGCACCACGTTCAAGGTCACGTCGCAGACGATGCAGGTCCCGGTGTACGTAAAGAGCGGCAATGTCTGGACGTGCACCATGAAAACGTTCGATCTCCGCCTCTACACCGATCCGGAGAGCGGGCAGCCGAAGTATCCGGGCCCGACGCTGCGCGTGCGGCGGCAGAGCGACACGTACACCCCCGGCGATCAGATCAAGGTCCTCCTCCAGAACAACCTCGGGCCCTCGAACGAGGAATGCGTCTGGGCGCAGGGGAACTGCGACTGCAGCAATCCGAACAACAAGCCGCAGTGCTGCAAGGACACGACCCCGCCGAACGGTATGAACTGCTTCCACGGCGACAACACCACCAACCTCCACTTCCACGGCACGCACGTGTCGCCGCAGAGCCCGCAGGATTACGTCTTGCTGCAGCTCACGCCCGCCGGGACGCCCGCGGGGAGCGTCATGCACGGCAAGGAGCACGAAGTCTCCGGCCAGTTCCAGTACGCCGTGAATCCACTTCCGGCCAATCAGTCCGAGGGGACGCATTGGTATCACCCGCACAAGCACGGCTCGACCGCGGAGCAGGTTGGCAACGGGATGGCCGGCGCGCTGATCATCGAGGGGCCGTTCGACGATTGGCTGCAGAGCCAGTACGACAACAGGCTGCGCGAGAAGCTGCTCGTCGTGCAGCAGGTGCACGACCTCAACTTCAACACGCTCACCGGTCGCTTCACGCCGCTGCCGCTCATCAACGGACAGCTCGTCCCGCAGATCACGATGTACAAAGGCGAGATCCAGCGGTGGCGGATCGTGAACGCGAACATCGACGCCGCGGCGCAGTTCGTGATCGACTTCGACGGCGTCGTCGACAACGCCGTCGAGGCGAGGCAGATCGCCATGGACGGCGTGCAGTTCTCGCCGAAGAACTATCAGTGCCAGCCGCTGCTCGACGCCACACCGTGCGACGGAGAGAACGCCGATCTCTCGTTCCAGTTCTCGCCCGGCAACCGGGCGGACTTCCTCATCAAGGCGCCCGGCTCGATCGGCGAGTTCTTCGTTCCCTATGAAGTCTTCGGCAACGTCGAGGAGCAGGGGACGCGTCCGACAAACGAGACCCGCGAAGCGCGCGCGATCCCGACCGTGCAACGCGCGCTCACCCGCCAGGCCCTCGATGCTGTTGCTCCTGGGGCGTCGCAGCCCGCTCTTCTCTCGATCAACGTCGTCGACTGCCCGCGGGGAATGAACTGCGAGATGCAGTTCCCCGCCACGCTGCCCGACCTTCCGGCGTTCCTGCGGCCGATCGTTCCGAAGGGCGACCCGCAGAAGCTGCAGTTCCAGGTGGTGGACACCGCCGGCAAGCCGAAGGCGAATCCGGCCCCCGCGGGGATCTTCGGGATCTGGGTCCAGGGGCAGAACGACAACAAGCTCCAGCAGTTCCGCGATGATTGCGCGGCGTTTACGGAGGTGCTCGATCCGGATGGCGGCGAGGAATGGCACATCTCGCAGAACCTGACCAGCACGAATCCGTTCCACGTCTTCCACATCCACACGAACCCGTTCCAGGTGGTCAGCACGTTCGATACGAGCGGCAAGCAGATCACCTATCCCGAACCGATCTGGCAGGACAGCATCACGCTGCCGAGCAATCAGAATCCCGCCGATCCCTTCAATCCGAAAGGGGAAGTCGTGATCCGGCAGCGCTTCGAGGACTACACCGGCATGTACGTCCTCCACTGTCACTTCCTCGGACACGAAGACCGGGGAATGATGCTGTCGGTGCAGACCGTCTGCCCGAATCAGACCGACTCGTGGAGCGCCACCTCGCCCACGCAGAAGGAATGCACGTTCGGTCAATTCATCAAGGCAAAGCCGCCGTGCGTATCGACGGCAGAAGCCGGGCACGCGCATTGACGCGTCGCCGGGCCGTTGCCGGCGCATGATGCGACGATGACGCTGCTCCGAGATCGTCCGATTCGTAGAAGCCGCGCCATTACGCGAAGCACGTCATCGTGACGGAGTGAGCGCCCCCGCCATCACCCGCTCGGGCACCTCGCGCACGTTCCAGACGATGCCGAGGAACTGCAGCAGTTTGATCGTGTAGTACGTCGGGTCGACTTCCCACCAGACGAATCCCTGCCGCGCGGCGCCGGGGTAGTAATGGTGGTTGTTGTGCCATCCCTCGCCAAGGAGGAGGACGCCGAACAGGGCATTGTTGCGGCCATCGTCATCCGTCGGGAAGCGCTTGCGTCCGTAGAGATGGCAGAGTGAGTTTGCGATGAAGAGGCCGTGCCATCCCGCCACCGTCCCCAGCAGCCCCGCCCATATGAAGATCGACGGACCGGCGAGGAAGTACAGAGCGCCGAGAGCCAGAACGGGCGGTATGGACGCATGCCGGTCGATCCAGCGCAGCTCCGGAAAACGGGCCAGGTCCGAGACGCGCTCCAGGTCCACGTCTTTGTATTTGTCGCAGAGGATCCATCCCATGTGCGCCCACAACAGGCCTTTGAGGGCAGGGGAGTGAATGTCCACCTCGGTGTCGGCGTGCTGGTGGTGCCAGCGGTGATGAGCGGCCCACCAGAGCGGTCCCTTCTGGAAGGCCAGCGTGCCCAGAAACGCGAGGATGAACTGGAATGTGCGACTGGTCTCGTAACTGCGGTGGGAGAAATAGCGGTGGTAGCCGGCCGTGATCGCCCAGATGCGCACGACGTAGCCGAGGACGGCCCATCCGATGAGGGCTGGGTAGAAGTCGACGACGAACACGCCTACGAGCGCCGCCACGTGGATCCCGAAGAACGGTAGCGACGTCAGGAAATTGATCTTGTCGTCCTCGCTGCGTGTCGTAGCCATGTTCTCACCCCTGCATCTGCCGGATCAGGATCCTGCGGTCGAAGTACGGACGCTCCGAGACGAGGCGCCCCTCGCGATCGAATTCGTAGACGGTGCAGACCGGGACCTCCACGAGTTTCCCCGTGGCCTCGATCCCCTCGAACGTGCCGGTGTGGCGGCCGCGGAGTCGCTGTTCGGAGACGATTCCGGTGTCGATGTCGTGGCGACGGATCTCCGCCACCTCGATCTTCGAGAGCGCACCGCGGTTCCCGAAGCCGAGCCCTTCGTGCAGGCGTGCGATCGCTTCGCGACCCGCGTAGTCGCGGCCCGCGAACACCATCACGGCGTCCTCTGCGAACGTCTCGAGGATGGCGTCGATCCCATGCTCGTTCTCAGCCCGCAGATGGTTGTCCAGTCCGCGGTTCCACACGGAGTGCAGGTCGGGGGATTCGTGCATCGTCGGTCTCCGCGGCGATGATCTCGCGACAGCGGAATCGCTGGATCTTGCCGCTGGTGGTCTTTGGGATCGTGCCGCGCGCCGTCCAGTGGACGATGACGCCGGGAAGTCCGAGGCGTTCGTCGAGATGGCGACGGATTCCTTCTTCGACGAGGTGCTGGTCCGGTACGGGCAGCACGCGGCTCTCCACGAGGAGATGCACCTGCTCGGTGCCGAAATGCGGGTCGAGCCGGCCGAAGGCGGCAACGCCCTGGATGATGCCGTTGTCGAGGAACGCCTCGACGGCGGTCTCGATCTCGGTCGGGAGAAAGTTCCGGCCGGCGACGATGAGGATCTCCTTCTGCCGCCCGATGACGTGGACCTGCTCACCGACCACCATACCGATGTCGCCGGTGCGCAGGAATCCGTCCGCTTCGGCGCAGTTCTCTCCGCCCCAGTAGCCGCGGATGACGCTCGGGCCCTGCACTTCGATCGCGCCGCCGCGGCCGGGCGGCACTTCCAGGCGATGCTCGTCCACGACCCGCAGACGATGGCCATCGATGGGCCGGCCGACCGAAACCGACTCGATCGCCCGGTCGGTGCGGAGGGTCTGCGTGATGGGCGGCTCGTGCACCTCGGACATCGTCACGGCCAGCGTGGCCTCGGCCAGGCCGTACACCGGCAGCGAGGCCTCGGGCCGGAAGCCGTACGGCGCAAACGCCTCGGCGAATGCGCGCATCGTGTCGGGCTGGATCGGCTCCGCGCCCCAGAACGCGGCCCGCAGGCGCGACAGGTCCAGCCCGTCGAAACGCCGCCGCCTGGCGAGCCGCGCGCAGATGGCGTATGCAGAATTCGGCGCGGCCGTGATCGTCGCCCCGTGATGATGGATCATCTCCAGCCAATAGCGGATCGGATGGACTACGAACTTCACCGGATCGGTGAGCACCATCGGCCGTTCCCAGAAGAACGTGCAGGCCATCGCGATCAGCCCCATGTCGTGGTACAGCGGCAACCAGATGGCCAGCTTGTCGTCCGGTTCGAGCTTCAGACGCTCGCCGATGGCCGTGACGTTGGCGGCGATGTTGCCGTGACCGACGATGGCGAGCTTCTGTTTCCCCGTGGAACCGGACGTCGACTGCAGGTGGGCGACGTCGCCAGGCGTCACCGCCAACGGCAACAGATCGGCCTGGCCATGCTCGAAGAGCTCGCCGGGCGCGACGCTTCTGCCGTCGCCGAAGACGACCCGGGCCTGCGCGCCGCGATGGAGCGGCTCGACCAGTGGAATCATGCGCCGGAAGAGGGCCGCGAAATAGAGGGCGAAGAGCTCCCGGCAGGTGGGGAGCACCAGGTTGACGCGGTCTCCGGCTCGCAGCCCGTGGGCGTCATAGCCGGCCGCCGCCGCGGAGGCGAGCTCGAACAGTCTGGCGTACGACAGCCGGTCGCATTCGTCCGGGCCCTGGACGATCTCCAGGATCGGCGCGGCGGGGCGGATCTCGAGGCCGCGGAGGAAGGCGTGCAGGATCGTCGGGAACCGGGGCTCGATCATGTGGCGTAGACCTTCTCCGGGTTGCCCTGCCGGATGGTCCCGGCGAGCCTCTCGCGAAGGGCGCCGTACCGGTTGTCGAAGTCGCTCCGGAGGAGGTCTTCGCGCAGCTCGCCCGAGGGGGTGTAGTAAGGCCTCTCGATCTCCTCGAGGAAGCGGATGTGCTTGAGCATGCCTTCGTTTCCCGGCTGCACGCAGCGCGCGTGGTTCTTCAGACGCATCCGTCGCTGGGGACGGGTCTCGATCTCGTTCGCGTGGCGGAAGAACGTGGTGTAACAGTCGAGAATCCGCCGCTGCAGGACACTGGGAGGCATGTTGCGCGGGAAGATCCCCACGTACGAATAGTGCTGGTAGGTCGGGCCGCCGATGATGATGCGGTGGTCTTCAACATCCTGATGCGAATTGAAGAGGATCTTCTGAAACGGATACTCGGCCCGGCACATGAAGATGGGGTGGCTGATCCGCGCCTCGGCGCACCATCGTGCGCTGTACTCGATGGCCTCCGGCCCCTGCGTATCGAGGCCGAACATGATGCCGGACTGCACGTAGACGTCTTCCTCGGCGAGGGTGAGAAGGCGCTGCGTCTGCCGTGAGGGATCGCAGCGCTTGTTGTAGCTCTTCAGGACCGCTGGGGATTCCGATTCGACTCCGATGTAGTACTCCTCGAAGCCGGCCGACTTCAGCTCCCGCAGCAGCGCCACGTCGTCCGCGAGCTCGATGCGGGTCATGGCGATGAAGCGATAGTCGAGCGGACGCACCGCCTCGGCCACTTCGTGGCAGAACCTCTTGCTGGTGGCGAAGTTGATGTCCGAGACGTAGAACCGGCGGGCGTCGATCTCGCGGTGGATTCCCTGCAATTCCAGCGGAATGCCGGCCACGTCCTTGGCGCGGAACTCGCGGCCGAGGATGCGGATCGAGTAGCAGAACGAGCAGGAGTAGGGGCAGCCGCGCGAGAACGATACGGCCGCCCACTGAATCCTTCCGCGCCGCGGGGAGCGTAGCAGCTCCGGCATGATCGGATTGTCCGGCAGCGGGTAGTGTTTGTTCCGGTTGATGACGAGACGACCGTCGTCGCCGGCGTAGCAGAGGTTCTCGACCTCGCTGATGTCCCCACCGGTCTCGAGACAGTGAATGAGTTTCGCGGCCGCGATCTCCCCCTCTCCGAGGATGGCGTAGTCCGCGTAGTCGAGCACTTCGTGCGGCGCGAACGTGGCGTGGGCGCCGCCGAAGATCACCACCGAGCTCTTTTTGCGACGGCGGGCGATCTCGTCGAGCGCGTGCTTGTTCGCGTAGAACGTCGTTGCCAGCGAGGAGATCAGGATGTAGTCGTACGTCTCCAGAGGGAGCTCGCCCGGATCTTCGCCCCAGAACATCTGGCAGACTTCGGTCACGATGTCCGGGAACTGTCGCTTCAGAAACGAGGCGACGTAGTAGATCCCGTCGTTGTACGTGCTGGCCAGCGCACCCGCATCCCGATAGTCGGGATGGAAACCGAGCTGAATGAACAGCATGCGCGCCTTGATGGAGTGGTCCACGGCATTTCTCCTATGCAATCACGACGACGACACGACCAGGCCGGCGTTGACGCCGCCCAGGCCAAAGCTGTTGACGAGACAATGGCGTACGTCGCGTACGCCGAGCTCCGGAAATAGATTGAGGTCCTCGAATTCGGGGGCGACGCGCTCGAGATTGCGTGTTGCCGGCAGCGGCCGTCCGTTCACGACTCCGACCGCGGCCAGGAGGTTCAGCGGGCCGCTGGCGCCGAAGGTGTGGCCGAGATGGCCTTTGATCGAGAGCATGGCCGGCCTTTTGCCGTTCGCGCAGAACATCGCCTTCAATGCTCCCAGCTCGTTTTGATCGCCGAGGCGTACGCCGGCGGCCTGTGCGAAAACGCAGTCGATGTCGCGCGGCTCCAGGGCGGCATCCGCGAGCACCGCGCGCATGGCCCGCGTGCAGTCGCTGACCGCGGGCAGGGCCATCGAGTCGGCGCTGCTGGAGGAGGCGTAACCGCCGATCTCGGCGTACACCCTGGCGCCGCGGGCGAGGGCCTGTTCGCGCTCCTCGAGCACGAACAGGGCCGCCCCTTCACCAACGACCATGCCGTCACCGCGGACGTCGAACGGCCGCGGTGAGCAGTCCGGATGCTCGGCCGGGGAGAGCATGCGCATGGCGTGAAACGACGAGAAGGCGATCGGCGTCATCACCGCGTCGCACCCTCCGGCGAGCGCTGTCTGCAGGGCTCCCGAGCGGATGGCGCGGAAGGCCTCGCCGATGGCCTGCGCGCCGCTCGCGCAGGCACCGGCAATCGTCATCTGCGACCACGCCACGCCAAAACGCAGCGACATCAGGCTGGCCGCCATGTTCGGCAGCATCGACGTGATGAGGTAGGGGCTGACCTTGCGCGGGCCGCGGCTCTCCTGCCGCAGCACGCCTTCCTCCATCTTGTCCAGGCCTCCAAGGCTCACTCCGACGAAGAGCCCGCCGTTTACGTCGTCGCGAATTTCGATCCCGGCGTCTGCCACGGCACGCTCGCCGGCGGCGACGGCGTACTGGACGAAGCGGCCGGCCCGCCGGACCTCGTGTGCGTACCTGCCGGTGATCTCGAAGTCGCTGTCGCGCACCTCGGCCGCGAGGCGGCAGACCGACCGCGCCGGGTCGAAGCGCGTCAGCTCGCCGACCGCCGAGTCTCCGGCGGACAGGCGCCGCCAGAACTCCTCGGCGCGGTCGCCCAGTCCGGAGACGAGGCCCATTCCGGTGACGACGACACGGCGCCGCTCCTGCGTCCCGCTTGCTGGAGTCACTGTGGCACCGGGAGCTCGCCTTTCGCCGTCAGGCTGCCTTCGATGTAGTCGGCCAGTTCGCCCATCGTCTCGATGCGGGCCACGAGGTCTTCCTCGAAGTCGATTCCGAAACACTCCTCGAGGTAGAGGACCATCTCCAGCGTCTTGAGCGAATCGAGACCGGCGACGGCCGAGCGCAGCGGCGAGTCGGGACGGAGGTGACTCGCATCCTGCTCGAGGTATTCGCCGACGTGCAGGACCATCTTCTGAAAGAGCTCCGTTGTGGCCATGTTCCCTCCTGTCGGCGATTACAGCGCCGGTTGCAACGGGCGCTGCTGGGCTCGCGGGCTCGGCGTCATTCCCATGGCTTCCCGCTCCTCGACCTGCGCGGCGAGGAAGTCGGCGTGCGTGTAGAGGTTCGGCCCGCGCTGGTAGTCGATCAGCCAGGTGGCGAGATACGTATCGACGTAGTCGAGCCAACCCCGGAACTTCCGCTCGGTGTCCACGTGCATCGCGAAACGGGAGCTGACGATGGCGCTGCCGGCCGCGTAATGGCGGCAGTCGGCGCAATCGGTATCGGGGACGCAGCAGTCCGACTCCTCCTTGTGCGAGAGGTCGGTCCTGTAGCTGCGAAAGCTCTTGCTGAGCCCCGTCGGAATCGTCCCTTCGGCCATGGCCGCCCGCGGGTATGGACACCCGAACAGGTGATGGAGACTGCGTGCATCCGTGTGGACCAGGGCGTTGTAATACGAATAGATGACGGTGTCGGGATAGGTCTCCAGCGCCTGGATCATCTTGTCCCGCGTCCGGTCGAGCATCTCCTGAAGCTTCAGTGGCGAGGTGGTCTCGCGGGGCTGGCTGAAGACATTGAAGCTGAGGCGATGACCGGCATCGCTGACCCGCTCCAGCACCTCGTCCAGTTCGTTCGTGTTCTGGTGGTTGAACGTGTAGACGAAGACCACCCGTTTGTCGTCTTTGTAGTTCTGCAACTGCGTCGGAAGGCAGTTCGGGCCCGGGCGTCCGCCGGCGTACTTGCGGTAGATCGGATCGCCGGTGCTGTCCCCCCATACCGAGAGGTGCAGCCGGTAGCCGACCTCGGGGGCGATGCGCCGCAGGCCGTTGCTGGCGATCGATCCGAGGGGGATGACGTCGTAGCAGGCTTGCAGAATCTTCGGAACGAGCGCCGGCTCCGCGCCGGCGAGCACCACGTATGTGATCCCACGGGCCTTCTCGCCCTCGAAGAACGCGCGCCACGCCTCCGGGTCCTTCTGATCCGTCATCGTGTACTTCTCGCCCTGGAAGTAATAGCAACCTTCACAACGCAGCTGGCACGCGCTCGTCACGTCGTAGGCCGACTCGCGTAGAAAGAAGTGCTTCCGAACCTTGTTGTAACGCTCGGCGATTTCCGGCTTGTCCAGATAATCCACGAAGCTCATGGACGTTCTCCTCGCGCCTCAGGCCCCGGCCAGGACGGGACTCTTGTCGCGCACGTACGTTTCGATGGCGGCGATGGTGTTGAGGCGCGGGAAATCGGCTTGGGCGATGTTGACCTTGTAGTAGTGCTCGAGGCGCAGGACGAAATCCGTGCGGTCCAGGCTGTCGAGGATGTCGCCGAGATCCGTGTCGCGATTCACGGTCTTCCGGAGCTTCACCAGATCGTACGAGCCACCCTCGAGCGAGGACCAGAGGATGTCGAAGACTTTTCCGTCGGCGTTCGGCGATTCGGGCATGGGGCTTTGTCTCCTTTCTTTTCGGTCGAGCCGGGTGGTTCCCGACTCGACTGCTATTCAGGCCGGGGCGCGTTCCAGGACGAGCGAGACGTTGGTTCCTCCGAATCCGAACGAGTTGGACAGCGTAAAGACATGTGGGTACTCGATCGTTTCCGGCGAGACGAAGGCCGCGGGCAGGTCCGGGTCTGCCTCGTAGTTGAGCGTCGGCGGCAGGACTCTCCGGACCAGGCTCTCGACGGCGATGGCAATCTCCAGAATCGCGGCCGCGCCGAGAGAGTGACCGAGCTGCGACTTGTTGGCGACGATGGGCAGCCTCTGCAGGTTCCCACCGAACACCTCGCCCAGGGCCAGAAGCTCCGAGCGGTCGCCGAGCGGAGTGGACGTCGCGTGAGCGTTGACGCAGTCGATGTCGTCTACGTCGATCCGCGCATTCTTCAATGCGCCGCGCATGCACGTCGCGGTGTTCGCGGTGGAGATGCGGGTGACATGGTCCGCGTCGGAGTTGCTGTACCCGCCGCGAAGAATGGCTCGGATCGGCCAGTCGTGTTTTCGCGCGTAGTCCTCGCGGGAGAGAAACACCGCCCCGGCCCCCTCGGCCAGCACGAAACCGCGGCGGTCGCGTGACAGGGGACGGCTCGCCTGCGACGGATCGCCATAGGCGCGGTCGGACGCGTCGTCGCGCCGGTAGAGCGCGTTCACCCAGTCCAGACCGGCCACGCTCGCCGGCAGCAGCGGGAACTCGTGTCCGAAGATCACCGCGCAGTCGACCAGGCCGGCCGCGATGAACTGCGAGGCCAGCAGCACGGCGTGCGCGCTCGACGCGCACGCACTGCCGACGTTGAAGCACGGCCCCTGAATTCCATGGATGCTCGCCGCGGCGGACAGCGGGATGTTCTGGCACTGATTGAGGATGAACTTCGAGTCCGGAGTGCCCGTGCGCGCGAGCGTGTCCCGCGAGACCTGCGAGCAGAGCGCGCTGCCTCCGAGGACGGCGATGCGCTGCGGATCGTGACGGCCGATGTCGAATTGCAGGCGGGTCATGATCCGCTCCATCAGTCGTTCCACGGCATGAAGACCGGGCTCGTTCCACTTGCGGAAGCGGGCCTCCGATCCGGCCAGCTCGTCGTAGGACAGAGGGATCTCCCCCGCGTACTCGACGTTGGACACACCCTGCAGCGGCTCGTCCTCGATCCGGTATCGGCTGATCCGGTCGATGCCACTCTGGTTGTCCACCATGCGGATCCACGTCGTCTCGAAATCGGCGCCCAAGGCCGAAATACAGTCGTAGTCCACGATGACCGTGCTCGCCGTCATCAAGTCTTCTCCCCCTCGACCGCCAAGCGTTCGTGATGGATTGATTGTCGTCTTACCTCCGAATATAGTCCCCGCCGAAAGGAAGTCAAGAACGATAGAGATAAAGATGGAGACCGCTGAAACGTTTGTCGACGTGCTGCGTGCCCGCGCGCAGCGAGCTCCGGATCTCGAGGTGTACCGTTTCCTCGCGGACGGAGAGAACGTGACGGCGTCTCTCTCGTGCGCCCTGTTGGACCTCCGGGCGAGGGAAATTGCGGCCGAGCTGCAGCGACGGTTTTCGCCGCGGTCGCGCCTGCTCCTCGTCGTGCCGCCCGGTCTGGACGGCATTTCGGCCTATTTCGGCGCCCTCTGCGCGGGCATGGTCCCGGTGCCGCTGTTTCCCCCCGCGGATGCGGCAGCGGTGGGCCGGACGCGAAAGATCGCGGTGGACGCCGAGCCCGCGGCGATCCTCACGACGACCGCACTCGCGGCGATGCTCGCCGAAGGGGGCTTGCCGGTGTTGGCGGCGGACGAGATCGCCGCGGACGCTGCCGCCTGGACCGATCCCCGGCTGGCCCCGGACGACCTGGCGTTCCTGCAGTACACCTCTGGCTCGACGGGCGATCCGAAGGGGGTGATGGTCGCGCATGGAGCTCTCATCACCACCTGCGACGACATCGATCGTGCCTTTCACCACGACGCGGAAAGCGTGATGGTGAGCTGGCTGCCGACGTTTCACGACATGGGGCTGATCTACGGAGTCCTGCTGCCGCTGTGGGTCGGTTTTCCCTGCTACCTGATGCCTCCTCCGGCGTTTCTGCGGAAGCCGATTCGCTGGCTGCGGGCGATTTCCGAGCTCCGCGCGACGCACTCGGCCGCACCCAACTTCGCGTACGATCTCTGCGTGCGCAAGACGAGCGAGGTCGAGCGGCGGGCACTCGACCTGAGCGCCTGGCGGGTCGCGTCCAATGGCGCGGAGCCGATCCGCGCTTCGACGCTGACGGACTTCGCGGACGCGTTTGCGCCGGCGGGATTCGCCTTCGACGCGTTCTGTCCGTCCTACGGCATGGCCGAGGCGACTCTCAAGATCACGACCGCGAAGGTGGGCAGAGGACCGAGCATTCTCCGCCTCGACGAAGGGCGCGCGGTGGTCGGCTGCGGGTGGAGCGACATCGGCGCGGAGATCGCCGTCGTCGATCCCCAGACCGCCACCCGCCGGCCGCCGGGCGAGGAGGGGGAGATCTGGGTCTCCAGTCCCTCGGTGGCGATGGGCTACTGGCGGCGCCCCGAGCAGACGGAGGAGACGTTTCGGGCCAGGACGAGCGACGGGGATGGGCCGCTGCTTCGCACGGGCGACCTCGGCTTTCTCCACGGCGGCGAGTTGTTCGTCACCGGCCGCATCAAGGATCGGATCATCGTCCGCGGACGCAACCACTATCCGCAGGACATCGAGCTGACCGCCGAGCGTGCCCATCCCGCGGTGCGGCCGGGCTGCGGCGCCGCGTTTCTTCTCGACGAGGAGCGGGTCGCGCTCGTGTTCGAGGTCCGGCCGGACGCGACCCAGCCGCAGGCGATCATCCGCGCGGTCCGTACCGCGATCGCGAGCGAGCACGGGCTCGCCCTCGCCGACGCGGCCGCCTATCCGCCCGCGACGCTGCCGAAGACGTCCAGCGGCAAGATCCGCCGCACCGCCTGCCGCGAGATGCTCCTGCGCGGGGAGGGTGAACCGCTGGCGGAGTGGCATCGAGCGTGAGCGACACGTCCGTCGGTATCCTCGCCATCGGCACCTATCTCCCGTCGCGGATCATGCCCAACGACGAGTGGACGCGGCACGTCGACACCTCGGATGCCTGGATCGTCGAGCGCACGGGCATCCGGCGGCGCCACGTCGCGGCCGAGAACGAGACCACCGTGGATCTCGCCGTGAACGCGGCCCGGGCAGCGCTCGAGCGCGCCGGTTTGTCGGGCAGCGACCTGGCGGAGATCGTCGTTGCCACCGACACGCCGGAGGTGTCCTCGCCGGATACGGCCGCCTTCATCCAGCACCGCCTCGGCGCGGGCGAGATCCCCAGCTACGACCTCGCCGGCAGCGGTTGCGCCGGATTCGTGCAGGCGCTGGACATTGCCCGCGCGCGCGTGCTCGTCGGTCGCGATCCGGTGCTCGTCATCGGCGTGGAGCTGCTGACGCGGCGCATCAGTTGGCACGACCGCAACACAGCCGTGCTGTTCGGCGACGGCGCGGGCGCCGCGATCGTCACCCGCGGTCCGGGCGTTGCGCGCATCGTCGGCGCGGTCGCCGGTACCGACGGCAGTCAGGCCCACATCCTGGGGATCGAGGTCGGCGGCAGCCGTCGACCGTTCTCGATGCAGGAAGCGCAGAAGGACGGTCACAAGGCCGTGGTGATGAATGGAAAGGAGGTCTTCCGCGAAGCCGTGCGCCGCATGAGCGCCGCATCGCGCCAGGTGCTCGAGCAGGCGGGAATGGCGCTCTCCGGCGTCGACCTCGTCGTGCCCCACCAGGCCAACCTGCGGATCATCAAGGCCGTCGCGCGCAATCTCGACGTGCCGTGGGAGAAGGTCGTCTGCAATGTCGAGGACTACGGCAACATGGGCTCGGCGTCGATCCCCGTCGCCCTGTGGGAAGCGGAGAATGCCGGCCGCATTCCGCCCGGTGCGACAGTGCTCCTGACGTCGTTCGGCGCCGGTTTCCACTGGGCGGCAATGCTGTTGCGTTGGCCTGTCCCTGAGCTGGCTACGAACGCCGACTCCGCGACCCGGGAGGACGGCGGCCCGGGCGCCTGAGCGCGGTCGAGAGGATCTTCGCCGTGGAGGCGGGATGAATCCGGAAATCGTTCGCGATTTCCGCTCCCGCGGCCGGCCGCCGGACCTGGCCGGTGAATCCGCACATCTCAGGTAGGGATTTCCCCGTCTCCCGACTCTCCTTTCCAAAGCAATCCTGATCGAGGGGGAGAAACGCATGGCCAAATCGCGAGCGGCCACGGGCCGCTGGACGCGGGACTATCTGTTCGACATTCTCCGCGAGCTCGGGATCAGAGAGATCTTCGGGGTTCCCGGGACCAACGAGATCCCGATCATCGACGGGACGGAGATCGCGGCCAATGGCGTGACGTACGTGGAATGCCTGCACGAGAACATCGCCATCGGGGCGGCGATGGGCTCGGCGCGGATGACCGGGCTGCCGGGCATTCTGCTCGTCCACATCACCCCGGGGATCGGGCACTCGATCGGAAATCTGTTCAACGCCTACAAGTCGCAGGTCCCGCTGATCGTGCTCTGCGCGCAGCAGCAGAACGAGCTGGTGACGCAGGAGCCGATTCTCGCGTCGAACCTCGTCGACCTCGCGAAGCAGTTCACGAAATGGGCGCACGAGATCCGCGCCCCGGAGGAGATCCCGCTCGTCCTGCAGCGCGCGTTCAAGGAGGCCATGGCGCCGCCGAACGGGCCGGTCTTCATCTCCTTCCCGTGGGAATTCATGATCCGGCAGATCGGAAAGAAGGACCGCGTGCAGGGGGTGACGCGGATCTCGCCGCATTTCACCGGTGACGCGGACTCGATCCGCCAGGCGGCGAAAGCGCTGAGCGGCGCGCAGAATCCGATCATCGTCGCGGGCGACGCCGTCGGCTACGCGAACGCCTGGCCGGAGCTGCGTGAGCTCGCGCAGCTGATCGGCGCGCCGGTGCTCCTCGAGACCTTCAGCAGCCTCGCGAATTTTCCGAACGACGACGTGCACTGGCAGGGCGAGCTCCCGGGGAGTCAGGCTGCGGTGCAGCAGACCTTTGCCGGACACGATGTCGCCTTCCTCTGCGGCTTCGGGTCTCAGGCGCAGCTTCCGGTGTTCAAGTACTCCGACGGTCCGTTGATCCCCCCGGGCGTGAAGCAGGTCTATCTCACGAACGACACGTGGCAGATCGGCAAGAACTTCTACGGCGAGGTCGCCGTCTTCGGCGACATCAAGGCGACGCTGCCGGAGATCAACCGCCTCGTCGCCGAGAACCCTCCGGCCGGCGCGGCGGAGCGCAATCAGGAGCTGGAGGATCTCGCGCAGCAGCGCGCGGACGCGTGGGCCGAATACATCGAGCAGGCGAATCAGGAGAAGGAGATCTGGGGCGTCGTCGTCGCCAATGCCGTGCGCGCGGCGATCGAGAAGAAGAAGCTCGCCAGGCAATTCGTCTACGTGCACGAGGCCGTCTCCGATCCCGCGCCGTTCCAGTTCCTCCTGCCGTTCAACGACAGGTACGCGACGCCGATCAGCTACTACTGCGTCGCCGGAGGCTCGCTGGGCTGGTCGATGCCGGCCGCCCTGGGGATCAAGCTCCAGCTCCGCGGACATCAGGGCATCGACACGAAACTGGTTGTCAATGCGGTCGGCGACGGGTCGTCGCTCTTCTACGCGCAGTCGTGGTGGACGGCCGCGCATCGGAAGCTGCCCATCCTGACGATCATCATGAACAACCGCGAATACCACACGCTGCAGCTCGGCCTCCAGCAGGTGATCGGAGCGTACGGCAAGGCGCCGGGCTACATGTGGCAGCCGCAGACGACCAACCCGTCGTATCTGCGCATCGAGCGTCCCGAGGTCGACTTCCTCGCACTGGCGAGATCGTTCGGCGTGACGGCCGGCGCGCGCGTGACGAAGCCGAAGGACGTGCTGCGCGCGGTCGAGGTTGCGGTCGATCACGTCCTGAAGAAGCGGACGTCGTACGTGCTCGAGATCCGCGAGGCACAATCGCCGCCCGCACCGCCGCCGACGGCCGAGGCGCCGCCGGCGGTGCCGAAACGATTCGCGCTGCAGCCGCCCCTGAACATGCTCACTCGCGATCTGGCGGAGGCGGTCGGCGCGCGGGTACCGGTGAGTGTGCCCGTGATTTTCTGACGACCCGTTGCCCGTGGCCTGTTCCCCGTGGTCCGTTGCCCTGCCGTTCCGCCAATACGAACAGCCCGGGCAACCGGCAACGGGCAACGGGCAACCGGCAACGGGCAACGGGCAACGGGTCACCGGTCAACTCTGAAAGGAGAAGCGAATGGCAGACACACTCGACGTCGCAATCATCGGAGGAGGCGTCTCCGGCGTTTACTCCGCATGGCGGCTCAAACAGCAGAACAAGAAGCGCTCGATCGTCGTGTACGAGGCGGGGAATCACATCGGAGGGCGACTGCTCTCCGTTCAGCCTCCCGACATCGACAACATGGTCGCGGAGCTCGGCGGAATGCGGATTCTGCCCGCCGTGCAACCGCGCATCACGAAGCTCATCGACGTTCTCAACGAGGGCGCGAAGAGGGGGCAGAAGATCGACACCTACGACTTCCCCGTCGACGAGCCGGAGAACATCGCATACCTGCGCGGCGTGCATTTGCGTCTCTCCGACTTCACCGCGCATCCGGACAAGGTGCCCTACCGGCTCAGTTTCCTCGAGCATGGACAGACGTCCGGTTCGATCCTCGTCAACGCAATCGAGCAGATCGTTCCCGGCATCACGAATCCGAAGCTCAATGAGTACCAGCGCCGGGCAATGGCCCGCGCCGCGTGGTTCGCGGGCAAGCCGCTCTGGCAGCAGGGATTCTGGAACGTGCTCGTGCGCGTGATCAGCAACGAGGCCTTCGAGCTCGGCGTCGACGCCGGCGGCTATCAGTCGACGCTGCTCAACTGGAACGCCGCCGACGCGATCCCCTGGTTCCTCTCCGACTTCGGCGTCGATCCCGAGTACAAGGCCTTCAAGAAGGGCTTTCAGCAGGTCCCGCTCACGCTCGAACAGCGTTTCAAGGACCTCGGCGGCAAGGTCGAGTGCAGCAAGCCCGTCCTCGGATTTCAGTGGGACGCGAAGAGCAAGACCTACGCGATCAAATTCCGCAGGACGAAGGACGTCGTGCACGCGAAGGCGATCATTCTGGCCATGCCGCGGCGCGCGCTGGAGATCCTCGGCCAGCAGACGCCGCTGCTGAACGGTCCGATCATCACGCCGCTCATCAAGAGTGTCACGCCCCGGCCGCTGTTCAAGCTCTTCACGACGTATGACAACCCGTGGTGGCGCGTGGCAGGAACGAACACCGGCGAGTCGCCGAAGCCGCTGCAGTCGGGCCGCACGGTCACGGATCTGCCGGTGCGCCAGACGTACTACTGGCCGACGAACGAAGGACAGCCGGCGACGTCGGGACCGTCGATGCTGATGGCGAGCTATGACGACGGCACGAACATCGGCTTCTGGGACGGCTTCCGCGAGCGTCGCGGCCAGGGCTGGCGCGAGGAGGCGAAGTCGGCTACGCATCTCGAGAAGTTTGAAGGACGGGCGCAGATCGAGGAGTCGGCGGGGACCGAAGTGTGGCGCGAGTACGCGGCGCCGAAGGGGATGGTCGACGAGGTGGGGCGCCAACTCGGCATCATCCACGGACTGTCGTACACGCCACAGGTCGTCGACGCGGCCTTCCGCGACTGGGGCGACGACCCGTTCGGCGGCGGCTGGAACGCCTGGAACATCGGCGTCGAGAGCTGCAACGTGATCGAGCAGATCGTGAAGCCGTACGACGACCACTCGCTCTTCATCTGCGGCGAGGCCTACTCGGATGCGCAGGGCTGGGTGGAAGGCGCCCTGCAGACGGCCGATCTGATGCTGGAGAAGTGGGGAGTGGGCGGGCTGTAGCCCGCCCGTGGGTGGGCTGTAGTCCGCCCACGCCGCCGGCTTGAAGCCGGCGGCTGTGACCTGTTGCCCGCTACGCGGGCTTGGTTGCGCCGGAGGCGCGGCAGAGGGTAGCCGGTGGTGAGCGCG
>CAZLGP010000191.1:0-5447 GCA_964558905.1 uncultured Thermoanaerobaculia bacterium | reverse complement strand
CTGCCCCCTGCCCCCTGCCCTCTGCCCTCTGATGTATCGTTCGCGAATGCGAATCTTCATCACCGGCGCCACCGGCTACATCGGCGGAGCGGTCGCCGACGCGGCGCGCATCCGCGGACACGAGGTGGCCGCGCTGGTGCGCGCCGACGCCAACGCGAAGCGCCTTCGCGACCTGGGCGTGTTTCTTCTCACGGGCGACCTCCAGTCGCTGCCCGATCTGCGCGACCAGATCGAGGGCTACGACGCGTTCGTGCATGCGGCGCAGTCCGCCCAAGACACCGCGGCCGCCGACCGCGCGGCGGTGGACACGTTCACGTCCCTGCCTGGACACTTCGTCTACACGTCAGGAGTGTGGGTGCTGGGGAACACGCATGACGCCGACGAGTCGTCCGATGTGAATCCACTGTCGATCGTCAGCTGGCGCCCGCCGCACGAGGAGCTGGTCCTCGGCAGTGGCGGGGCGGTGTTGCGACCCGGTTGCGTGTATGGCGGCAAACAGTCCCTGTTGGCCTCCTGGTTCGCCGCCGCCGAGCAGAACGAGCCGATCCGGATCACCGGCGACGGCAACAACCGCTGGGCGCTCGTCGACCTCCACGATCTCAGCGATCTCTACGTGCGCGCGGTCGAGCAGCGCGCGACCAAGGTGCTGCACGGGATCGACGACTCGCGCTCGACGCTCAACGAGTGCGCGGCGGCCCTGTCGCCGGCATCGTCGAACATCGAGCACCTGCCGCTCGATGTCGCGCGCGCGAACCTCGGCGGGCTCGCCGATGCCCTCGCCATCGATCAGACGATCGACAGCCGCGAGACGCGCTCGAAACTGGGTTGGGAGCCGAAGCGAACGTTCCTCAGTTCGATCGGCGAACAGTGGCGGGAGTGGCGGGAACGGTAGTAGCCGTGGCCGGGTGGTTCCGGAGCCGCTTTCGACGAACGTGTCATCCTGAGCCGCGGAGATGGCGAAGGACCTGTGTGCTGGAAGGTCCTTCGCTGTCTACGCAGCTCAGGATCACACCTTCTTTTCTGCCGCGAGGGGCACCGGTGTCCAGTAAGCCAGTTGCCAGGACTGTCTCGTCAGCCGGAGAGTCACTGGCAACTGGCAACTGGCAACTGGCAACTGAGACTACTTGTCGCGATTCACGGCCGCATAGATCAGTCCCGCGCCGAGAGCGAGCGCGGCGACGCCGGCCGCGACTCTCCCGGGATTGTCCTTCGCGTACGTCGAGGCCTTGTCGCTGCCGTCCTTCAGATACTCGCGGGCCGTGTTCATGTACTCGTCGATGTCGACGTTCTGGAACTGGCTCTTGAGGTTGTTCATCATCTCGTCGGTGATGCCCAGCCGGCCGAGGAACTGCTCGAGTCCGCCGCCGTGGGTCGACTGACCGCACGTCGGGCAGAGCCCGGTGTCCGTCGCGCTGGTGACTCCGAAGCCGCCCGCGCTCGTCCCGCTGCCGATGCTGCTGTTCGATCCCGTCGCGCCGCCACCGCCCATGCTTCCGCTCATTCCCGTGTCCCTATCTGTGTTCGGATTCTGCTGGTCCATGTTCATTCTCCTCAGTGTTGTTCGCGCGATTCCTCGCGCGTCTCGTTCGCCTCATAGGTCCGGCCGCGCGTTCCGATGCGCGGATCGCCGGACTTGTTGGTGTAGTGATCCTCGTTCTCCCAGCGATCGTCGGCCATGCCGCGCTGAAAATCCTGATCCTCGTGATGGTCCGCGCCGTCGCTGCGGAACGACGCCTTGGAGCTCGTCAGCGGCGGCGTGTAGGTGCGGTCGAGCACGTCGAGCGGGATGTCCGCTTCGCGATGCGCCGGTCGGACGGTCTTCGGCGCGGTTTGTCGTGCGTCCTGCGGCTGCGCCGCAGCCCCGCTCGCCGGCTCGGCGCTCTCGTCCGAGCGGTCCCGCGCGAATACACGCTTCACCGCATTCGCCGCCCTCCGAAGACGGCCGAGCTCCGGCGATTTCGTCTCTCCTTTACGTGCCATGCCAAGCTTCCTTTCTGGTGCTTTCGCACGCTGAAAGGTGGTTGCAAAGAAGGTGCGAGGAACGAGTCCTGAGTCCTCAGTCCTCAGTCCTGACTGGCTCACTCAGGACTCGGGACTCAGGACCGCTTCCCAGTCTCAGAGTCTCAGAGTCTCACAGTCCCGCCCACCCGCCGTGGCTGGGTGGGCGGTCTTCTTTGAGACTGTGAGCCTCTGAGACTCTGAGCCTCTGAGGCTCCCCGGGCGCGCCGACTTTGCGCATTCGGCGCGGAGGCATACGATCCGCGCATGCGAAAAAGCGTCCTCCTCCTCGCGCTCCTCGCCGCCACCCCGCTCGCCGCGCAGATGCGCACCCAGAAGCCACCTCTTCACGGTGCACACTGGATGGCCATCACCGGCAAGCCGCTCGCCGCGACCGCGGGGGCGATGATGTTCCAGAAGGGCGGCAACGCCGTCGACGCCGCCGCGGCGATGCTCGCCGCAACCTGCACGATGTGGGACACCCTCGGCTGGGGAGGCGAGACCCAGGCGCTCATCTACGACCCGCGCGCGAAGAAAGTCATCGGCATCAACGCCCTCGGCGTCGCGCCGACGGGCGCGACCGCCGAGTTTTACAAATCGAAAGGCATGGCCTATCCACCTGAGTACGGCCCGCTTGCCGCCGTCACGCCGGGCACTCCCGGCGGCCTGATGGTGATGGTCGCCGAGTACGGGAAGCTCTCGCTCGGAGACGTCCTCGGTCCCGCGATCCAGATGGCCGATGGCTTCCCGATCGAGGCCCAGCTCGCCAACAACATCGAGCGGCAGAAGTCGTGGATCAAGCAGTGGCCGTACTCGAAGGCGGTTCTGCTGCCGCGGCTCGGGCAGTCCGCGACCGTCACGACGACGAGGACGACCGCGGACAGCATCACACCCGCGCACGACGTGGTCACCAGCGTCACCAGGACGGAGACATCCCAGAGGGAGGCGCCGGAGCCGGGCGAGATGTTCCGCCAGGCCGATCTCGCCGCGACGCTGCGCAAGCTCGTCCAAACGGAACGGGACGCGGTGAAGCGCGGGAAGTCGCGCAAGGAGGCGATCTACGCCGCCTATGACCGTTTTTACAAAGGCGACATCGCCCAGGAGATCGCGCGCTCGACGCAGGAGCAGGGCGGGCTCATGACGACTGCCGATCTGGCGAACTGGAAGGTGCAGATCGAAGAGCCGGTGCAGACTCGCTACAAAGACATCGACGTCTACAAGCTCACCGTCTGGACCCAGGGCCCGTCGATGCTGCAGATGCTCAACATCCTCGAGAACTTCGACCTGAAGTCGATGGGATACAACAGCGCGCGCTACATCAATACCGTCTATCAAGCCATGAGTCTTGCCTTCGCCGACCGTGACTTCTACTACGGCGATCCCTACGTTCCACCCGCCGAGCCGGTTCTCGGATTGCTGTCGAAAGACTACGCGCGCGAGCGCGCGAAGCTGATCGACCCCGATCGCAGCGATCCGAACACCGTTCCCGGCGATCCGTATCCGTTCCAGCGCGGCAAGAACCCGTTCCTGGACATTCTCCGGAACTGGAGCGCCACCGCTGCGAAGCCGCGCAGCAGCGCCGACCTGAAGAAGTTCGACGAGTCCTTCCGCCTCGGAACCACCTCCGTCGAAGCGGCCGACGCCGAAGGTTGGGTCGTGTCGATCACTCCCAGCGGAGGCTGGATTCCGGCCACGATCGCGGGGAGGACGGGCATCGGTCTCAGCCAGCGCGCACAGAGCTTCGACACCGATCCCGCGCAGAACCCCTACAACGTGATCGAGCCCGGCAAGCGTCCGCACGTGACGCTCACGCCCACGCTCGCTCTGAAAGACGGCGCGCCGTTTCTCGCATTCGCCGTGCAGGGCGGCGACACGCAGGACCAGAACCTGCTGCAGTTCTTCCTGAACGTCGTGGAGTTCGGGATGACTCCCCAGGAAGCCTCCGAGGCGGCGAACTTCAACTCGTTCCAGGTGCGCAAGTGGCTCGGCGACCGCCAGTCCGTGCCCGGCCGCCTTCTTCTCAATGCACAGACGCCGGCGTGGGTGCGGAGCGAGCTCCGTCGCATGGGTTATGACCTCACCTATGACGAGCGCACGTCCGGTCCGATCAACGCCATCTGGTTCGACCGCGTCCACGGCACCATGTGGGGCGGGAGCTCGAACCACGGCGAGGACTACGGGATTGCGTGGTGACCATGCGAACGCTCGTCATTGCACTACTTCTCGCTGGCCTGGCCGAAGATGCATCCGCGCAGACCCGGCCGCGGGTCATTCCGGGGCACGGAGCGATGTCCGTGGAGGCGGCCGTGAAGCGAGCCACGGAGATCATGTCCATTGTGAAGAAGACCATGGAAAAGGATCTCGCGGTTCTTCTGCACCTCCGCAACGCCGACGCCGCACTGAGGGATCCGATGCAGCCCGTCAATGCCGTCACCAAAGCCCTGGAGCAGGTCGAAGCAGCCAAATCGCTCGAGCCCGAATTCCTGGTCATGCAGGGCGTCCTCCGCATTCTCGACGAGCTGGAGAGCGCCCGCCGGAGTCCGGGCAGTGCGGACTTTCCCCGTCTGCGGTCCATCCTCCGGGACGACGCCCTGGAACCGGCATCGCGCCTGGCGGGCCGCAATGCGTTGGTACTGCAGGAGGAGATGGCGGCCTGGCTGAAGGTTCAGGATCTGATTACGGCGCATCTCGGCGCGCTCTCCGAGATCGCGGGCAACAGCCTTCGCGCAACGCAGAACGAGCGATAGCCGGCACGGCCGGCTGCGCTGGTTGCTCTGCCTTGCGTCACGTTTGCGGGTGCTTCCCGTGGGTGAAAGAGCCCAGAGCGCTACCGAACCACGGGAAACGCCCGTAACAGCGACTCCAGCTCGTCCGGTCTCGATGACCGCACGCGCGCGTCGTCGGCGGTGATCAGCCCATCGCGCACGAGCTGCGCGAGCGATTCCTCGAGGGCGATCATTCCCTGGCGGCGGCCGAGGGTGATCTCGGTGGCGAGCTGTTGGAGCTTCTCGTTGCGGATGTGGTTGCGCACGGCCTGATTGTTGAGCAGCACCTCCACGGCCACCGCGCGGCCGTCGTTGTCGGCGCGGGGCATGAGGTGCTGCACGACGATGGCGTTGAGGCTGATCGCGAGCTGCTGGCGCACCTGGGCCTGTTGCACGGGGGGGAAGACGTCGATGATGCGGTGGATGGCTTGCGCGGCGTCGCTCGTGTGCAGGGTCGAGAGAATGAGGTGCCCCGTCTCCGCCGCGGTGAGCGCGGTCGACATGGTTTCGAGGTCGCGCATCTCGCCGACGAGGATGACGTCGGGATCCTGACGCAGGGCCGCGCGCAATGCGCCGGCAAACGATGGCGTGTCGCGGCCGACTTCGATCTGCTCGACGATCGACTTCGCGTTCCGGTGCTCGTACTCGATCGGGTCCTCGATCGTGATGATGTGCCGCGCGTCT
>CAZLGP010000190.1:0-14184 GCA_964558905.1 uncultured Thermoanaerobaculia bacterium | reverse complement strand
GTTCCGAGAGGGCGTGGCCCGCGAAGGCGCGCCGGACTATCCGTCGCCGCATTTCACGGGTTCGATCTGTGTGCGCCGGTTGTCCGGCACCTCGGCGATCGCTCTGCGGAGGGTCTCGGTCGCCTCGTCACACAACCCACGCGCCGCGAGGATGCGTGCGAGCGTGTCCAGGCGCGTCCAGGCATCCGGAGCTTTCGTCGCGGCGGCTTTGCGGGCGAGTGGCTCGGCCTCGTCCACGCGCTTCTGCTCGTACAACAGCCAGGCGAGGTTGTTCAGAGTGTCGGCGGCATCGGGCTGAATCTCGAGAGCTTTGCGGAACGCCTCCTCCGCCGCGACCGGACGGCCGAGACGCATCTCCGCATTGCCGAGGTTCGTCCAGGCCAGAAGAGACCCTGGATCCTGGGCGAGGATCTCGCGGTAGCCTTGGGCGGCCAGGGCGTATTTGCCCTCTTCCTCGAGCCGCACCGCCGCACGGAGCGCTTCTGCGTGCGGATCAGCGGGACGGATGACGACGGTTGCGTACCGGGTCGGCTTCCAGGCCGGCTCGATGCGCTCGAGACGCGCCCAGCGCGATTTCCCGTCGCCGAACTGCGTGCGATAGAGGTTTTTCTCCGGATCGTGGCCGTCGATGACGATGTAGTGGAAGAAGTCGTACGCCTTGCCCGGAGCCTGAATGACCTGCAGCATGAGGATCACCGGCCGCCCGGCCCGCACCTCGGCGTCGACCAGTCCGGCGTCGCCGGTGACGAGGCTGGCGTCGAAGCCGCGCTCGCGCGCCGCGAGCACGAGGTCGATCGACATCACGCCCCCGCGCGTCTTCGGCAGGCTCGCGTCCCACTCCGCCATCGAGATCGGATCGCCGTAGTGCTGCAGCACCGCGGAGAGAGCGCCCGCCCCGCACGACTTGATGTCCCATTGCTGCATCGGGACGTTCTCGATGACGTTCGCCGAGGGAGTGGGAGCGTGTGAGCGCGGCGTCCAGTAGACGCAGGAGGAAAACAGAAAGCAGAAAGCAGAAAGCAGAAGGAAACCCGCCGGGACTTTTGCCTTCTGCCTTCTGCCTTATGACTTCAAAAAAACAGGGCGGGCGCCGAGCACCCGCCCTCCTTTTCCCGAAGCCATGCGAGCGCCGGGAGTCTGCATCAGGACAGAGCGACGACGAGGATCAGCGCGGCGAGCGCGCCGATGCCGATCCAGATCCACTCCTGCCGGGTGAGTCCGGCCGGCTGGAGCTGTTCGAGGTTCTGCGAGAGCTGATGCAGGTCCTGCGACGACATCTGCGCGAGGCGCTGGTTGACCTCGTCGGCGGTGAAGCCGTTCGCCGCAAGCACGGCTGCGACCTGCTCGTTCGCCGCAAAATTGCGGACGATCGTCAGGTCGGCTTCACGCGAGTCGAGGCTCTGGTTCTCGGCGGTCTTTGACGGAACCGGACCAGCGAGTGCGGGAATGGCCGCAAGGGTCATGAGGACTAAAACGAGGAACAAGACGGGTCTCGAGAAACGATTGGACACAACAACCTCCTTTTCCTAATCCCGGCGCCCCGGACGGCAACGCGCCGTCCGGCGGCTTCGGTTCGGAACCGAGCACGACGCGTGCCCGGTGCCGTGAGTTGACCGTTGCCAGTAGCCAGTAGCCAGTGGCCAGTAGCCGGTTGCCAGTGGCCAGTCGCCGGTAGCCGGTAGCCAGCTGCCGGTAGCCCGGTAGCCCGGTAGCCGGTCGCCAGTAGCCGAGAGACTATCCGCAGGTGCTGGTCTCGTGGAGTATCGGCAACCCTCTCGGCAACTGGCAACTGGCAACTGGCAACTGGCAACTGGCAACGGGCTACGGGCAACTGGCAACTGGCAACTGGCAACTGGCTACTGGCTACTGGCAACGGGTTCCTGGAACCTGCAACCGGTTCCGGCAGTTATACTCGCCGACCCGAGAGCGTGCCAAGATGATTCGCTTCGAAGACATCCTCGACAAAGTCGAGTCCTACAAGCCGGACTTCGACGAGGCTCTGCTTCAGAAAGCGTACATTTTCTCTGCCCGCGAGCATCGCGATCAGATGCGGAGCTCGGGCGAGCCGTACCTGATCCATCCCCTCAACGTGGCCTACATCCTCGCCGACTTGCGGCTGGACGAGACCTCCGTCGCCGTCGGTCTGCTGCACGACGTCCTCGAGGACACGCTCACCACGAAAGAGACCCTGACCGAGCTGTTCGGCGACCAGGTGGCCGAGCTCGTCGACGGCGTCACGAAGATCTCCCGCTATGCCTACGTCTCCAAGGAAGAGCAGCAGGCGGAGACGTTCCGGAAGATGCTCCTGGCGATGGTCTCGGACCTGCGGGTGGTGCTGGTCAAGCTCGCCGACCGCCTGCACAACATGCGCACCCTGCAGTTTCTCCCCGAGGAGAAGCGCATCGCCGTGGCGAAGGAGACGATGGAGATCTACGCGCCGATCGCCAATCGCCTCGGCATGGGAAGCGTCAAGTCGGAGCTCGAGGACCTCTCGTTCCACTTCCTCCACGCGCGCGAGTCCGAGGAGCTGCACAAGGCCGTCGACGAGAAGATGGCCGTGTCCGGAGACGTCGTCGACCGGATCAAGTCCACGCTCGGCCTGAAGCTGGCGGAGAACGACATCGAAGGCGAGGTCTACGGCCGCGTCAAGTCGATGTACTCGATCTGGTCGAAGCTGCGCCGTCAGGACATCGACATCGGTCAGCTCTACGACTATCTCGCCTTCCGCATCATCACTCCCTCCGTCAAGGACTGCTACGCGGCCCTCGGCATCATCCATCAGATGTGGCGTCCCGTCCCGGGGCGAATCAAGGACTACATCGCGATGCCGAAGCCCAACTTCTACCAGTCGCTGCACACGACCGTGGTGGCGGAGAAGGGGCAGCCGTTCGAGGTGCAGATCCGCACGCGGGAGATGGACCTGATCGCCGAACAGGGCATCGCCGCGCACTGGAAGTACAAGGAGGGACGGGTGGGCGCGCATCCCGACGACCAGAACTTCCTCTGGCTGCGGCAGGTCGTCGAGTGGCAGCACGAGATCAAAGACCCGCGCGTCTTCCTCAACTCGCTCAAGATCGACCTGTATCCCGACGAGGTCTACACATTCACGCCGAAGGGCGACGTGTTCGCGTTTCCGCGCGGAGCGACGCCGCTCGATTTCGCGTTTCGGATTCACACCGACGTCGGCAGCCACTGCGTCGGGGCGCGCGTGAACGGCAAGCTCGTTCCGCTGCGCACGCACCTCCGGAACGGCGACATCGTGGAGATCGTCACCAGCCCGACCCAGACCCCGAGCCGCGAGTGGATCAACATGGTCGCGACCTCGCGCGCCAAGCACAAGATCCGGCACTGGCTGAACACGGAGCAGAAGCATCGCTCCATCGAGCTGGGACGGAAGCTCATCGATCGCGAGGCGAAACGGTACAAGGTGCAGTGGCGCAAGCTCGTCGCGGAGAACGCGCTCGACGGCGTGCTCTCCGAGCATGGTCTGCCGCGCCTCGACGATCTCTACGCCGACGTCGGCTACGGGAAGGTCGCCGCGCGCTCGATCGTCGAGCGCTTCGCGACCGACGAGCAGAAGGAGAAGGGACCGCCTTCCGAGCAGGGCGTCATCCAGCAGGCGGTCCGGAAGATCTTCCCCTTCTCGTCGTCCGCGACGATCAAGGTCAAGGGGTACGACGACCTGCTGACCTATCTCGCGAAGTGCTGCAATCCCCTTCCCGGCGAGCCCATCGTCGGCTATGTCACCCGGGGCAAAGGCGTGGCGGTGCACAGCAAGAACTGCCCGAACGTGAAGAATCTCATGTTCAACCCCGACCGCGAGATCGGCGTGGAGTGGGCCGACCAGCGGCAGTCGCACTTCCAGGTCGAGCTCGAGATCGTCGCCGAGGACCGGCAGGGCATCCTGGCCCGGGTCATCTCCGCCATCTCCAACCTCAAGACGAACATCCGCCAGATGGAGACGCGGACCGGCGACGGCAAGGCGACCGTGGAGCTCGTGCTCGAGATCGCCGACCTCAAGCATCTCGAGAAGGTGTCGCGCTCCCTCAGCGGCGTCGACGGCGTGCTGCGCGTCGACCGCAAGTACAACATCCGCCACGCCACGGCGTGAGGTGTGGTGCTGGTGGCATGGCGCGACGGAGCGCAGGCGCGCTCGAGGCGAGGAGCCGCGCGGCCCGCAACTCGTTCATTCTGTAGGGGGAAGTATGAGTGCCGAGTGCCGAGTGCCGCGGGCCAGATGACTCAGCACCCAGCACTCAGCACTCAGCACTTCAAAGGCTATCGCGCGGCTTTCTTGATCGCCCCGGAACGGATGCAGCGGGTGCAGACCTGCATCCGCTTGACGGCCGAACCGACCATCACCCGGACTTTCTGCAGATTCGGCAGCCAGCGGCGGCTGGACACGTTGTGGGCGTGGCTGACCCGGTTGCCGAACACGGGTGCCTTACCGCAGACTTCGCACATCTTCGCCATTGTTTGACTCCCTCGAATACGAAAGGCGTGGATTCTAATCACCGGCTCGAATCCGCGCAACCCGAAACGGCGGAGAGCGCCGCGCAAAGCTGCGAAATCGAACCACTTATCCAATTCCTGTAGAGTTGACACCAAAAATTAAACGTTGTAATTTCGCTTCACCTTTCTTCACATCCCCGGTGCTTGTGAGAAGTGAGTGAGACGGAGTGGGGTGAGCGGTGTTCTTCTCAAAGAGCAAAAATGTCGTCGGCCTGGACATCGGCTCATCAGCCGTCAAGCTGGTCGAGCTGAAGGATAAGAAGGGCGGAAGCTATTCGCTCGTCAAGCTCGGAGCCGAGCGCCTCTCTCCCGAGGCCATCGTCGACGGTTCCATCATGGATTCCTCCATGGTGGTCGAGACGATCCAGCGGCTGAACACCGAGCAATCCATCAAGAATTCCAATTACGCCACCTCCCTGTCCGGCCACTCGGTCATCATCAAGAAGATCACCCTGCCGGCGATGTCCCCCGAGGAGCTGGCTGAGTCGATCCAGTGGGAAGCCGAGCAGTACATCCCCTTCGACATCAACGACGTGAACCTCGACTACGTCCCTCTCACCACTCCCGGATCCGGAGACAACATCGACGTGATCCTGGTCGCAGTGAAGAAGGAGAAGATCAACGACTATACGTCGGTGATCAGCCAGACAGGCAAGCTCCCGGTGCTGGTGGACGTGGATGCGTTCGCCCTGCAGAACTGCTACGAGGTGAACTACGAGGTCGAGGATGGTCGCGTGCTCGCGCTCGTCAACGTCGGCGCCTCGGTGACGAACGTGAACGTCCTGTCGGGAGGGACGTCGATGTTCTGGCGCGACATCACGTTCGGCGGCAACCAGTACACCGACGCGATCCAGCGCGAGCTCAGCCTCTCGTTCGAGCAGGCCGAGGAGCTCAAGCGCGGGAAGCCGGTTGCGGACTACACGATCCAGCAGGTCATTCCGATCCTCAACTCCGTGTCCGAGGATTTCGCCGGCGAGCTCCGCAAGACCTTGGACTTCTTCACCGCGACCTCGGGTGCCGAGCGCGTCGACGAGATCGTCCTCGCCGGCGGCGGATCCGGCGTGCTGAACCTCGACGCGATCCTCCGTGACAAGTTCGGCATTCCGGTGTCGATCATGGACCCCTTCCGGAAAATCAACGTCGACGAGAGTCAATTCAACCCCGAGGAGCTGGCTGAGATTGCGCCGAGCATGGCGATCGCGGTTGGACTCGCCATCAGGAAGTTGGGGGACGCTTGATCAAGATCAATCTGGTGCGGGAAGGGCGTGCGGTCCGCGGAGCCGGTGCGGCTCCCGTAGCGGCTGCCGCCGCGGCGGGCCCGGGTGCGTCCAACATCAACAACATTCTCATCCTCGGCATGGTCCTGCTGGCCGGCCTGGTCGCGCTCGGCTACTGGTTTCTGCAGAAGCGCGCCCTCGACGAGCGGAAGGAGATCGTCGAGCAGCGGACGGTCGAGGCGAAGAAGCTGGAAGCGATCATCAAGGAAGTCGAGGACTACCAGAAGCGTAAGGACAACCTCCAGAAGCGCATCGATCTGATCAACCAGCTCAAGCAGAACCAGAAGGGGCCGGTGCGAATCATGGACCAGATCAGCCGCGATCTGCCGGATCTGGTGTGGCTGGACCGGATGACCATCTCGGGCGGGCGGATCTCGCTGGCCGGCCGGGGGCTGAATCCGAACGCGATCGCCCTCTTCGTCGAGAACGTGAAGAATGATCCGTATTTCGAAGAGCCGCAGCTGGGAACGCTGGCGCAGGTGTCGACCGCGCCGGTCGTCTATTCGTTCGACATGAACTTCGGCTTCACGTACACGCCGAAGGGAGCCGAAGGGACGGCCGCGGCCACCGCGACCACCACCCAGTAGGGATGGACCACGAGGTCAGGAGAAGTCGATGGCGTTGACTGTGGACGACAAACCGTGGTGGGTGGGGCTGATCGTCGGGATCGTCCTCGGCGGCGGCATCCTCTACGGCATCGAGTCCTTCGTGGTGAAGGACATCAAAGCGGACATCGCCTCGGCCGACGCGCAGATCGCCGAGCTCGATCAGAAGATCCAGCAGGGCCGCGCCGCCGAGCGGAAGCTCCCGCAGTTCCGCGAAGAGGTGAAGCGCCTCGAGCTCGAGCTCGAGAAGCTGCGCCGCATCCTGCCGTCGACACGCAACACCGAAGAGATCATCAAGAAGATCAAGTCGCTCGTCGACCAGGGCGAGTTCACGCTGAACCGGCTTTCGTTCCCCCCCCTCGGCGCGCAATCCGACGATCCCTACGTCGAGTGGCCCATCGCGGTGGCCGTGGACGGCCGCTATCACGACCTGGCCATTCTCTTCAACCGCCTGAGCAACTTCTCGCGCATCATGAATGTCGAGAACATCAACATCTCCGCATCCGGAAATCAGGAGTCGAAGACGATCACTTCGCAGTTCACCGCCAAGACCTTCGTCTACGTCGAGCCCCAGGATGCGCCGGCGGGCGAAGCCAGGCCGGGTGGGAATTAGGAGGAGCGATGGTGAAGACACGCAATCTCGGCATCGCACTCCTGATCGTCATCGCCGCCGTCGCCAGCGTCGTGGCTCAGACCCCCGATACGACCACGACGTCGGCAACCTCGGCTCCCTCGGACGTGCAGCAGACGCTCGAAGAGATTCTCGAGGAACCGACCACCACCGATACCTATCGCTACGATCCGCAGGGGCGGCGCGATCCGTTCCGGTCTCTCATCGGGCCGACTCCGAGACTCGAGCCGGGCCAGCGCCCGGCCGGCGTGCCGGGGTTCCTCATCGATGAGATCAGGCTCCAGGGGATTTTCAAGACGCGCGCCGGAATGACGGCGATGATCAATGGTCCCGACAACAAGGGCTACACCATCAAGGTCGGCGACAGAGTGCTCGACGGAGAGGTGGTCCGCATTACTCCTACGTCCGTGGTGTTCAGGCAGGAAGTCAACGATCCGACTCGCATCGAACGGTACCGCGAGGTCGTGAAGGATCTGTCGCCGACGTCCAGGAGGTAAGCGTGGGTGCAGGTCATTGGGCTGCGAGTGGAGGGCGAGATGGTGAAGGTGGGAAGTATGAGTAGAGCCAAGCGAATCCTGCTGATTGGCGGCGTGCTCCTGGCGAGTGTCGGCACGGCCGACGCACGGCTGTGGGGAGCGCGCAAAGCCGAGAAGCCGGCTGCGACCGCGGCCGTCCCGGGCGCGATCGTGCTGAACGCCGTCGAAATCGACGGCTCGCAGGTCGTCCTCCGCACCACCGGCGCGCCGGCGTACACCTCGTACAGTCCTTCGCCGGGGGTGTTCGTCATCGACCTGACCGGCACCAGCCGCGACGCGGCCGCCGTGATTCCGGCCACGCTGCCTTCCGCCGTCGCCTCCATTTCCGCCGACGAAGTCGTGGAGATGGGCACCCGCCTGACCCGCGTCACGTTCCGCTTCTCCGAGGCGATCACTCCCGAAATCGCCGCGGCCGACCAGTCCGTCGTCGTCACCATTCCGGCGACCGTTGCTCCCAGCGAGAGCCTATCCTCCGTCGCCGTCCTCCCCGCCGTCGTTCCTCTGATTCCGCAACCGGAACCGATCGCAGAGACTCCCGCACCGGCCGTGGACGTGCCCGTGGCTGAAATCGCCCTGGTTGAAGTCCCTCTGGCGGAAGTGATCGAGGAGCCGGTGCCCATCGTCGAAGACGTGGCCCTTCCGCGCGCGCGCGCGGTGAAGAGTATTTCCGCGACGACGCGCCACGGCGAAGTCGAAGTGCGCATCTCCGCGGACGGAACGCTGAAGTACAAGGCGTTCCGGCTGGAGAATCCTTCGCGTCTGGTCATCGATCTCGATGGCGTGAGGAACGCCGCCGCGAGAAACAGCGTTCCCGTCGAGGACGAGGTCGTGAAGCGCGTGCGCGTCGCGCAATTTCAGCCGACCGTCGCCCGCGTGGTCGTCGACCTCGCGCACAGGAGCGAATGGCAGATCCAGCCGGCGGGGGACTCGCTGCGTGTGACGTTCCCGTCCGCGGGCTTCGCCTCCCGTGCCGCCCAAGAACCGGCGGCGCCCGCCGCACCCGCACCGGCGAAGATCGTCGAAGTGGAGCCCGCGCCGGCGCGGCCGGTTCCGACGCCTCCCGTGCAGACCGCTTCCGCGCCGGTGAAGAAGCCGATCGTGATCGAGGAGATCCCGGAGAGCGTTCCGACGATCGCCGAGAACGCCAGCTCATGGCGGATGCCGGCGGAGCCTCCTGCCAGGATTCCGGAGCCGGCATCGAGGGGAGCGCGCAAGGTCATCAACGCGCCCGCGGACCAGGCGCCGCCCATCCAGCAGGACGACGTGTTCGCCACCGCGCCGCAGCCGGTGAGGCAGCCGCAGACGCTTTCCGGTCCGCGCACGCTGAGCGCCGGCCCGCGGCAGTTCAACGGGGAGCCGCTCTCGCTCAACCTGAAGGATGCGGACATCAAGGACGTCGTCCGGACGTTCGCCGAGCTGACGGGATTGAACATCGCCGTCGACCCCGGCGTCACCGGATCGGTGACGGTCGACTTCGTCGACGTTCCGTGGGACCAGGCCCTCGACCTGATCCTGCGGCAGAACAACCTCACGTACGTCCTCGAAGGCAACGTGATGCGCATCGGCACGATCGACCGCCTCGCGGCCGAGGTGCAGGCCGCGCGGCGCCTGGATGAAGAGCAGCGGCTGAACGTTCCCCTGACGACGCTCGGCTTCAAGCTCTCGTACGCGCGGGCGACCGACGTGGCGGCGCTGCTCCGCGACATCGCCTCGCCGCGCGCGCGCATCATCGTCGACGCGCGGACGAACCAGCTCATGATCTCGGAGGTGCCGATCTACCTCGAGACGATGCAGAACCTCATCGCCACGGTCGACATCCCGACACGGCAGGTGATGATCGAGGCGCGCATCGTGGAGAGCTCGCGCACGTTCACGCAGGAGTGGGGCGTGGACTGGGACTTCGGCGGCACGCTCGATCCGGCGCTCGGCACCGGCACCGGTCTGGTCTTCCCGAACCGGGTCGGCTTCACCGGCGGCCCGTTCAACTTCGGCGGCGCCGCGGCACCGGTGCTGACGCTGCAGTTCCTGGACGTGCTGGGGGTCTTCAACCTCGACGTCACCCTTCGCGCCGCGGAGGCGTCCGGCTACATCAAGGTCATTTCCGCGCCGCGCGTGACCACCCAGGACAACACCGCGGCGGAAATCCAGAGCGGCTTCCAGATTCCGTACCAGACACGCGTGAACTTCACGACCACGGTCACCTACCTGGACGCGACGCTGCGGCTGACCGTGACGCCGCAGATCACGGAGGCGGGAACGGTCATCATGGACATTGCCGTGCAGAAGAACGAGCCGGCCGAAGGTCTGGCCATCGAGGGCTCGGCCGGTACGCCTCTCACGACGCGGCAGGCACGCACCCGACTGATGGTCCGCGACGGCGGCACGGCGGTCATCGCCGGCATCTTCCAGACGCGGGATAACCGGGCCCAGGCCCGGATTCCGATCCTGCACAACATCCCCATCATCGGGGAACTGTTCAAGACCCACGAGATCAACACGGCGCATGACGAGTTGCTCATCTTCATCACGCCGCGCATCGTGAGAGGGTGACCCAGGGAGGGGTGATGAGAAGTCTCAGAACGACATTCAATGTGGTGGTGCTCGCGCTGGTCGCGGCCGTCTTCGGCTGCAGCGGGGAGCTCACCGACAGCGCCGCTCCCGTGGAGCTCGTGGTCACGAATACTCAGAACCTGCAGATTCTCGATCTCGACCCGACGGTGGCCGCGGCCGACCCGGACTGCCAGCAGAACATCGGGACGATCAACATGCGGGTGTTCCCAAAGCGCAGTGACGTGACCGGAAACGCCGCGCAGGTCCGTGTCACGCGCTACCGCGTCTCGTATCAGCGCACCGACGGTGGCAGGCTCGTGCCCGCACCATTCGTTCGTTCCATGGATACGCTGATCGGAGTCGGGGAGACCGCCGGCGTCGAGCAGTTCCTGGTGGTCGAGCCGGACGCGATCTCACAGGCGCCGTTCGCCGCGCTTTTGCCGCAGAACGGCGGACGCGATCCGGACACGGGCCGGCCGTTCGTGAAGATGGATGTGATCATGGAGTTCTTCGGGGAGACGCTGGGTGGCTCGAACGTGTATGACGCCACTCGTTTCCCGCTGGACTTCTGCTACGGCACGTGCGGATGCTCATGAGTGACCCAGGAGCGTCGGAAGTGCGTCGGTCGGGGATGGGGGTTCAACCATGAATAGTTACATAGGGCGGAAATCGTGGATCGTCTTCATCGCGGTCCTTCTTCTGTTCGCAGCCTGCAAAGGTGAGTCTCCGACCGCCCCGCCTCCGGGCGGCGGCACCCCTCCCGGCGGCGGGACCCCGCCACCCGCGGGCGTGAACCTGGTCCTCTCGGTCTCGAATCCGAATCCGCTCGTCGACTCGACGGTCACGGTTACGGCCACCGTCACGAGCAACGGTGCGGCCGTGCCCAACGGTACGGCCGTGGAGTTCTCCACGACCGCCGGCATTCTCAATGGCGGCGGGGCGACGGCACTCAAGACGACCACGGACGGCGTGGCCACCGTGACGCTTACATCCGGTTCGACAGGCCCGGTTCGTGTCACGGTCACGGTGAACAACGTGACCCGTCAGACCGATGTGACCTTCCAGTCCCGTCCCGTCACGCCGCCTCCGCCGAACACGGCACCTTCGATCACGTCGGTGACTCCGGCGGTCGGACGTCCGCAGGGAGGCGAGGTCATTCGGATCACGGGCGCGAACTTCAAGGCGCCCGTGCGAGTGCTGTTCAACACCGGCGGTGCCACGGCGGTCGAGGGATCGGTGCAGTCGGTGACGGACACGGTCATCGAGGTGATCTCGCCTCCGACCAACCTCGGCGCGGGCCAGCAACTCGTCGCCGACATCATCGTCCTGACGCAGGCAGGCACGGCGAGCGAACAGCGCGTCGAAGCCTCGGATGCCTTCACCTATCGCAATCAGCAGCTCACGCCGGTCATCTCGACCGTCACACCCAACTCCGGTCCCGTGACCGGCGGCACGCGCGTGACGATCTTCGGCGAAGGTTTCCAGGAGCCGGTCCAGGTGCTGTTCAACACCGCCGAAGCGCGCGTCCTGAACGTGCTGTTCGACCGCATCAACGTCGAAACGCCCGCCGGCCGGGACACGAATCCCAACGGCTCGGGCACGGTGACCGGGCCGGTGACCGTCAGCGTCCGCAACATCAACTCGCAGACCGAGGCGACGATGGCGTCCGGCTTCCACTACAAGGCCGCGATGCAGATCACCGCGATCGCACCGGGTGAGGCGCTCTACACCGGAGGCACCAACGTGTCGATCGACGGGATCGGCTTCGTGCCGCCGGTGACGGTCAGCGTCGCCGGATTCGCGGCTCAGGTGCTCGAGGCCTACGGAACGAAAGTCATCTTCCGCTCACCGGCCATCGACATCGAAGGATGCGCGGAGGTCAGCGGTCCGATCATCGTCACGAATGTCGCCAACGGCGACCAAGCCCAGGGGCCGAATTTCACCTTCCGCGTGCCGCCGCCGCTGATCGTTGGCGTCAGCCCCGCGGTGGCGATCGCCGGCACCACGCCTACGGTCACCGTGACGGTGGCGAACGCGCAGCCGGGTGTGGTTCGCATTCAGATCGGTTCCAAGACGGTCTTCCCGTCCGCCGCCGTCGTGAACGGCGACGGGAGCGTGTCGTACACCGTGCCGCTTCCGACGAACTTCGAGTTCCCGACCGAGGAGTGCCCGGGAGGTGGCGAGCGCTTCGTGCCGATCGACGTCGACGTCGTGTACACGAATGCGGAGACCGGTTGCACGGATACGGCGCCCGAGGCGCTGACGGTCGAGCCTCCCGATGGCAGCTGCACTCTACCGCCCGCACCGGAGGCGAATGTCACGGCGCCGGCCACGACCACCTGTCCGGGGCTCACGATCAACGCACCGGACAATACGACCAACACCGCGGGCGTGATCACGATCGAGAATACCGGCACAGCCGTGCTGGCGATCAGCGCGGCGACGGCGGCGCCGCCCGCGTCTTTCACGGTGCTGCCAGCGACTGAAAACATCCCGCCGGGAGAGTCGCGTAACTTCACCGTCACGTTCATGCCGAACGGGGGTGGCGACGTCGTCGGCAACGTCGCCTTCACGACCAACGACTCGGACGAAGGGACGATCAACGTCTGCGTGACGGGCAACGTCCCGTAGCCAACATCGATGCAATCTCGATCGAACCGCCCCCTCGTGGGGCGGTTCGCGTCTGGTGCGGTTAGAATTCAGGTCCGCGAATGGCTCAACCGGCGACGAATCCGAAAATCGAAGAACTGCGGTTCCGTCTGAAGACGGATCCGAGGAGTCGTCTCTTCTATCAACTCGCCGAGGAGCTCCGCAAAGGGGGCCACTTCGCGGAGTCCGAGCAGGTGCTCCGTTCGGGACTCAACGTCTACCCTGCGTATCTCGCTGCCTGGGTTAGTCTCGGTCGCGTTCTTCGCGAGCAGAAGAACGACGCCAGTGCGGTCGAAGCGCTGTCGAAGGCGATGCAACTCGATCCCGGCAACGTCGTGGCCGCGCGCCTCCTCGCCGACGCGCATCTCAGCCTCGGCGATCCCCTCGAAGCTCTCAAAAAGTACAAGCTCGTGCACGCGTTGCTGCCGGGCGACGAAGAGTTGAAGAACACGATCGAGCGCCTCGACCGGGAACTGCGACCGCCGATTCCGGTGGCGGAGGTCGTCCCCGAAGCGCCGGCGTTCCAGGAAGAGTCTCCTTTCGACAAGACCGTTCCACCTTTCGACGAGAACGTCGAGGTCGCGACCGGTGACGTCGAGCCCATGCTCGTCGCGCACGACGAAAGCCCGTTCGAGGAGCCGGTGGAAGGCGCAACCGTTGCCGCGTTCGACATCGAGCAGCCCGGCGGGATGCACATCGCTGCCGCGCCGGTGGCCGCCGAAGTCGCGGCGCCGTCTGCCGCGCAGGAGGACGAGTCCGACGTCTTCGCAGCGGTCGTTGCCGAGGCGTCTCCGGCGGCGGACTTTGCGAGCACACTCACGATGGCCGAGCTGTATGAGCGGCAGGGACTCGTCCACGAGGCCCGGCACATCTACGAGGACATCCTGGCGCGCGAGCCCGGAAACGACGAAGTCCGAACGAAGCTGGACGCACTCACGCCGCACGTGAACCCGAAGATCGACCGGCTCGAACGCTGGCTGACGAAGGTCTCGCGGAAGGAGGCCGGGAGTGTTTAGAGACGTGCTGTCGGGCCTTCGCGAGCGCATCGAAGGTGCCGTGGCCGCGAGCCTCATCGGGCTGGACGGGATCGCCGTCGAGACGGTCGGCGATCGCGGGATCCCGCTGGACGTCCTCGGCGCGGAGTTCGGAAGCTTCATCAAATCGATCCGCCACGCGAACACCGAGCTGGACACGGGCGAGGTGCAGCAGTTCTCGCTGGTGACGGAGAAGTTCGTCACCTTCCTGTCCGAGGTCACGCCGGAGTACTACATCCTCCTCGTCCTGAAGCCGGACGGAAACTACGGACGCGCGCGGTTTGAGCTGTCCAAGGCGAAGTACTTGCTTCGCGACGAATTGGTCTGAGAGAGGTAGCGAATTGAAATTCCAGGAGATTTTGGAGCTCATCGACAAGATCGCCGAGCGCG
>CAZLGP010000189.1:0-20913 GCA_964558905.1 uncultured Thermoanaerobaculia bacterium | reverse complement strand
TGATGTCGCGCATTCTGGCCGGGTCGGCCGACCATGCGCTCGTCCGCCCCTATCACGACCATTGGCGTCGGGTGGCCGACGTGATCGCCTCGGCCTGGCCAAGGCGGGGCCGTCGCCGCCAGCTCCTCCGGGCCACGATCGGACACGCGGTTCAGTTCTCCACGTGGCAGTCGCTCGTGCGCGGCCAGGGACTCGACGATCGGCAGGCCGCCGAGGTCATGCGACGGCTGGTCTCAGCCGTCGGCTGACAGGCTCGCCGGACGGACACCGCGCGGCGCCTCGATCGGTCACCGATCAAGGTGGGCTGTGTGTCGAAGGCCATGAGGCTCCAGCGCGTGAGGCTCGCCGGCGGCGCTCCCGGGGTGGCCCGTCCGGCAGCAGCGCGAGGGCGAGGAAGTACAGCACGATCGTGCCGAATGCCAGGTAGCCCGTGATCGGCGCCCATGGCTCATGGCGCAAGCCGCCGAGCGTGGCGCCCTCCAGGATCGACGTCACCAGACGGCCGCCGAAGCTGCGAGACGGATCGAACAGGGCATCGAGCACGATGAACTTGACGATGAAGCCGGACAGGCACGCGACGAAGAGCGCGCGCAGCGACGCGGCCCGGCCCGCCGACGCGGCAAGTGTGTTGGCCAGGAGCGCCGTGACGAGGACGAGGCCGGCCAGCTTCGGCAGGCCCGCCTCGGGAATGACGAGTGCCATCACCCCCGCCGAGGCCCAGCCGAGCGCGATCAGCACGGTACCGCCGGCGACGCGATCGAGCGCCGGCTGCCGGCCGTCGACCAGCGCGGCGGGCAGCAGCTGGCCGCTCCGGACGAGCACCATCAGGATCAGCAACGCCAGCACGAGCGCCGACAGCGGCGGCGGCACGATCCGCAGATCGCCATCCAGCGTGAATCTCCACGAAGCGACCATCGCCACGCCGAAGAGCATCCACGGCAGGACGACCGCCGTCCGCCATGCGCGCGCGTCCGGGCTCACTTCCGCTTCCTCACGACGCCCATCGGATTGAAGTCCGACAGGTCCGTGCGCAGACCCTCGACGAGCTCGACGCGCAGCTCTTCCGACGTCGGCGCGCCCAAGTCCGGGTCGTCGACTACGACGCGTCCGCCCGGCGTCACGGCCTCGGCTCGGTCGAGCGCCGCCAGCCCGAGCTTGAAATGCCCGTCGTCATTCGCAAACCGGCCCCACCCCTGCCGGTAGTGGCTGTAGGCCGTGTAGAACTGGACGACGGGATCGCGCCGGGCGGGATCGATGCGTTCGAAGACGAGTCGCGCCTCCGCGAACTGGTCACCGCGGAAGAAGCGGAGTCCTTCGGCGAGGGCCACGGGATCGACCCGGTACAGTCCCGCGGTCGACGCCAGGCCGCCGGTCACCTCGGCTATCGTGCGCGGCGCCGTCGCGTACATCCACAGCGTGAAGCCGGCCAACAGGGCGGAACCGGAGAGCCCGAGCGCGCGGACGAAGTTGGGGCGCACGGTGCCATGGTAGCGCCCTTGCTGCAGCTCCGGCTGCCCCACCCGATCGAGGACCCGCCGCACCTGCGCCACGAGCTGGCGGAACTGCTCGTCCCCCGAGATCGTCGGGCGGCAATCGCCGCGCCGCGCGAGTGCCCGGCGAGCACCCACGGAATCGAGGGATCGATTGCCTCACGAGCCGCGGCCGCGCGCTGGGCGACGGTCTCTTCGCCAGCCGCGGTCGGAGCCATTCGCCAGGGACGGGGCCACGCGCCATCGCCCGTATACTGGCGCGAGATGGCCTCAACCGCAAACGTGTCGGCCACGCAGGCGCTGGTCTCGCCGCGGGTCTGGCTGACAGTCGCACTGACCGGTCTGGTTGTCCTGCTCGTGACGTTCCACCAGGTCGCCCAGCCCGATCTGATGGCTGCCTACGGTGACCCGGTCGTGCGCCTCGCCACGCTCGTCTGCGTCCTGTCTGGCTTGGGCCTCGTCGCGATCCACTGGTCGCGCGCGGTGCCCGCCCCGGCATTCGAGCGATTGTTGCTGGGCTTCGCGGTGGTCGTCGCGGGCTGGATCTCGCTGGTCGAGACCGCCGTGCCGCTGCCGCCAGGCCAGCCGGTCCTCGGATTCTCGGCCGTCGGTCCGCTGATTCTCGTGATGTGCGTGCTCGTGCCCGCCCCGACGGGCTGGACCCTCGCTGCGGCGATGGCGGCCGCATCAACGTGGCCGCTCGCCTTCGCGATCAACGTGCAGCGACTCGACCTGCCGCTGCCTCCCCTGGACCGGCTCATCGTCTGGCCAAGCCTCAACTACTTCATTGCCCTGATCGCGTGTCTGATCCGTCGCCGTGTGACCGAGCGGGACAGCGGGCGCCAGAATACCGACGACCTCGGCAGCTATCGGCTGGTGTCCCCCATCGGCTCGGGAGGGATGGGCGAAGTCTGGAAGGCCGCGCACCGGCACCTGGCCCGGCAGGCCGCGATCAAACTCGTGAGGCCCAATACCACGACCACCTCGGCGCGGCGGCTCGAGGAAGGCGCGCGACGATTCCAGCGCGAAGCGAACGCGATCGCCGGTCTGCAGTCACCGCACACGATCTACCTCTACGACTTCGGCATCGCGCGCGACGGCCAGTTCTACTACGTCATGGAACTGCTGGACGGCCTCAGCCTCGAGACGCTGGTCAAGACCTTCGGCCCGCAACCGGCCTGCCGCGTCCGGCACATCCTGCTGCAGATCTGCCAGTCGCTCGAGGAAGCGCATCAGCGCAACCTGGTGCACCGCGACCTGAAGCCGTCGAACGTCATGCTGTGCAAGGTGGCGCTCACGCACGACTTCGTCAAGGTGCTCGACTTCGGTCTCGCCAAGTGCGCGGCCTGTGAAGACGTGACGCAGATCACGATGGAGGGCGTCACCGCGGGCACGCCGGGCTACATCGCGCCGGAGGTGGCGCTGGGTGAGGAGCACGTGGACGGCCGGGCCGACGTGTACGCGCTCGGCTGCGTCGCGTACTTCCTGCTGACGGGCAGTCTCGTCTTTCCCGAGTCGAATCCGATGAGCATGGTCGTCAAGCACGTGCAGGCGGAACCGACCCCGCCGTCCCAGCGCACCGAGCTGCCCATTCCGGCTGACCTCGAGCGGGTCGTCCTGCATTGTCTCCGGAAGAAACCGGCCGACCGGCCGGCCAGCGCGCAGGAGGCCGCGGCGCTGTTCGCCGCCTGCGCGGTCGAGCCGTGGACAGATGCGGACGCCGCAGCCTGGTGGGCGCGCCACCTGCCCGCGACCTCATCACTGCGCATACCTTTCGATCGCCACGCCGGCACGCCGGCAGCTGCCGGCCCGGCCTGAGCTCAGGCCCGTTCGAGCGCGGCCACGAGGCGCGGCATCGCCGCGCGGTCGTGAAAGCTCCGCATGCGGTTGACGAACGCCAGGCGTCCCTCCCGATCGACGACGAAGTCGCCCCCGAGCTGGCCGGGGTCCGGGGCCTCGCCCATCGACGGCTCGCGGCGCAGGGCCACCTTCAGGCCGGCCCAGTACAGCCCCGGCGTAAGCAGGCTCCGGATGCTGGCCTGTCCGAGACCCCACGCCCGGTAGGCTGCTCGCTCGGGATCGAGCAAGAGCGCGAAGGGCAGATTCAGATCGTGCATCATCTGGGACATCATCAGGCCGGGATCGTTGAAGGTCACGAAGACGACGTCGGCGCCCGCGCGCTCGATGTCGCCGCGTGCCTCGATGGCGCGGATCACATGCGCTCGGCAGAACGCGCAGTTGGAGGGACCGAGGAACGACACGACCACGGGCCGGCCGCGGAACTCGGCCAGCGACCGCCGCAGGCCGGCGGCATCCGACAGCTCGAGCTTCGGCGCGACGGCACCGATGTCAGCAGGTTGTCGACCGAAGTGCATCACGTCTGATGGTCCTGTAACGCCTGAGGGGATTGTACTGCGGGGGCTTCGGCCCCGGCTCGGTTGGCACGCGACGTTCACCGACTCCGGCTACGATAGCGGAATCCGTGGACCTCGGCAGCCGTCTCGGCCCGTATCAGCTCGTCGCCCGTCTCGGTGCCGGCGGCATGGGCGCCGTGTACCGCGCGCGGGACACCCGTCTCCAGCGGGACGTCGCTGTCAAGGTGTTGCTCGACCGTCTGGCCGGCGATGCGAGTGCGCGGGCGCGGTTCGAGCGGGAAGCCAGGGCGGTGGCAGCGCTGGCTCATCCGAACATCGTCGCCATCTTCGACATCGGCAGCGAGGCGGGCCACGTGTACCTGGTCACGGAGTTGCTCGTGGGCCGAACCTTGCAGGCACGTCTCGAGCAGGGTCCGCTGCCCGTCGGAGAGGCCGTCTCGGTCGCGCTCGGCGTCGCCGCCGGATTGGCGGCCGCGCATGCCAAAGGGGTCATCCATCGCGATCTCAAGCCGGGCAACATCTTCCTGACCGAGAACGGGCCGGTGAAGCTGCTCGATTTCGGCCTGGCGAAGCGCCTGCGGCCCGAAGATGCGGCATCAACTGCTCTGACGACGCGGTCCGCCACGGTCCCGGGCATCGTCATGGGCACGCCGCCCTACATGTCGCCGGAGCAGGCGAGGGGCCAGCCGCCCGATCACCGCACGGACATCTTCTCGCTTGGCGTCGTGCTGTACGAGATGCTGACCGGAGACCGGCCCTTCGCCGGCGGCACGACCGCCGACGTCCTGAGCGCCGTGCTGCGCGACCAGCCGCCGTCGATCCGCGACCGGAATCCAGCCGTCCCGCCGGACCTCGACCGCCTCGTCCGCCGCTGTCTCCAGAAGTCGCCGTCCGACCGATTCCAGGCGGTCCGACACCTGATGGACGAGCTGCAGTCCCACGCCTCGCCTGCACAGCAAAGCGGTGACACGCGTCACCACGCGGCGACCGGCGTCAGGATGCGATCGATCGCCGTACTGCCGTTTGCGGATCTGAGTATGACGGGCGACCAGGCCTGGTTCTGCGAAGGCATGGCAGACGAAATCATGCACGCCTTGTCGCGCGTCGATGGCGTTCGGGTCGCGTCCCGCACGTCGGCGTTCAGGCTTGCGGCTGGCTCGAGGGATGCGAGGCGCGTCGGCACCGAACTCGATGTCGACACCGTGCTCGAGGGCAGCGTGCGCAGGACGGGCCAGCGGTTGCGGATCGTCGCCACACTCGTGAACGCCATGGACGGCTACCAGATCTGGAGCGAGCGCTACGACCGTGACATGCAGGATGTCTTCGAGATTCAGGACGACATCGCCGTGAGGATCGTCGGCGCGCTGCGCGGGACGCTGTCGCGCGCCTATCTGACGGGCGGCCGTTATACCCCGCCGCTCGATGCCTACCACGCCTATCTGAAAGGCGTTCACAACTGGTACCGCCGCGATCGCGACTCGCTCACCAAAGCCGCGGCGTTCTTTCAATCGGCCGCCGAGGCCGATCCGGCCTTCGAGCTCGCGCACCTGGGCGTGGCGAACGCCTACAGCAGCCTGGGCTTCTATGGGCTCGAGGCCGCCGAGGCCGCACACCGGGCCGGAGCAGCCATCGAGCGCGCTGCGGCCATCGACGACACGATTCCGGAGTTCCACGCCGCGGAGGGGCTGCGCCGCCTGTGGTTCGAACGCGATTGGCCAGCCACCGAAGCCAGCTTCGGCCAGGCCATCGCGGGCGATCCCCACAGCGTGCTGCCACGATGCTGGTTCAGCTTTCTGCTCGACGGGCTCGGCCGGCACGAAGAGGCCCTCGAACAGGTCCGTCACGCCCAGATGACCGATCCGCTGGCCCCGTACGTCAGCACCTGCGTTGGTCTGTGCTACGTGCAGCAGGGCCGCTACGACACGGCCATCCGCGAGCTCCAGCAGGCGCGGGACATGGAGCCGGATTTTCTGTACACCCACTGGGTGCTGGGCGGCGCGTACGGCGGCAGCGGCCAGCCGGACCGCGCGGTCGACGTGCTCGAACGCGCCGCACTGCTGTCCAGCCGGGCGTCCTACTACCTCGGCTGGCTCGGCTGGGCCTACGGCCTGGCCGGCCGGCAGGACCGCGCGCGGGCCATCGTGGAGGAACTCGCCGATCGGTCGCGCGGCGAGTACGTCTCACCGATGTTCGTCGCCTGGGCGCAGAGTGGCCTGGGCGACGATGCCGCCGTCTACACGTCGCTGGAAGAGGCGCTCGCGGACGGAAGTCCTTCGCTGTTCCTCGTCAATGTGCTGCCGGCGCTGCGACGGCTGCGGGGCCAGGATCGGTTCACGGACCTGTTGCGTCGCCTGAATCTGCCGGCGTGAGCCGTTTCGGTCGCCGTTTGCACGTCAGGACGGGCCGGCATGATCCCGCCAGGACGAACCATATCCGCAGCCGGCCGCGTATCACGGGCGCCCGCCCCCGCGCCCCCCGCGTCCACCCGACGGAATCTCGTACTCCGTCGGCGGGGTGCCACCCAGCAGATGCCGCACGAAGAAGTCCCAGCGGCGACGCATCATGTAGTTTCCGTCCTGCCCGTAGCCGTGACCGGCGTTGGGAAAGAGCAGCAACTCGAAGTCCTTGTTGGCGCGGATGAGCGCCTCGACGACCAGCATCGTGTTCGAGACCGGGACGTTGGCGTCCATGCCGCCATGCGCGATGAGCAGCTTTCCTTTCAGGTCCTTGGCGAACTCCTGGTTGGCTTCGACCGAGTAGCTGTCGTCGCGCGAACTCGGCGGACCGGTGAGCGCGCCCTGGTAGCGCTCGCCCCAGTCGTCCTCGTAGTTGCGCTGGTCGTGGTTGCCCGACTCCGAGATGCCCACCTTCCAGAAGTCCGGATACCGGAACATCGCCGATGTCGTGGCGAACCCGCCGCCCGAGTGGCCCCAGATGCCCGTGCGCTCGATGTCGATCCATTCGTAGCGCTGAGCCAGCTCCTTCATCGCCGCCATCTGATCGGGAATCGTGTTGTCGCGCCCCATCGCGCCGTAGTACGCGTCGTGAAACGACTTCGACCGGTTCGGCGTCCCGCGGCCGTCGATCGAGACGACGATGAACCCGAGCTCGGCGAGGGCCTGGCGATCGCCGTACGCGACGCGCCACGCGCGGGATCCGATGCTGCCACTCTGCGGGCCGGGGTAGATCTGATTGACGATCGGGTACTTGCGCGACGGATCGAAGTTCGTGGGACGGAACAGGATCCCGTAGATGTCGGTCTCGCCGTCGGCGGCCCTCGTGTGGAACGACATCGGCGCCTTCCAGCCGGTTGCCTCGAGCTTCGAGATGTCGGCGCGCTCGAGCTCCATGACCTGCCGTCCGGTTTCACCGTTGCGGAGCGTGACGACCGGCGGCAGATCCCAGCGGGAATACCTGTCCACGATCCAGCGTCCCGAGGGCGACAGGTCGATCGAGTGCGTGCCATCGTCCGGCGTCAGCGAGGCGTAGCCGGTGCCGTCGAGCCCGACCTTGTAGAAGTGCGTGAAGTACGGGTCCTGCCCGGGTTCGCGGCCGACGGCTGAGAGCCACAGGGTGCGCGACTGCTCGTCGAAGCGCTCGATGCCGGTGATCGGCCCGTCGCCCTTCGTGATCTGGTGCTTCAGCTGGCCGTTCGTCAGGTCGTACAGATACAAGTGTCCCCAGTCGTCGCGCTGCGAGTACCAGATCAGCTCGTTCGTGTCCCACAGCACCTGCCAGTTGACACGCGACTCGTAGTGCGTCTCTTCCGTCTCGGTGAAGAGCGTTCGCACCTCGCCCGTCGTCGCGTCGGCGATGCGGAAGGTCGCGGTCTTGTGATACCGGTCGGTCGACACGAGGGCAAGCTTCGTTGCGTCGGCGTTCCACTCGTAGTCGTCCATGTCGATGTCGTCGCCGAGGGTGGCGCGGTGGAAGTCCGGGTCCATCTTCAGACGCGTCGTGCGACCCGTGTCGACGTCGATGACGAGCCGGTGCACCATCGCCATCTCCTTGTCGGTGTCGCCGGGCAGCGGGTACTTCCAGGCTTCGAGGCGTGGATGGCCGACGTTCGTGCTCACCATGTACATCCAGCCGACGTTGCGTTCGTCCTGCTGAAATGTGGCGATCTTCTTCGAGTCGGACGACCAGAGCAGGACGGCGCGATCGCTCTTGCGCCAGCCGGCGTTGTCGGTGGCATAGCCGAAGTGCTCGACGCCGTCCGTCGTGAGCTGCCGCTCGGCGCCGGTGGCCATGTCGCGCACGTACAGGTTCCAGTCGCGGATGAAGACGCCCTTGGTGCCGTCGGGCGAGACGTTCAGTGGCGGCCCGTCACTGCCGCGCCCGCCCCGACCACCGCGTCCGCCCCGTCCGCCTGCCACGCCACGGCCCTGAGCCTGGCCAAGGGCCCTGCCCTGAGCCTGTCGAAGGGCCGCCTCGCGGCACGCGGCGCCGACCACGTCGCACGACCAGCGATTCGCGGCGACCGTCACGATCACGGCATCCGCCTTCGGTGTGAGCTCGAGCGACGCCTCCGCGATGGTCGCAGCCGTGAAGGTCTGCCCGGCCACCGACGACAGCGCCGCCGCAACGCGGGCATGATCGAAGGCCGGCGCCCGCGTACCCGCGGCCGGATCGACCAGCACGATCTCGGTCCCGCTCGCCCGCTCGCTCTGATACCAGAACCGCTCGTCCGGCAGCCACGTCGGGTCGACTTCGCCGCCGACGACCAGGCCGGCCAGCGGGCCCGCCAGCTTCGAAGCGGCCCGGTCGTAGTCGGCCGTCGTGAACAGGCGGCCCTGCGGGGACGACGACTGCGACACGACCGGAACGGCGGCCGCCACCAGCAGCGCCGCGGCGACGGCGAACGGCGCAAGACGAACTCTCATCACGGGCCTCCTCGGGAGGCGGCTGGCGCCGCCGGGTGTTGAGGGGATCACAGGAGGCGATAGTAAGGTGCCCGCCGACCGCTCGCAATAGCAGGCGCCGAAGCTCGCGTGCGTCGCCTACTTCAGCGCGGAGAGGAGAGCAGCCAGAGCGATGATCTGGCCGGTCCAGAAGATGAACAGCCACCGGACGATGTCGGTTCGGCTGGTCGCGATCTCGCTCCGGAGGGCGGCGCCTTGCTCGGCGATGGTCGTCCGGAGGCCCGCGCCCTGAGCCGCGAGCGCCTCCCGAAATCCTGCACCCTGCGCCGCCATCGCCTCGCGGAGCTCCGCTCTCTGGATGGCCAGCGCTTCGCGGAATTCGACTCGCAGGCCCGACAGCTCCTCGGTCAGACGGAGCTCGAAGCGGTCCGTTGCCCGCGTCATCAGGTCCTCAGTCCATTCGCGCCGCGCCTGGTCGAGCGTCCCGAGCAGGCCATCGGCGGCCTCCGGCCCGAGTTGCCGACGCAGGGCAGGCGATACGTCTTGCACGCGCATTGCCTCATCCCTTCTGACCTCGTGGACGACGATGCCATCGTCGCCGGCAGGGAGTCAAACCCTGCGAGGTGAGGTGCGAGGTGAGGCTGCGAGGTGAGGCCTGCCGGTGAGGCTAGCTCTCGCCCATCACCTTCCGGAGCTGTGCGGTGTCGACGTACTGCTGGAACCTCGACACCTTGCCGTCCTTGACGTCCCAGACGTGGCACACCTGCGCGTCGATGCTCTTCCCCGTCTTCTTGAACGTGCCGCTGTAACGGGCCTCGACGATGACGTTGTCGCCGGCGCCGTGGAAGGTCTTCGGATGGACGGCGAAGCCGTCCCAATCGCCACCGAGTTTCATGAACAGCTCGTTCAGAATCGCGTCCGGCCCCACCCAGGGGTCGCCGCTCGGCTGGTAGGGATTGCCTTCGGCCTCGTGCCACTTGATGTCCGGGCTCATCGCGCCGAGCACCGCCGGGATCTCGCCTCGGCCGAATGCTTCGTAAAGGCTCTTCAGCAGCGTCACGTTGTCCATGCGGGGGTCCTTTTCTGCTGCAATGGAGTAGACAGGCAGCCTACCCTCGGCGCCTCAGGCGATCAAGGGCGGGTCACCGATCCCGGGCGACGATGCCTGTCCTCTGCTAGAGTTCTATCCAGTCTCCCCCAAAGGGGGCCGGTGAACCCCATGCGCACGCCCGCCTTGAGCGTCGTCACGATGGTGGATTCCCAGCGCGAACGGTGCGCCTGGGCACTTGACGCGCTCTGCCGCCAATCCGCGCTCGGTCGAATGGAGATCCTCCTGCTGGATTTCGGAACGCCGGATGCCCCGCCGGTGCAAGGAAGTTCGCATCCCGCCGTCCGGTTGATTCGCGCCGATGCTTCGGCCGGGTATGGAGCCGCGCTGGCCCTGGCCGTGGCCGACGCCCGCGCCCCGGTTGTGGCGTTTGTCGAGGAACACGTCGTCGTGCTCGACGGCTGGGCGGAGGCCATCATCGAGGCCCATCAAGGCCCCTGGGCCGCGGTGTGCGGCGAACTCCTCCCGGGCGACCTGGACCGGGCGGTGTCGCGAAGGATCGAGCTGGTGTCACGACACCACTGGAGCGCGCCAGCCACGCGGGGAGAATCTGCCATCCTTCGTTGGCAGAACGTCTCCTACAAACGGGCGGCACTGATCGCCTATCAGGACGATCTGCCGACTCTGCTCTCGGCCGAATCGATGCTGTTCAGGCGCCTGCGAGAAGACGGACATCGCCTCTTCGTGGAGCCCCGCGCGCGAATGGTCCATGCCCACGAACATCGTTGGGCTGGTTTTCTCGTCGGGTCCTTCCACTCGGCGCGGCTCTCGGCCGCATCGGCGGCTGCGCTCGACGATGCGGGTCTCGTCGGACGGCTTGCGCTATCGGCCCGGTGCCTGGTCGGCGCCGCCCGCTGGCCGTGGGTCCTCTGGCGCCGGACTGCTTCCCTGCCGCAGGCCGGCATCTGGCTTCGCGAGTTCCGGCGGAACCTCCCGTTCGTCTTCCAGTACTATGTCGTCCATGCCCTGGCTGGGAGCCTCGGAGCCCTGGCCGGAACCGGCGACAGCAGCCGGAGATTCCTGGCCTACGAGCTCAATGAGAGCCGCCAGCCGCCGACCATCGCCGCACCCTGAGGGACTGGTCATGTCAGACCCGCTCATCAGCGTCATCATCCCCCTCTACAACTCGGACGAGACGCTCGACCGGTGTCTCGCGTCGCTCGACCACCAGACGTTTCGCAACTTCGAGGTGGTTCTGGTGGACAGCAGCCCGGACGATCGTTCCGCCGCGGTGTGCCGCACGCATGCGGTGGACGCGCTGTACGTGCACACCGACCATCGGCTCCTGCCACAGGCGGCACGGAATTGCGGGGCGCAGTACGCACACGGCCGGCTGTTGGCGTTCACGGACCCGGACATCTATCCCGCGCCCGACTGGCTGGCACGCCTGGCGCGGGCCGCGACGGCGCGGCATGCCGTCGTCGTGGGATCGATCGCCTGTTTCGGCCGCGGCTGGCTCGCTCGTGGCGCGCATCTCTGCAAGTTCAACATCTGCCTTCCTGCGGGCGAGGCGCGGTCCGCTCCGCTGGGGTGGTCCGGCAACATTCTGGTCGAGCGAGGCATATTCGACTCGCTGGGCGGGTGGGACGAGGATTACACGCAGGGCGACACGGCGTTCACGTCGCGCGTGCGCTCGACCGGTGGCGACCTCTGGTTCGAACCCCGGGCGGTCGTGGAGCACGACCATGGCCCTCTGCGATTTCTCGACTTTGTTCGCGAGCGCTACCGCCGAGGCTTCGAGTTCGCCGAAATGGAGGAGGCGGGTCGGATAGCTGCGCGGCCCCGAGCGTCATCGCTCGGCGAGTTGATGCGGTATCCGCTGCGTGTACCCAACCGGATCCTGTTCATCGGTCGTGCGGCTCGCCAGGCGGGCGTTCTCCGGGACTACTTCCTCACGCTGCCGGTGATCGTTGCCGGCGTGACGGCGTGGTATGCGGGGATGTGGGCGTGTCACTGGCGACATTGGCGGCGGCGGGGGCAGCAGGCCAGCGGGGCTGGCAACGCACACGTCCAGTGACGTTGCGAGCCAAGCGCTCACCCGTCTCACCGACGGGGCACGAACCGCGCATGCGCTTTGTCGGAGGGCAAATCTGAGCCCATCCGTTCGAGTTGCCCCGGACCCCACCTGGCCTCGTAGAGTCTCTTGTTGCGTTCGAACAGCTCCCATCGGTGCTCCTGATCCATGGCGTCGAAAGATGCGCCCGACTCATGGTGCACGAACACGTCGAGGGCGCAGGCAAGGCGGCGTCCTGTCCTTTCTACGCGGCGGCAATAGTCATGGTCTTCAAACATGCCGATGCCAAAAGCCTCGTCCAGAGGGCCGACGTCGTCGTAGACCTCGCGTGACGTCGCCACACAGAAGAACGTCAGACTCGGAATCGAGCGGGTCTGACCCAGATGACGCGACGTCCACCGCCTTGCTACGGCGTGTAGTTGGTCGAGATCTGTATACTCAATATCAATGCGAGCGTCATTCCAGGCGTTGTTGGTCACGGGGCCAATCAGGCCGATCCGGTGATCGCGGCGCAGGTGACCGACCAACGTTCCGAGCCAGCCTGCTGTCACGGCGGTGTCGTTGTTCAGGAGGGCGAGGTACTTGCCATCGGCGGCGGCCAATCCCTGATTGCTGGCTGCTGCGAAGCCCCGATTGTCGGGGTTCAGGATCACGCGACGATCCGCGCGCCCGCCCGCCCAGCGGTCCAGGAAGGCCGGAGTCCCATCGCTCGATCCATTGTCGACGACAATCACCTCGTAGTTTCCGTACGCGGTCATCGCCTCGATGCTCTCGAGACATTGCGTCGTTAAATCGAGGTGGTTACGAGTGACCACTATCACGCTGACCGACGGAAGGGCGATGTCATGGATGTGTTCGCGCAGCGCGTCTGCCCTCGCGTTCCACGTGTGCTCGCTGGCATACTGTCGGCGTCGTTCCGTAAGCTTCTCATCGGCAGGTTTCGCAAGGCCCTCGCGGACCGCCGACACGAAGCGTTCTGCCGAACCGGTTCGACGGACCAGATCGCCGAAATGGCGAATCTCGGGATGGTCGGTAGCGACAACCAATTTTCCCGCACTGAGAAAATCGTACACGCTCGCAGGGCTCGCCGCTGCGGCCGAAGGTGCCATGCTGATCGGGAGGATGCAAACATCGCATGCATGCAGATAGTGCGGCAGCTCCGCATACGCTACGTCGCCGACAAGGTGAACGTTCTCGAGATCGGCGAGTTGCGATCCGGCGCCCACGGCGTCCTCGCCGGCGAGCAGCACCAACGCATCGGGAATGCCAGTCGCCACGGCACGCACGAGATCGGCATCGAACCACCGCGCCAGTTCGCCAAAATAACCGACGACTGGGCGCTGGAATGCGTCGGGGTGGCGGTACACGTCGTGGGGAGGGACCGCGAAGTGTTCGTAGTCCGCCGCGTTTCTGACGAGTGCAACGCTCGGATTGATAAGACTGACGAAGTGCTCATGCCAGGCGGAAGAGGTCATCAAAAAGTCGGCACGCTGCAAGAGGACGTGCTCGAATGCGATGAGCTCCGGGCTGTGCCGCTCCCAGTCCGGCAGGCCGTCCATGCAATCGTGCACCAGCACGTTGCTGGGCATCATCTCGGCAAACGGAAGCCAGAACGGGTCTTGGACCAGGTTCACGGTGCCGACCCCAGACGTCCATTCCAGCACCCGGCCGATGCTCCTGAGAATCTGCGTACGGGCGGCTCCCGCCGCGGCCCTGCTCCGGATGTCCTGCCCCCCCGCCGCGTGGAGTCTGACCGTAAACAGTCGCTTGGCGCCGTCAAGAGGCTCTGCGTCGAATCCAGGTGCTGAGCGGACCACAAACTGCGGGCAGACATAGAACACGCGGCGGCCGCCGGACGCGAGCCCCCGGATCAGATGTCGGGCGCGCGGCCTGCAGGACGGCCATTCACGACCGGCCCATACGAAGATGTCCGGCAGCCGGGAGTTTGGCGCAGTCGTCGGATTGGGCGACTCCGGCCAACGTCGGTTCGCGCTGCCGCTATCGACTTTGATCACGCCGCGGGCCGCCCTCCGGGGGATTACACCGAAGAGGCGGTGGAGCACGACGCCCTTGACGAAGGCGGCCGCGCGTCGGGGCAAGGGCAGCGCTCGCATCGCGCGCCGGACTCGCATCATCGGCGCCCATGCCAAAACGGCGGACCGTGACCGCCAGGCGCGGGAGACGCGCCGGAAGGGTTGGGTCAGACGCCAACTGAGCGTGGCCTTCAACCGGACAAGTTCGTTCGCTTGAGCCTCGAGGTCTTGACGAAGGGTCGTCGCCCACGAGGAGACGGCGACAAGGTCGCGCTGCGTCTCGCCCAACTGCGCTTCCAGGCAGTCGCTATAGGCGGAATCCGGCTGGCCCGGTACGTTGCCCGGGGATTCCGGGTCTTGCACCTCGGACGTGCGCAACCGCATGTCCAAGCGGCGTGCAGACGGATCCCGCTGCATGACGCATTATGGCGCAGTAAGTGGCCGGTCGGCAGCCGGCATGTCGAGGGCTTTTCGGATTACACGATCGAGGGTATCCCGAAATGCCGACTTGGAGCAGTCCGTCCAGATCCGCGCCAAGCCGGCGTCCCGAATCCGGTGCCAGAGCGACGCATCGCGGTATAGATCCGCGCAGTGCTGCGCAAACATGTCCGGCGAATCCGTGGCGAGCAGGTCGACGCCCGCCCGCCAGCCGAGCTGGTCGGCCAGGAGCGTAGTACAGACGACCGGAAGGCCGTGCGCGGCGGCATGGTGGACCTTGAACGGCATGCCGGCCGCGAATCGCGTCGGCGCCACGAAGATGCGGCAACTCGAATAGTACGGTTCCAGATCGTCGATAGCGCCGATGATGCGAACGTCCGGGCCCGCCATTCGTCGCAGTGCGGACGGCGGGTTTGGACCAATCACCACGAACGTCACCGGCTCTGCCAACAGCTTCGTGAATCGCGGCCAGACGTGCTCCAGAAACCACCGCACCGCATCGCCATTGGGAGAAAGCTCGTGAAAGGCGCCCACGAACAGGACGCCTGTACGGTCCGCGAACGCCGTGTGCGTGGGCGACGGATCGAGCGAGTGACCCACGAATTCGACGCGGGGGATGCCGGCGGCCACGAAGGTCTGTCGTTCCCCCTCCGACACGGTGAGGACCGTGTGCGCCGATCGCGCGAGGTCAATCTCGGCGTCTACCTGCTGCGCTTCCTCCGCCGCGCTCACCGTCTGGCCGGCGAACCGACGGCGTTGGACTTCACGTATCGCGGCTATGGCTTCCGCATCGTAGATGACCGGCACATTCTGCGCATCCGCGGAACCTCCTTCCCTCAACCATTTCAGGTTGTGGCTCCGGCTGACGACCAGGGTGTGATAGTGACCTGCCCGCTCGGCGAGAAAGGCGTCCAGCCCGTGAAGCCCGCGGTTGACGATGACCTCGACCGTACGTGGGATGTCGCGATAGATCTCGTGCCACGGTTCCGGCTGGTGATTGGTTGGGAACAGGCTCACGTCATACCCGAGTTCCACCAGAGCGCTCAGCATTTCTGCGGCACGGGCGAAGCCAAACCCGGTACGGGGGTGAGGCACCTGGTCGTCGATCACGAGCAGCCGGCGGGCCCGGCTGCGCGATCGCGCCGTCACGACCCGGTCAAGGCCCGGCGGATGCTGCCCGGCGAGCCAGGTCGCGTGGGTCCGAGCGAAGAGCCGCTGACGCTCGGCCTGCATCTGAATGGCGGCTTCGCGCGCGGGGGAACTCGCGAACTCGAAATGCTGGACCACCGCGCGGGGCTCGTAGACGGTCCGGAAGCCCTGTTGCCACAGCCGCACGCAGTAGTCCGAATCCTCGTAGTAGGCCGGCGCGTAACGCTCGTCGAACCCGCCGAACTGCGCGAACAGATCGGCGCGTGTCAGCAGGAAAGCCCCGGAACAGTAGTCGACGTCTCGGGTGAAGTTGAACTCCCCGGCAGTCGGTTCAGCGCCTCGTCCATAGCCCAGACACGAACCGTCCCGCCAGACGATCGAGCCGGCTTCCTGCAGAGTGCCATCCACGAGGATGATCTTCCCTCCCACGGCCCCGATGTCACGCTCGCCCTCGAGCGCCGCGAGGGCCGCCGGAAGACACCCGGGCATGAGCGTGGCGTCGTTGTTCAACAGCAGAAGATAGGGAGCGGAAGCGCGCGACGCCGCCAGGTTCACCGCTCGTAGAAAGCCGGCGTTGGTCGGCTGACGCAGCACCGTGGTGCCGTCGAGGCGGGAGAGCAGCTCGGAGGTGCGATCGGTCGAGGCATTGTCGACGAGCACCACTTCGAACGGCACTGTTCGTTCTTCTGTCAGCGACCGCAGGCAGTCGAGCGTCAACTCGGCGCGGTTGTACAACACCAGCAGCACGCTCACACGGGCCGCACCCCGGGGCCTGAAGTCCAAGCGCGCCCCGGCGTCCAGAAACGCCTGGAGTCTCGCCAGGGATGCCTGCGCGAGCGATTCCCTGGCGTCGACCAGCGTTGCGGCGCTCTCAGGCGTCTTCGGGCGCCTCGCCGCTGCCTCGAACTGCCGGGACAGGCGCCGCAGAGACTCGAGCCAGCCTTTCGGTGACAACCGCAGTCGCCCCTCGAGCGCGGCGTCGACGGCCCGCTGAGCGGCTGTCCGCCAGTAGCCCTGCGAGATCGGATCCGGGCGACTCCGGAATACCATACCGGCAAAGCACCGTTGAAGGGCTCCGCCGTCGAACGATGCCCAGATCTCGAACGGAACCGATCGCGGCCCGCGGCCGCCCAACGGAACGGTTCCTTCAAACCCGGACTCGGCGGCATGGGATTCGGTGAACCGATCCATCACGTCCTCGCGACGCACACCGATGGTGAGTGCATGAGTCCGGCGACCCAACTGGAGTACCAACGCGCTGACTGGCTTGCCAGGCGTAAACACCCAACCCCGGACGGTGAGGCGGTCACGGACGAGCGCCCCCGTCTCAGGTGAGTCGAGCCAGCCGCTCAGGCCAGGTTCGAGTGGGTGCAAGTAGTCCTCGCAGGTGGCGACACCAAGTCCGCGCGATCAGGGTATGGAAACGTCGTCCGAAGCCGCAACCCCGGTAGCCGACCGTGGGCATATTATCCTGAGCAGAATCCGCAAAGTGCAGGATCAAAACTGTAATCGGGACACTGGAGGGAACCATCGTTCCCCACGCGGCTACGCCTACGTCAGCGCTACCCGGATCCCGCCCCCAAGTGTGAGAATGCGATCGTGATCCGGCACACCCCTCCGCCGACGTCTCGGGACGAAGCGTCCGCATTCGATCTGCTTGCATCATCAGGCCTCTTCGACGCCTCCTTTTATGCAGATCAGGCACGGATCCCGCCCAACCCGGACTTGTGCATTCGGCACTACCTGGATCAGCAAGGCGGCCGTCTCCACCAACCGAGCCGCTTCTTCGATGGCTTGGCGTACCTGGCGTTGCATGGGGACGTCGCCACCGCGGGCACCGATCCCTTCATCCACTTTGTTCGGGATGGCATCCGCGAGGGACGAGAAATCCGACTTCCCGCGGAGACACTGAGGCACTTGGCCGCGATGAGTCGAGAGGATCTCGATGGCTGCCGGCTGCTGAATCTCAATCTCGGAAAGACCTCGAACGACGATTCACGCCTCGGTCATGCGTGGTCCGACCTCACCATAGCTGTCTATGCGTCGTCGCTGGGGAGTCACGCGAACAGCGATATCGCGGACGACATCTGCGCGGCTCTTCAGTTCGATGGCGTCCGTGTCTGGCGGCTCGATCAGAACAGTCCTCGACCAGAGTCAGTCGATGTCGAGTTGTATGTAGGCCCAGACGAGTTCTTCTTTCTCGGAGGAGGCCGTCACTACCGAGATCACCGGCCGTTCCCTCGGCGCATTCTCCTGAACACCGCTGATTTCGGCACTCTCGCACACGTCCGTGCGCTGACCCTGGTCCCGTCGGCAGCGCTTTTCCTCGATGTGTGCGCCCACGCCACATTGCTGCTGCGGCGGTCCGGAATCGCTCGTAGCGCCTGCTTTCTGCCTGGCTGGTCCGGCGAGCGCTCTAGAGGCCGCGCGCGCGCGGTCGAATCTCTGCTGAACTTCATGCTTCCGCCGAACCAATCCTGGCCCGCGGCCGACGATGCGGAGTGGACTGAACGTCCATTGGACGTACTCTTCGTCGGACCACTCACGGCTACGTTCAGCCGAAAGCTCGCCCAGCTCGCGCCGTCGCTAGCTAGGTACCGCTGCTACATCAATGCGCCCAGTCACGACAACAGAGAACTGGCCGGCCCACGACCGCTGACGTTCGCCGATGCGTGTGCACTCGCCCGATGCGCTAAGATCCTCCTCGACCTGTCTGAGGATCACGTGCCGTGCCTGTCGTGGTCCAGAGTCGTCCAGCTCGGGCTGCAACAAGGTGCGTTGGTCCTCGCGGAACCTCGGTTCGCCCCCCCCGGCATCGACCTGGGGCGGCACATGCTGGCGGCGACGCTTGACGCCATGCCGGCGACTATTGACCGTCTGCTCCTACCGAGTACCGGTGAGACGCCGGGACGTGGAATTTGTTCTCACGTCCGGCACGAACTGCCACCGCGCTTCGACCTGCTGGCCGAAGTGCGGGCGCTGGCGCGGCTCGATCGGACGACCATTGAACGAGCATGCCTGACGTCATAGTGCCCGCCGCGGACGTCCGCTTGGAGTCCGGTGGAAGCGACGAAGCCAAGGTCACCGTCGCGATCACCCTCTTCAACCTCGGCGACTTCATTGCCGAGGCCCTCGAAAGCGTTCGCGTACAGACGTTGGCGGCCCTAGATCTCGTGATCGTCGATGACGCGTCCGACGACGGCGGTGGCGAGGCAGCTCGCAGATGGCTCGAACGACACGGCTCTCGGTTCGGACGGTGCGCGCTGCTGCTCCATGAATCAAACCGGGGACTCGCGGACGCCAGAAACCAGGGATTCGAATGGTCGCGGACACCTTTTGTGTTCATCCTCGATGCCGACAACGAAATCTACCCACGCTGTCTCGAGGTCTGCCTGGAGGCGGCGGAGCGCAGGCAAGCGGATGGGGTTTACACCATCCTTGAGATGTTCGGGGAGGCTTCTGGCGTCGCAGGGACCGACGGTTGGGACCCGGCCAGGCTCCGTGCAGGGAACTACATCGATGCCATGGCACTCGTGCGCCGGGAGGCTTGGCGGGCGGTCGGCGGGTTCCGTAGGATGCCCATCAGCGGCTGGGAGGACTACGACCTCTGGCTGAAGTTCGCGGAGACCGGTCGACGCCTCGCGTGCGTCCCTGAGATCCTCTGTCGCTACAGGGTCCGCTCGGCGTCCATGCTGCGAACCCTGACTAACGCGGCCCGATCCGTCGAGATGTTGTGCGACGATATCCGGTTGCATCATCCGGCCTTGGCCGCCGCCCTCAGCACGGACTCATTGCAGGTCCGAAGCATGGGCGCCACCTCGACAGGTGCCTTCGCTTGGATCTCGGCCGACCTCCGTCGCCTCGACGGCCGGTCGATCTCCGGCGGCACCGAAGAAGTACGAGCCTTTCTGGTCGTTCGCGACGAACGGCTGCGGCTTCCGGACGCGCTCGCTCACCACCGGGCCCTCGGGGTCCATCGTTTCCTCGTCGTCGACAACGGCTCGAGCGACGGCACCGTGGAGTACCTGCTCGCTCAGCCTGACGTACACGTCTTCGCGACCACAGCCCCATATCAGCAGGCCCGGCTCGGCATGGACTGGATGGAAGCGCTCCTGAACCAGTACGGCGTTAATCGCTGGTGCCTCCTCATCGACGCCGACGAGCGACTCGTTTACCCGCACTGCGAATCCCTTCCGCTGTCTCAGTTCTGTCGAGCGCTGGAGGGCAGGGGCTTGGACTCGCTGGCGACCATGGTCGTCGACATGTACGCCGACGCGCCCATCGCCGAAACGCATGTCGATGCCAGCCGGCCGCTGCTCGACGTCTGCCCGTTCTTTGATTCGAAGGGTTACCACAGTTTCCCGGACCGATCGCCGATTCCGCGCGTTTTCGGGGGTGTTCGAGCCCGTCTGTTCTGGCCGGAGATTGACTTCGACGCGTATGCTCGTGAACGGGAGTCTTATCTGGCGGCGTTCAACGAGAAGACCTACCTGCAACTGCACGAGGATGTCCGGAGCGCTGTCGCGGCGGGCCACTTCGAGAGCGGCTTTCAGCACTTTGTGAGCTTCGGCCGCGGGGAGGGACGGACGTTCCGACATCGTACAACGCCGGGGTGGCCCGAGCAGGACTATCTGCGAAACAACCCCGACGTGCGGCAGGCAGTGGCTGACGGGCGATTCGAAAGCGGCCTGGAACACTACGTCGGGCACGGGTACTTCGAGGGCCGGCACACCTGGGGGATCTCGCCTCCGTGCCTCAGCCAGGTGTCGCTGCTGCGATGGCAACCCGGGAGTCGATTCGAACTCGGTCGCCACCATCCGGTCGGCACGCGCTGGCGGCGGAACGACATGGTGGGCGGCATTCTGCTGCATTTCCGCCTCCTCGCCGACTGCCTGCCTCGGGCGGAGGCGGCGACCACCGTGGATCGGGACCGGGCCGAGCCCATCTGGGTTGGCGAGAACCAGCGGTACCTTGCAGCTCTCGGGACCAATCCGTCACTGTCCGGCATGTCCGCCGTCTCCGAGCGATACCGGAACACCGAGCAACTCGTGGAACTCGGACTCCTCGGCACCCTGGCGGACCTATGACCCCGACGATCAGCGTCGTCCTGCCATTTCGCAACGGACGCCGGCACCTGGGTCAGGCCCTGCAAAGCGTTGAGCAGCAGGACTACGACGACTTCGAACTGCTGGCCGTCGACGACGGTTCCACCGACGGGGCCGCGGATCTCGTCCGGACGTTCGCAGCGGCCGACCCGCGCATCCGGGTCCTCGCGGCTGAGGGCCGCGGCCTGCCCGCAGCGCTCAACACGGGTATCGCCGCCGCCGCCGGGCGCTACATCGCCCGGATGGATGGTGACGACATCGCGCTGCCGACGCGCTTCGGCGCCCAGGTGGCAGCGCTGCAGGAAGACCCGGAGCTGCTGGTCGTCGGCGGCGCGGTCG
>CAZLGP010000188.1:0-10810 GCA_964558905.1 uncultured Thermoanaerobaculia bacterium | reverse complement strand
GGGCTCCCTTGATCCTTCGCCGTCTACGCGGCTCAGGATTTGAGTCGCTCCAGCACGCCCAGCACGAGGGCCGTGAACTCTTTCTGCACGCGCTGGGTCGTGTCCATCACTTCCTGGTGGGTGAGCTTCTGTTTGAGGATGCCCGAGGCCATGTTGGTGATGCAGGAGATGCCGAGGGCGGGGATCTGCATGTGGGAGGCGGCGATGACCTCGGGGACGGTCGACATGCCGACGGCGTCCGCGCCGAGGACGCGGAAGGCGCGGATCTCGGCGGGGGTCTCGTAGGTCGGGCCGGAGAGGCCGAGGTAGACCCCTTCCTTGATCTCGAGGTTCATCGACGCGGCCACTTCCTTGGCGAGGGCACGCAGCGACTCCGCGTACGCGTCGCTCATGTCGGGGAAGCGCAGTCCGAGGTCGTCGACGTTGGGACCGCGCAGCGGATTGATGCCCATGAAGTTGATGTGGTCGGAGATGAGCATCAGGTCGCCGGGTTGGAACGACGTGTTGATGCCGCCGGCAGCGTTCGTGACGACGAGCTTCTTGATTCCGAGCTTGCCGAGAACGCGGGTGAGGAACATCACCTCGTCCATCTCGTAGCCTTCGTAGAAATGCACGCGGCCCTGCATCATCGCGACCGCGGTGCCGTTCGCGCGGCCGAGGATGAGGCGACCCTGATGGCCAAGGACGGTCGACGCGCGCGCCCCGGGAATCTCCGAGTACGGGATCGCGACCTCGACGTCCACGGCATCGACGACGTTGCCCAGTCCCGAGCCGAGGATCACCCCGACGTCGGGCTGGAGCGAGCTTTTCGCGCGGATGAAGGCAACGGCCTCTTGGATGGCTTCCATCATGGCGGCGGAGTATACCCAGTTGACAGTTGACAGTTGACAGTTGACAGGAGAGGAGACTGCGCAGGGGATGGGGACCTCCTGTCAACTGCCAACTGCCAACTGCCACCTGTCAACTGCCAACCGCCAACCGCCAACCGCCAACCGAAACCGTTGACTTTGCTCGGCGCGCTCTGTTACACGCTCCAACGGTTCAAATCGCCGAAGAGAACGGAGCCTGCACGATGGAGCGTTTCACTGCGCTGATCGGGTTCACTGCAATTCTGCTGATCGCCTGGGCCATCTCCACCAATCGCAAAGCCATCAAGTGGCGGCCTGTCGTGTGGGGTCTCATCCTGCAGATCATCGTGGCGATCCTCGTGCTCAAGGGGCGGCAGATCGCGGCGATCTTCGCCGGAATCGCGCCTCCTCTCGAACAGTGGGGCGCGGCGTTGATCTTTGTCGCGGTCGCCATCGTGGTCACGCAGATCGTGAAGCGCATGCCTCCAGGCGGCGCGCGCCGGGGCCTGTGGACGGTCTTCGGTGCGGTCACGCTCTTTCTGTTCCTCGCCTACAACCTGCTGGCGTATCTGTTCGAGAACATGAAGCATGTCGTCAACAGTCTGATCGCCTATACGCAGGAAGGCTCGAAGTTCGTCTTCGGCACTCTCGGCGCCCCCGGCGGCGGCGAGGCGGGACTCGGCTTCATCTTCGCGACGCAGGTTCTCCCGACGATCATTTTCATCGCGTCGATCTTCGCGATCCTCTACTACGTCGGTGTGATGCAGGTCGTGGTCACGTTCTTCGCGAAGATGATGTCCCGCTTCATGGGTACATCGGGTGCGGAGTCGACGTCCGTCGCGGCGTCGATCTTCATGGGCCAGACCGAGGCGCCCTTGACCATCCGACCGTTCCTGCCGGAGATGACGCGGTCGGAGCTGATGACGATCATGACCGCGGGCATGGCCCACATCTCGGGCGGCATCATGGCGGCCTATGTCCTCGTCGCGAAAGTCGACGTCATTCACCTGCTCACGGCCGTGATCATGACCGCCCCGGGCGCGATCATGATGTCGAAGTTGATCGTGCCGGAGACGGACCAGCCGAAGACCGGGGGCGACGTCGAAGTGGTCGTGCCGAAGCAGGACGTGAACGTGATCGACGCCGCCGGCCGCGGCGCGATCGAGGGCCTGCATCTCTCGCTGAACGTCGCCGGCATGCTCATCGCGTTCATCGCCCTGGTGGCGATGGTGAACGGGATCTTCGGCTACGTGAACGGCTTCTGGGCGTGGTTCCCGGCGAGTCTCGACATCGTCTTCGGATACGTCTTCCGTCCCATCGCCTGGGCGATGGGCGTGTCGTGGAAGGACAGCCTCACCGTCGGGAACCTCCTCGGTACTCGCATGGTACTGAACGAGTTCGTCGCTTTCGTGAAGCTCGGCGAGCCCGGCGTCGGCAGCTCGCTCGACCCGCGCAGCTTCGTGATCACGACCTATGCGCTCTGCGGCTTCGCCAATTTTTCGTCGATCGCGATCCAGATCGGCGGTATCGGGTCACTCGCGCCGACGAGACGGGGCGACCTCGCGCGCCTGGGCCTGCGGGCGATGATCGCGGGAACGCTGGCGAACTTCCTGACGGCGACGATCGCGGGGGTGCTGCTGTGAGTGGCCGGTAGCCAGTGACCAGTGCCCGGTAGCCAGTGACCGGTAGCCAGTGGCCGGTAGCCAGTGGCCGGTAGCCGAGGAGGGTTGTTGTTATCTCCGCAGTCCCTCGGCACTGGCCACAGGCAACTGGCCACAGGCAACTGGCCACAGGCAACTGGCCACAGGCAACTGGCAACTGGCAACTTCAGCGCAGCGCTTCGATCACGCTGGCGAAATCTTGTGGCATCGGCGCCTCGAACGTCATCGCGTTCCCCGATGTGGGATGCGCGAACGTGATCCTCGCCGCGTGCAGCATCTGCCTTCCGAGGGACGACAGCAGTTTCTGCACGCGCTTGTCGGGGATGCCGCGCCATTGCGGACCGGAGTAGAGGGGGTCGCCCACGATCGGGTGTCCGAGTTGTTTCATGTGAACGCGAATCTGATGGGTGCGGCCCGTACGGAGGCGGCACCGGACGAGCGAGACGTAGCGCAGCCGCTCGGCCACCTCGTAATCCGTGATCGCGGTGCGGCCGCCGGCCACCACGGCCATTCTCTTGCGGTCGCGAGGGTCGCGGCCGATCGGCGCGTCGACGGTTCCGCGCTCGCTCGAGGGCGTTCCGTACACCAGCGTGAGGTACTCCTTCCGCACGCGCTCGGTGTTCCAGTCCTCGGTGAGCCTGCGATGCGCGGCGTCGTGCTTGGCGATGATCATCACGCCGCTCGTGTCTTTGTCGAGGCGATGCACGATGCCGGGGCGGATCTCGCCGCCGATGCCGCTGAGGTCCTTCACGTGAAACAGCAGCGCGTTGACGAGCGTACCGTCCGCGTGCCCGGCCGCGGGATGGACGACCAGTCCGGCAGGCTTGTCGATGACGACGACATCGGCGTCTTCGTGGAGAACGGTGAGGGGTAGATCCTGAGAGGCGATGCCCGCGGGAACGGCGTCCGGGACGTCGATCTCCAGGCGTTGGCCGCTCTCGACGCGCTGCGACGGCTTGGCCGCGGGAGCTCCGTCGACACGAACTCGACCTTCCGTGACAAGATTCGCCAGGAAATTGCGCGAGTAGTCAGTGAAGAGCTCGCCGAGGGCGCGATCGAGACGGAGTCCGTGCTGGGATTCACCGACGGTCGAGTCGCGGACGCCGCTCACGGGTCCGAAAGTATAGGCACAAAATTTTGTGACGTTCGGTTGCGTAACTGCGTATAAGTTTAGTGACAACGGGCCGGGTTCGTTTAGAATGCGCTCGCAGCATACGATCCACAGCAGTCGAAGACCAACTTTTCACGGTGTTAGAGGGGAGATTATGTTCATGAAGAAACTCGGTATCGCGGCGGCCCTGCTGCTCTGCGCGTTCGGCGCTTCGGCCAGCAACTTCCGCGCGGCTGATCAGGTTTACGTTCCGATTGCCGGTCACGCCGGTGGTTCGAGCGGTACGTTCATCACCGACGCGTTCATTGCCAATCTGTCGGGCGACAGCGTCGACGTCTCGGTCATCTATGTTCCGCTGAATCCGAACGAGGGCGCCAATGCTCCGAGACTCCTCGAAGAGATCCGCGGAAAGATCACCCTTCGCGCGCACGAGCGCAAGGAGCTCCTCGACATCTTCGTGAACACCCTCGGCAAGACCGCGGAGTCGAACCCGCTGGGCATGCTGGTGTTCAACGGCTGCAAGGCCAACTCGAGCTGCGGCCCCGAGACCCAGGACCAATGGGGCTATAGCCCGAACTTCCGCCCGATCAGCGTCCAGACCCGCATCTATCAGATCACCCAGGCCGGTGCGAATCCGCCGACCACGGGCCAGCTCTTCACGGGCATCCCCTGGTACAACTTCGTCAGCGAGCTGCAGAGCAACGTCGGGCTGGACAAGGTCTTCATCACCGGTCTGACCAACACCGGCGGCGCCGGCCAGGCGGGCACGTTCCGCTCCAACATCGGCGTCGTGAATGCGTCCGAGTACTCGAAGACGGAGATCGTCTTCCGCCTCTACCAGGGCTCGCTCAGCGAAGCCGACAAGAAGGATGAGGCGGTCCGCTCGCTTGGTCCTCTCGGCAGCCAGCAGTACGGTCTGGCCACGCTCTTCCCGGGAGTGACCGGCTCGAACTACTTCGTGACCATTGAGCAGCGCAACTCGACCGCCATCGACGGCTCCGTGCCGGCGTCCTGCGAGCGCGGCTGCCCGGCCTTCCTCGCGTACGGATCGGTGCTCGACAACATCTCGGGTGACGCCACGACGATGGAAGCCCAGTACCTGAAGGAGATGGATGCGGCGGCGCTGGACATCCTCTACCCGCAAGGCTCGGGCAAGGGTCCGCTCATTCGCCTCGTCCGTCACTGAGTTTCTCCTCACGACACGTTTCGTCAAGAGCCGCGCCCCTGGCGCGGCTCTTTTTGTTGCTCTCCTTTCCAGCCGCACGGCGTTCCACGATGACGGGAAGATTTCCGCCCCGTCGAGGCTTTCAGTGGGCTGTCGTACTTTCGATCCCGTCGCCGTGATGTCGAAACCGCCCCCCGCTGGTTGGTCGTGGCGAAGGGAATCTCCTCTTCGTTACCGCGTTGTAACGGCCGGAAGTGGTGTGTTAGTATTCGACGGCTTTCGAGCAGGTCTTTCGAAAGCGGCCGATCGGCCGCTTTTTTTGTTGTAGGGGCGAAAATTCAGAACACATGAGCGCGTTGGACGAGAGTCACGAGCAGCAGATCCAGCGGATCGTCGAATCCGAGGGGCTGGAGCTCGTGCACATCGACTATCGCCGCCAGGGCCCGGGCTACCTGCTCCGCATCGACATCGACAAGGAGGGCGGCGTCAACGTCGACGACTGCCAGCTCGTCTCTCAGCAGGTGTCGACCTGGCTCGACGTCGAGGATCCGATTCCCGGCGAATACGAGCTGCAGGTCTCTTCGCCCGGCCTCGATCGCAGGTTCTACAAGCCCGCCGATTACGAGAAGTTCACCGGCCGTCTGGTGCGGGTGAAGACGAGCAGCGCGATCCGCGGACTGCACGTGATCGTGGGCAGGCTCAAATCATTCAATGGCACGACGGTGGTGGTCACGGATCCGGTGATGAAGAAAGACCCGGATTACGCGATTCCTCTGGACACGATCAAGGAAACGCGGTTGGAAGTGGAGATCTGAGGCAGACAACGATGTTCAACGACAAAGACATCAAAGCGCTCGCGTACGAGAAGTCGATCGACGTCGATCGCGTGTACAAGGCGCTCGAAGACGCCCTGGCGACGGCTGCGCGCAAGTACTACAAGACCCGCGAGCCTCTCGAGGCGGAGCTGGACCGCAACAACGGCGGCGTGACGATCTTCGCGATCAAGGAAATCGTCGAGAACGAGGACCAGATCGAGGATCCGCAGGCGCAGTGGACGCTCGACCAGGCGCGCAAGTTCGTTCCCGACGTCGAGGTCGGCGGCACGATCCGTCTCGATCACATCAGCAAGGAAGTGGTCGACGTCGTGAAGGATCCGAACACCCAGATCCGCACGTACGAAGCGCAGAAGATCGACTCGGAGGTCGAGCAGGGCGACGAGGTGAAGATCCCTCTCACCACCCCTCCCGCGGATCTCGGGCGCATCGCCGCGCAGTCGGCCAAGCAGGTCCTCTATCAGAAGGTCCGCGAGGCCGAGCGCGAGAAGGTCTTCAACGAGTTCAAGGACAAGATGGGCGAGCTCGAGAACGGCTACGTGAAGCGGTTCGAGCGCGGCGACATGATCATCGACCTCAATGGCAAGACCGAGGGCATCATCCCTCGTCACCATCAGTCGCGCGCGGAGCGCTACTCGCAGGGCGATCGCATCAAGGCAGTCATCGCCGACGTCCACACGCAGCCCAAGGGACCGCAGGTCGTGCTCTCGCGCACGGACCCGCGTCTGCTCATCAAGCTCTTCGAGATGGAAGTCCCGGAGATCTACGACGGAACGGTCGTGATCAAGGGCGCCGTCCGCGAGCCGGGTGAGCGCGCGAAGATCGCCGTCATGTCCCGCGAGCGCGACGTCGATCCGGTCGGCGCGTGCGTGGGGATGAAGGGCTCGCGCGTGCAGTCGATCATCCGCGAGCTGCGCGGCGAGAAGATCGACATCATTCCCTGGCACGAGGACATCGTCAACTACGCGCAGAACGCTCTCGCTCCGGCGAAGATCACGCGCGTCTCCGTCACCAGCGACGAGCAGGCTCACCGCCCACACCTCGACGTCATCGTCGACAACGATCAGCTCTCCCTGGCCATCGGCAAGCGCGGACTGAACGTCCGTCTCGCGGCCGAGCTCATCGGCGCGAAGATCGACATCAAGTCCGAGGAAGAAGTGAAGGGCGAGGTCGCCGATGCCCTGTCGGCCATGCTCCAGGAAGCGATGGCCGAGTCGCGCGCCCAGACCAGCGTCCGCGAGATCGAGGGCATGCCCGAAGAGTGGGCGCAGCTGCTCGAGGACGCCGGCTACGACGACCTCGACTCGATCATCAACGCCTCGGTCGACGACCTCACCGCCATCCCGAACGTGGACGAGGAGATGGCCGCGCAGATGATCGAGCTCGCCCGCAAGCACGAGCAGGTCGACGAGACCGAGGGCGGCGACGACGACGAGCGCTCGGAAGACGAAAGAGCAGAGGCGTCAGACGAGGCGTCAGAAGAAGAATCGGAAGAGGAAGCCCCGGACGAAGAACAAGCCGAGGCTTCGGTGGAATGACCACCATGTGACGCGCACTCAGACGGCGGAAAATCCAAGGAGATTGAATGGCGGCAGCAAAAATCAAAGTGAGCGACATTGCGAAGAAGATGGGCAAGTCCGAAAAGGACGTCATCTTCCAGTTGCAGTCGCTCGGCGCCGATATCACGGATGCCAGTCAGGTCCTCGAGCCTGAAGTCGTCCAGGCGCTCATCACCGGCAAGAAACTGGTCGCTCGCGCGAAGAGCGTCATCATGCGCGAAGACAAGCCGGTCGTGGTGAAAAAGAAGGAAGCGGTGCGTCCCCCGCGTCCGATCGTGCAGCCGCCCGTGCGGAAGAAGACCGAGGCTCCGAAAGAAGAGCCCATCCCCGCTCAGCAGCCGCCCTCCGTCATCATCCCCGAGTTTCTCGAGGCCGCGGAGGCCGAGGAGCGCGCCGCCAAGGAAGCGCCGCAGGCTCCCGAAAAGCAGCCGAAGATCGCCGCCGAAGCACCTGCCGCCGCGCCCGCCGCGGAAGAGCCGACGGCTCCTCCCGCGGAGGTGGAAGCGCCGGCGCCGGTTGCGCCGCCCGCCGCTGCGCAGCCGCATGCTCCCGCGCCGCCGCATCCGGACGTCCGGCGCCCGGCCGGTCCGACCGGACCGCGCGCGCGCGCCCCGCAGGGTCCGCGTCCCAACTATGCCGGCCAACAGACCGTCCCGACGGGTCGTCCCTCGGGGCCGGGCGCTGCACGACCCGGCGCACCGATGGGCGCACGCCCGGCGGGTCCCGGAACGCAGCAGCAGCGTCCGGGTGCCCCGATGGGCACGCGTCCTTCCGGTCCCGGCGCCCGCCCGGGCGGCCCCATGGGCGCCCGTCCGGCCGGTCCGGGAATGCGTCCGGCCGGTCCGGGAGCTCGTCCCGGCGTTCCGGGACGTCCGATGGGCGGTCCGCCGCCGTCGATGCCCGGCTCGAACATCATCCGCCGCAAGAAGGAAGACGATCGTCCGGAGGAGACGCACGACAAGAAGAAGCCGGCCGGCAAGCGCGGGACGAAGACCGTGCGCACGGCGGAGTTCGATCACGATCTTCTGACCAAGGGGCCGTTCTCCGGAACGCAGATCATCAACGACGACATCGGTCCGGACATTGTCCTGTCGGAGCTCGAAGAGGGGCCGAAGCGGGTCTCCACGCGCCGCGACGCGCGCAAGCAGTCCGTGAACGCGAAGGTCCTCGACTTCAAGCGGCCGACCGGACGCGTCGCCCTCACCGAGGGTGTGACGGTCAAAGAGCTCGCGGAGAAGCTCGACGTCAAGGCCAATGACCTCATGAAGCACCTCTTCCTCAAGAAGGGTCTCATGGCGTCGATCAATCAGCCTCTGGGCGGCGAGCTCGCACTCGAGGTCGCGCGAGAGCTCGGCCTGGAGGCGGAGATCGTCTCCTTCGAGGAGGCGGTGGAGATGGAGGCGCTCGTGCGCACCGAAGCGCAGGGCACCGTCCCGCGCGGCCCGGTCATCACGGTCATGGGCCACGTCGACCACGGCAAGACCTCGCTCCTGGACGCCATCCGTGAGACCAAGGTCGCGGAAGGCGAAGCCGGCGGCATCACCCAGCATATCGGCGCGTACCACGTCGAGAAGAAGGGTCGGAAGATCGTCTTCCTCGACACGCCGGGCCACGAGGCCTTCACCATGATGCGTGCGCGCGGCGCGAAGGTGACGGACATCGTCGTCCTCGTCGTCGCCGCCGACGACGGCGTCATGCCCCAGACGAAAGAAGCCATCGATCACGCCAAGGCCGCGAAGGTCCCGATGATCGTGGCCATCAACAAGATCGACAAGCCCAACGCCAACGTCGAGCGCGTGCGCCGCGAGCTCGCGGACGCGAACGTGCTCGTCGAGCAGTGGGGCGGCGACGTCGTCTCCGTCGAGGTCTCCGCGAAACAGCGTCAGGGCATCGACAGCCTTCTGGACATGATCGTGCTCACCTCGGACATGCTCGAGCTCAAGTGCAATCCGGACATGCCCGCCAAGGGCGTCGTGCTCGAGGCGAAGAAGGAAGTGGGCCGCGGCATCGTCGGTACGGTGCTGATCCAGGACGGCACGCTGAAGATCGGCGACCCGTACTTCTCCGGCACGACCTGGGGCCGCGTCCGGGCCATGACCGACGAGCGCGGCAAGCGCATTCAGGCCGCGGGTCCCGCGACGCCGGTGCAGCTCACCGGCTTCGAGGACGTTCCGAACGCCGGCGACGGACTGGCGGTCGTCGATGACGACACCCAGGCTCGCATGATCGGCCAGCTCCGGCAGGAGAAGGCCCGCGAGGCGGCGCAGCAGAAGACCGGCCGGGTCTCGCTCGATCAGCTCTTCCAGCGCATGCAGCAGGGCGGAACGAAAGAGCTCAACCTCATCGTCAAGGCCGACGTGCAGGGCTCGGTGGAAGTGCTCAGCGAGACGCTGCGCAAGCTCTCGACCAGCGAGGTCAAGGTCAACGTCATTCACACCTCGGTCGGCGCGATCACGACCAATGACGTCCTCCTGGCGACGGCGTCCGATGCGATCGTGGTGGGCTTCAGCGTCCGTCCCGAGCGCAGCGCGGCGGAGCTCGCCGACAAGGAAGGCGTCGACGTCCGGCTGTACACCGTCATCTATACGCTCGTCGATGAGATCAAGGGCGCGATGGTCGGCCTGCTCGATCCGAAGTTCCAGGACGTCTTCCAGGGACGCGCCGAAGTCCGCGACACGTTCAAGGTTCCGAAGATCGGCGTCATTGCCGGCTGCATGGTCACGGACGGGGTCATCCCCCGCACCGCCAGCGTTCGCCTGCTCCGCGACAATCGCGTGATTTACGAAGGCAAGATCGGCTCGCTCCGCCACTTCAAGAACGACGTCGCCGAGGTCCGCCAGGGCTTCGAGTGCGGCATCGGCATCGAGAAGTTCCAGGACGTGAAGGTCGGCGACGTCATCGAAGCGTTCAAGGTCGAGAAGATCGAGGCGGCGCTGGCGTGACGGATCCGTTGGCGGTTGCCGGTTGGCGGTTGGCGGGAGTCCCCCTTTCAGCATGTTGGGTGGCGGCCTTCCGCCAACCGCCAACCGCCAACCGCCAACTGGACCGATGATCGTTTGCGTCGCGCTTTTCGAGCTGCACATCGAGTACGCGCAGAGTCTCAAGGACAAGCGCCAGGTCGTGCGCAGCCTTCGCGACCGGCTTCGGAACAACTTTCACTGCTCGTGCAACGAAGTCGCGTTCCAGGATGTCCATCAGCGAGCGCGGCTGGCGATTTCCTTCATCGCCGACCGCAACGACTCGGCAGACTCATTGCTCGATAGAATTCAGCAGTTCGTCGAGGCGAACAGCAACGCCGTGCTCGCCGGCTGGACCAGCGAGAAGCTCGACTTCGACGAGGAAGCAGACCTCTAATGCTGAGCGAAGCGAAGCATCAATGGAGCCCTCTCGAGAACGGAGCGATTGACGCGGGAAACCCTAATGCTGAGCAAAAGCGAAGCATCAATGGAGCCCCCTGGAGAACGGAGCGATCGACGCGGGGCCTCCTAATGCTGAGCAAGGCGAAGCATCAATGGAGCCCCCTGGAGAACGGAGCGATCGACGCGGGGGCTCCTAATGCTGAGCAAGGCGAAGCATCAATGGAGCCCCCTGGAGAACGGAGCGATCGACGCGGGGGCTCCCTTGATCCTTCGC
>CAZLGP010000187.1:0-4465 GCA_964558905.1 uncultured Thermoanaerobaculia bacterium | reverse complement strand
CCGCGACCATGGCGAAACGCTCGCACATCAAAGACTTCTTCTGGCGGCACTCCGCCGGGATCGCGTTCTTCGTCATGCTGGCGTTCGTCGCCTTCCTCGGCTACGTCGGCTACAGCTACGTCGTGATCACGAAGAGGTTCGAGGCCGCGCGGCGCTGGGACCTGCCGAGCCGCGTCTACTCGGATGCCACGCAGATCGTCGCGGGCATCCGCTATCCCCGCGCGCTTCTCGAGCCGAAGCTCAACCACGTCGGCTACCGCGAGGTGAAGGGCCGCGTCGAGAATCCCGGCGAGTACCGGTACATCGGCGACGACCTGGAGATCTACCTCAACAACTTCGAGTATCCGGACATGGAGCTCCACGCCATGCCGGTGCTCGTCGAGATGAACGGCTCCCAGGTCCGCGCGATCAAGCGCCTCACCGACAACATCACCTTGCGGGGTGTGCGAGTCGAGCCCGAGCTCATCACGTCGATCTACGACAACGAGATGGAGGACCGCATCCCGGTCTCGCTCGAGGCCGTTCCGAAAGTCCTCACCGAAGCGATCATCGCGACCGAGGACAAGACCTTCTACAGCCATCAGGGTATCTCCCCGCGAGGCATCCTGCGCGCCATCTGGACGGACATTCGCGCGAAGTCGCTCATCGCGGGTGGCTCGACGCTCACGCAGCAGCTCGTGAAGAACCTGTTCCTCGATCCGTCGCGCACGTTCCGGCGCAAGGGGCAGGAAGCGCTGATGGCGATTCTGCTCGAGCTGCGCTACGACAAGCCGGACATCCTCGAGGCCTATCTCAACGAGATCTACCTCGGCCAGAACGGCAGCGTGCAGATCGTCGGGGTCGAGCAGGCTTCCCAGGTCTATTTCGGCAAGAAGGTCACCTACCTCACGTTGCCCGAGGCGGCCACGCTCGCGCAGATGATCAAGTCGCCGAACGTTCTCCAGCCGCTGAAGTACCCGGAGCGCGCGAAGAAAGGCCGCAACATTGTCCTCCGGCTGATGCTCGAGCAGGAGAAGATCAGCCAGAGCGAGTACGAGGAAGCGGTCGCATCGCCGCTTTCCGTCACCCGGTTCCCGAAGACGATCCGCAGCGCGCCGTTCTTCGTCGACCTCGTGCTCAAGCAGCTCCGCGAGACCTATCCCGAAACGCAGCTCAAGACGGAGGGTTTGCGCATCTTCACGTCGCTCGACATGATCATGCAGCGCTCCGCGGAAGAGGCTCTCAACGACGGGATTGCGACCCTCGGGAAGAAGTACCGGCACATCCGCAACTCAGAGACGCCCCTCGAGGGCGTGGTCCTGACCATCCAACCCGGCACGGGCTACGTGAAGGCGCTCGTCGGCGGCCGCAACTACACGACCACTCAGTTCAATCGCGCCATTCAGGCGCGCCGCCAGCCGGGATCGCTCTTCAAGCCGTTCGTCTACGTGACGGCGATGGATCCGTCGCGCGGTGCGCAGGCTTTCACAGCGTCCACGATCCTCGACGACTCGCCGATCTCCGTCAAGGCCGGGACGGCGGACTGGAAGCCGCAGAACTACGACAATCGCTTCCACGGTCCGGTCAGCGTGCGTGAGGCGCTCGCGCACTCGTACAACATCCCCGCCGTCCGCGCCGCAATCGACGCCGGCGTCCCGAACGTGATCAAGACCGCGACCGACATCGGCGTCGAGAGCAAGCTGCAGCCCTACCCCTCGATCTCGCTCGGGTCGTTCGAGGTCACGCCGCTGGAGATCGCCTACGCCTACTCCGCGTTCGCGAACCTCGGCGTGAAATCCGAGCCGGTCACGATCCTCGCCGTCGTCGGGCACGACGGGGAGCTGAAGGAGACGCGCAATCTGAAGATGAAGCGCGTCGCGCCGGCTTCGGTCTGCTATGTGATGAACGACGTGTTGAAGGACGTGTTCCGGTACGGCACCGCCGGACGCGCGCGCTCGCTCGGCTTCAAGCACGAGTTTGCCGGGAAGACCGGCACGACGAACAACTATCGCGACGCCTGGTTCATCGGCTACTCGCCGCGAATCCTGTCGCTCGTGTGGGTCGGGTTCGACGACGGCCACAGCACCCGTCTGGCGGGCGGCGATGCCTGCCTGCCGATCTGGACGCGCCACATGAACCGCATCGACGGCCTCATCCAGGACGTCGACTGGAAGCGTCCCGAGGACGTGACCGAGCGCGAGATCGATCCCCAGTCAGGGATGCTCGCAACGCCGTACTGCCCGCGGACGCGCTCCGAGGTGTACGTCGCGAGCACGGCACCGCAGTCGGTGTGCCCGTTGCACGCGGGGAGCGGCGACCCCAGTCCGTTCTGGCCGGAGCCGGACGTGCTCGACGACGGCCGCCGCGATTCTCAGGTCAGTCCGGTGCCGGAAGACACCCGACGTCGCACCGATGTGGAGCGCCGCCGGGCGCGGGAGCGCGAGAACTCGATCAAAAAGCTCCTGAGACGGATCTTTGGGGATGGATGAGTGGCCAGTAGCCAGTTACCAGTAGCCAGTTACCAGTAGCCGGAGCCGGGTACCAGTGCCTGATCGTCCAGGCGAAACCGCACTGGTAACTGGTAACTGGTAACTGGTAACCGTACTCACAACTCGTTTTAGACTGCACCGCACGAATGACCGCCTCCTCACTCGACCGTCCGGCTTCGCCGGGTTTCCTCGAGCGCCTGCGCGAACGGGCGGAGAGGACCTTCTTCTATGTCGGGGGGTTGACCGATCTGGCGATGCAGACGATGCGGCAGATCCGGCGCGGGCCGATCGAGCGTCCGCTGCTGATCCAGCAGTTCGAGCAGATCGGGTTCCGTTCCCTCTCGATCGTGATCATCACCTCCGCGTTCATCGGGATGGTGCTGGCGCTGCAGACGGCGTACGCGCTCGAGGACTTCGGCGGGAAGATTTTCGTCGGCATGATCGTGTCGCTCTCGCTCGTGCGCGAGCTCGCGCCGGTGCTCATGTCCCTGATGGTTGGAGGGCGCGTCGGCGCCGGCATGACCGCGGAGATCGGGACGATGAAGGTGACCGAGCAGATCGATGCGCTGCGCGCGCTGGCCACGAATCCCGTGCGCAAGCTCGTCGTGCCGCGCGTGATCGCGACGACGCTCATGTTCCCGCTCCTGACCGTCATCGCCATCGCCCTCGGCATCCTCGGCGGACTGCTCATCGCCGTGGCGAATCTCAATCTGAGCGCGAACTACTATCTCCGCAGCGTCATCGAGGCCGTGAAGTACAACGACCTCGCCTCCGGGATCGGCAAGACCTTCTTCTTCGGGTTCGCAATCGCCCTCGTGGCCTGCTACAACGGCCTCAACACCAGCGGTGGTGCGGATGGCGTGGGGCGCGCGACGACGACCACCGTCGTCACCGGTGCGATCACCGTTCTGATCATGGATTTCTTTCTGACCAAGCTGTTCCTGTTGATCCTCTGATGACCGAGACACTGATTCCCGACCGGCGTGCAGCGGACCGCGGAATGGCGGATCGTCGTCGCCATGCGCGTGAGCCGTTTGTGGAGTTCCATGACCTCTTCAAGGCCTACGGCCCGAAGCAGGTCCTTCGCGGCGCGACCCTGAAGGTCTACCGCGGCGAAGTGCTGGTCATCCTCGGCGGCTCGGGCACCGGCAAGTCGGTCACTCTGCGGCACATGCTCGGTCTCGAGGCGCCGGACTCCGGACGCGTCATCATCGAAGAGGAAGACATCACTGAGCTTCCGGAGGAGGAGCTGTACCGCGTCCGCAAGAAGTTCGGAATGCTCTTCCAGAGCGGTGCTCTCTTCGACTCGATGACCGTCTTCGAGAACGTCGCCTTCCCCCTGCGGGAGCATACGGAGATGAGCGAGGACGAGATCACCCGCGCCGTGCGCGAGAAGCTCGAGCTGGTGAATCTGCCGAGCAGCGAGCACCTCATGCCCGTCGATCTTTCGGGCGGCATGAGAAAACGCGTCGGCCTGGCCCGATCCATCGTCCTCGATCCGAAGGTGATCCTCTACGACGAACCGACGACAGGGCTCGATCCCATCACGGCCCAGACGATCAACGAGCTGATCGTCGACCTGCAGGCGAAATTGAACGTGACCTCCGTGGTCGTCACGCACGACATCCACTCCGCATTCTCGGTCGGGGACCGCATCGCGTTCCTCCACCAGGGTGTGTTCGAGTGGATCGGCACCATGGATGAAGCCCGCGACGCCGACCACGCGGGCCTCCGAGATTTCCTGAAAGCGAGCGCGGTCCTGGCGGCGCAGCCTACGAAAACATGAGAGAAAGAAAAGTGCTGAGTGCTGAGGTGCTGAGTGCTGAGGTGCTGAGGTGCTGAATGGCAACGCCGATTTCAACATTCAACATTCAACATTCAACATTCCCTAGACGCGCGTTCTACCTTCTACGTTCCGCCCGTTCTCTTCTGCGTTCCAGATCACATCCAGAGCAATCCGCGCTCCTTCGCCACAGTTCTTTCTGCATTCTGCATTC
>CAZLGP010000186.1:0-85507 GCA_964558905.1 uncultured Thermoanaerobaculia bacterium | reverse complement strand
CGGGCGGGAGGGGGAACGTGGCGCGAGCGCCCGGCGGCGAGGACGCCGCCGGGCCAGCCGGCGGGACGGCGGCGTTCCGAGCCACCCTCGGCGGCTCAGTCCGCCATCCCGCCGCCGTTCCGTACGGCGCCCTTCTCCGTCAATTTGCAAAAGCCTTCCTCCTTACTTATCCTTACTCATCCTCTCCAGAATTGTATCCGCGGGTGTGCAGGGTGGGGCCGTTCGTCCAAAACGAAAAATCTCGAAACGGAGAACCCTGTGCGCTACAGACTCCTATCGGTGTCCCTTCTCGCCGCGCTCGCGTTCTCCGCGGCCGCCGCTGACGTCCTGTTCCCTTCCCCCATTCACCTCACCCGACAGGTCCACGACTCCATCGGCGGCGCGACCGCGGTCATCGAGCAGTACTGCTACGGCAACCGCGTCGTCTCGGTGAACGGCTCCATCACCACCATCGCCGACTACGGCAAGGGGGAGCTGACGGAGATCAATCGCGAGGAAGGCACGTACAGCATCACCCGCTTCGACGACGTCGCCAAAGCGCTCCGCGTGGGCTCGCCCGCTGCCGACACGGCGACGAAGGCCGAGTGGAAAGTCCGCGGCACGGGACTCAACCAGCTCCGCACGAACCGCGCGAGCGACGCCGTCGAGGCGGAGCTGGAAGACGGCAACACCACGCGGCGTACCCGCGTCGCCTTCGACCGCAGCATCTCGCTTTCGCGCGACGCCCTCGACGTCCTGATCGGCGCCGCCTATCCCAACAGCCGCAAGGCCGAGGACACGGTGGTCGTCGAGGCGGCACGGGCCCGCGGTGGGAACGTCGCGGCGAACAGCACCGCCGGCGCCGGCGCCGGCTCCTACGCGCTGCCGGTCGAACAGCACCACACATTCATCATCAACGGTGATCGTGCCGAGGTGCGCGACGTCGTCACCCGCGTCGGCGAGGAGCTCGTGCCCTCCGATCTCGTGGCCGTGCCGCCGGACGCCAAACTGGTTCAGTCCCGACTCCTTCAGCGCATGCACGCGATCGAGCAGATCGAGAACGCAGGCCGAACGCCCATCCCGCAGCAGTAGGAACGCCGAACAGCGAGGTTCCGGATGAAGCTCGTGAGACGTATCGTCTTTGCAGCCCTCTTCCTCATCGCCGCGGGAGGAGGCGTCACGGCGCGAGCGCAGAGCATCGCTTCCGCGGACCTGCAGATCCAGGGCGTCGGCCTGCGGGTCATCACCGTCTCCGCGACCACCGGCATCGACATCCCCGCATCCATCCAGACCGAGTTTGGCGGCAAACAGAACGACGAAGCACCGGCCGTCGAAGGACTGGTCGCCGTGGGTGAGCTCGACGGCCCCGGCATCGAGCTCCCGATCCGTCTCGAGACCGCGCCCGGACACAAGTTCTCCATCCCCGGGCTCTCCCGCGAAGGCGTCTACTTCCTCCGCAACATCCGCCTGATGAAAGGGACGGAGTTTCTCCAGTCCGCGACGCCGTCCATTGCCACGATCACCGTCTCGAACCTCCTGCAGACCTCCGTCAAGGTCCGGCAGCTCTCTCCCGAGGAGCTCCGCGCGCGGGGCATCACCATCGACGCGCGCAACTACGAGGTCTTCGAGTACACCTTCTCGTTCTTCATCGACGGCCAGCTCGTCGAGATCCCCTATCCCGTCGTCGTGGACAAGCGCACGCGCGAGGTGCGTCCGCTGCCGAAAGTGACGCCGTGGGTCCTCCCGCCGATTCAGAACGTGACGCCACCGCGCTGGAGCCCTCCGGCCATCGAGACCTTCGAGCTCGGGCCGGGCGGCGATCTGCCGGAGGAGGAGCCTCAACCCGCGCCCGGTGGGGGCGGCGGCGGCGGCGGACGTCCGTCGATTCCCGCCGCGCTGGTCATCCCCAACAATCTCGCCGTGCTGCATCAGTTCTTCGCCGTCACGCTGATGGTGACGAACGGTGCACCCGAGGGAGCCGACGTCACGCTCGACAGCGTCACGGCGATGATTCGCACGCCCACCGAACTGAAGATCGTCAAGTCCGTTCCCGCGGCGGCCTTCAATCAGCCGGTTCCGGTCGTCGACGCATCCAACGGCGTCACCTTCCTGGTGGCGCAGGCGAAGGGCGAGGTCGACTGGACGGTCGAGGGACTGCGCCCCGGCACGCACACGCTCGAAGTGGAGGTGCGCGCGACGTACAAGTCGCCGGGTCAGGTCGACTTCCCTCTCAAAGGCACGGTCCGGGCCTCGATCGTCGTGCACGACCCGCGCTTCAACATCACCTTCTCGCATCCCGACACGGTCCGCAAAGGCATCGACTATTCGACGTACTCCTTCATCACCAACATGAGCGCGGTCGCGCAGACGATCCGCGTGAACAGCGGCGTGCAGACCTGCGCGCAGTCGCCTTTCGCCAACATCTGTCAGGTCGACGACGCACCGCAGGTCGCCGAGCTGACCATCCCCGCGGGCGAGATGAGGATGGTCGAGTACAAGCTCCGCCCCAGCGTCACCGGCTCCGTCTTCGCCACCGCGGGGACGGTCAACGATGACAACATCAGCGCGGGCGTACAGCTCCACATGGGCGTCTCGGAGAGCGGCATCCCCCTCTCTCCGGCAACGCTGGTGATGCCGTACTACGCCCAGTTCGTCAATCAGGATCTCGTCGCGGCAAACCTCCAGCTCCTGGGCCTCGGCTACTCACTGGCCACGGCTCCGCTGACGCAGGCGCTGGCGAAGCATCCGAAGGTCATCAAGACGGACGTCTTCATGCGCGCCGTCGACATCGCCCGCGCGGGACAGCACATCTTCATCGGCGAAGAGCCGCGCGATGCCGTCGCGCACATGACCCTCGACCTTCTCGGCAACGCCGTCGAGCTTCGCGAATGGGATGAGCTCCGCCGCCGCGAGAAGAGCGGACGCCAGGCCGGTGCGTCCGTGGCCCGCGAGCTCGAGCAGGGCACCGCGAACGCGACCAGCATCGAGGACTTCGTCGACCGTTTCGCTCTGAAGACCGCCCATCGCAACGGCTATGTGCTCGCGCTCCTGCACGGACCGGGCGTGGTCGGGAACGACCGCCCGTACGCGCTCTCCGCACGAGGCGTCGCGTCCAATCGCCGCCTCCGGATACCGAACGAAGCGGAAGAGGGATGGATCCGCGAGCTTCCGTTCGCCGACCTCTCTTCATTCACCACCGTCGACGGCTCGCGAAGCGGCGAGATCGCCGTCGTCGGCCGCTGGACCGAGGCGCTCGAGCTCACGCTCGTCCCCTCGGTCGACGGCCAGCACACACTCGACCTGATCTACCCTGCCGCGACCGACGGCACTCTGCTCCGCGCGCACGTCGAGCTCGACGGACCCGCCGGGCGGATCGTCACGGTCACCTTCGACCGGGACGAGCAACGCATCAGCGTGCGCGACGGCGTGGGCGGGATCGTCGGCGGCGCCGACGCCGTCCCCGTCACGCCCGAGGAGCTGAAGCTCATCGGCGCGCGCCAGGACCTCCACCTCGACCCGCACGCGCACAAAGTCTCCGTCCTCTTCAACCGTCCCGCGGCGATCGCCGAAGGGGACGACTGGCTGGCGAAGTTCCACGGGCAGATCGTCCTGAACAAAGACGGCGTCGACTACACCGGCGCACGCCCAATCTCCTCCGCGGCGCTGCAGGACTCGAGGCGCATCGTCAACCTCACCTTCGACCACGCGCTCTCGCAGAACGCGTCGTACTCGATCGCCGTCGATCCCGTGCTCGATGCGCTCAGCGGCGCGGCGGTCACGTTCACCGAGCCGCTCATCCCGGTCATCGACAACGACGCACCCGGCGGAATCGTCTTCGGGCACGTGCTCGCGGCCGACAACACCCCCATCGCCAACGCTGAAGTCGTGCTCACGCCGGACAAAGGCGCGGCCCAATACGACATCTCACGGGAAGGCGACGGCAGCTTCCTCTTCGAATTCGTCCCGCGCGACATCGACAACGACATCAGCGGCGCGTACGGGATGTACGCGATCACCACCGACGCGAAGGTGACGCGAGTCGAGGGCGCGGTGCGCCTCCCCGGCCGCGTGCACTTCGTGAATCTGGTCTTCCTCGGACGCGGCAGCGCCGAGGGCTACGTGCGCTACGACAACGGGGAAGCCGTCCCCAACGCTCGCGTGACCATCGGCAGCACGATGTTCGATCAGTTCAAGAAGGCCACGACGGATGCGAACGGCTTCTATCAGATCAGTGATCTTCCCGTCGGGCCGCTCACGCTGAGCGCCGCCGACGAGGACGGCAACGTCACCTTCGCCGCGTCCGAGATCAAGACGCCCGGACAGGTGCTCGTCAAAGACCTGTCCATCTTCCGCCGGCCCTTCCCGGGCGTCGGCGTGATCCGCGGCATCGTCAAGCGCTCCGACACCGGCGCGGCCGTTGCCGGCGCGCACGTCGGCGTCTACAGCCAGGGCTACGGCCTCATCGACGACTTCACCGACTCCGCCGGACGCTTCGAGTTCACGCAGGTGCCGACAGGCTTCGTCACCGTGCTGGCCGCGGAATGGTCGGTGTCCCGCCAGAGCGTGGCCCTCGACTTCGATCTCGCGCCCGATGAGCAGCGCGATCTCGTGCTCACCCTCAACGTCGCGCCTAACGATCCGCTGGTCACGATCGAGGGCGACGTCATCCGCGAGAACCCGCTCTTCCCCGGCGACAGCAGCAAGTACGAACCCGTCGCCGGCGCGCTCGTGAAAGTCGACAAGGGCCAGGTCGTCACCGCCGACGCGAACGGCCACTACGTCATCCAGAGCGTTCCCGCATCGGCGAGCGGCAAGGACATCACCGCCTACGATCCGCTGACCACGCGCTCGCGCACGATCCCGCTGCCGGCGCTGAGCCCGACGGGCACCAACAACGTTCCGATCTTCATCGACGCCGCCAGCGGCCAGGGCTCGGGCACCATCCGGGTGCGTGTGCTCGCCGCCACCGGCGCCGGCGCGACCGGGCTGCGGGTCATCGAGCCCGGCTTCCCACCTGTCCTCTTCACCGAGGAGCTCAACGGCGTCTACACCCTCCACGACATCCCGGTCGGAAGCACCGTGAGCGTCTGGGCCATCTCGACGGGCGGCGACTACGGCGATCAGTACACCAGCGGCTCGGCCAAGGTCGAGTTCAACGGTCACGTGGCCGCGCTCACCCTCCGCCTCGGCGGACAGGGCACGGTCCGCGTGAAGCTGCAGGCCGACATCGAGATCATCGGCGACGTCAACCTCACCTATCAGGTGTGGGACGAGGCCGAGCAGAGCACCAGTCCGAAGACCATCACCGCCAACACCGCGAAGAACGGCGTGGCCGACTACGCGGTCTTCGAGAAGATCCCCGCCGTGACGCAGGACTTCGGCGTCGCCAGCGTCCATCCCGTCTACGGTCACGCGGGACAGAACGCGAAGCTCGCCTTCGAAGGCGATCTGAAGAACATCACCCTGCAGCTCAACAAGCTCTCCACGATCCGCGGCGTGGTCTACGCCATCGATGGCCGGACGCCGATCTCCGGCGCGTCCGTGCGTCTCGAGGACGGGCGACAGGATCAGGGCATCTACACGACGCTGCCGGATGGCAGCTTCGTCTTCCACAACGTTCCGGCGAGCACGAGCTTCCGCATCATCGCCGAGGTTACGCAGAACGGCGTGTATCGCACCGGCTTCGGCTCCGGCACCACACCGTCTCTCGGCGGCCCGGTCGACAACGTCGCCGTCGTCATGCGCACGCAGGGCGGCATCGACGGGCGCATCGTCTACTCCGCGTACAGGGTGTACGACCCCGACAACCCCGCCAACAACGTTCTCGACGACACGCCCAACGATCTCGCCGACAACGCTCCGGTTCCGCTGGCGCGCTTCTACCTGAAGGAGCTCGATTTCCCGCGGCGCGACTTCGGAACGCAGCAGGACACGCTCGGCGCTGACATCCTCGGACGCTTCTCCTTTAATAATGTCTTCACCGGACCGCTCCGCGTGTTCGCATCCGACCCGGGCAACCAGGAAATGCGCGGCATCTGGACCGGTACGCTCACGCAGGAAGGCGAGCGCCTTACCGCGATCGTCGGCATCGGCGGCATCGGCTTCGGCGGCGCGACCATCAGCGTCGTCGATCCGAACAACGGCAACCTCCCCGTGATCAACGCCGAGGTGTCGCTGTTCAAGGGAAACCACCTGTTCGACTTCGCGACCACCGACGGCGTGGGGCGCGTGCAGTTCGATCAGATCCCGTCCGGAACGTACAGTGCTTCCGCGTACTCCAAGGCACTCGGGAAGTCCGGCGGCAGCGGATCCTTCACCGTCGACGCGAACGAGACCGCGGACGTCCCCATCGTGCTCGAGTTCAGTGGCGAAGTCACGGGCCAACTCATCGATCCCGAGGACGACGGCCGCGGGATCCCCGGCGCGCATGTGAACCTCAAGGCGTTCCAGTACGACACCCGTGCGACCACCGACACCCTCGGCGGCTTCCTGTTCGAAGGCGTCCGCGAGGGAGCGTTCACCCTCAGCGCCAAAGACACGCTCAGCAACCGCCGGGCGAGCGCGTCGCGCTCGCTCACGCAGGCCGATCCACGACCGAACGTCATCCTCGAGCTCGAGCCCATCGAGACGCTCTTCCTCTCCGTCTACCAACCGGACGACACCGGCGGCAACTCGAACGTCCTCGTCCCCATCGTCGAGGCGACGGTGCGGCAGCGCTGCAGCCCGTGCGACTTCTTCCGCTCCCTCCAGGGCAATGACTTCCAGATGACCGGGGCCCTCGAACAGGCGCCCTACAGCGTCCACATCAAGGAGATCGGCGGCCTGCATCGCGAGATGTCGACCACCGCGTCCTTCCCGGTCGGCTCCGCGTCGAATCCGCTGAAGCTGGTCCTGCCCGCGTACGGCAGCGTGCAGGTGAACGTGACGCAGGGAAGCGCGCCCGCGGTGAACGCCAAGGTGCGCGTGTCCGGAGGCGCCACCAGCGCGACCGTCTACACCGACAACGCCGGCGTCGCCGTCGCCGCCGGCATCCGCCTTGGCACCGTCTCCGTGCAGGCATCGACCATCGACAACGCCTTCTCCGGGTCCGCGTCCGCGACGCTCGGCAGCCAGTCGACACCTGCCGTCGTGAACATCACTCTCGGCGCCTACGCCGGCGTCACCGGCTACGTCGAGGCCGAGCTCGGAGGTCCCTCGGTCGGCACCCGCGTCGTCGCGTCCTGGCCCGGCCGCGTGCTGGAGGTGTTCACCGACTCCAACGGCCGCTACGTCTTCCAGGGCATCCCCACCGGCAACACCGTGAGCCTGGTCTACGTCGGCCCCGACGACATCACGGTCGGCGCGCGGCAGACGTATGCCATCAAGACCACCGACGCGTCGCAGACCGTGCCGCTGGCGGACGTGAGACTCGACGCGACCCCGCCGCAGCTCGTCAGCTTCACCCCTGCCGACGGCGCGCAGAACGTGTCGCCCGACATCACCCTGCAGTTCGTCTTCAGCGAGGCCATCCAGTCGCAGTACGTCAACAAGAGCTACATCCAACTGCTCCCGGCCGACAGCTCGACCGTGGTCAACGGCACCTACATGTCGTACACCGAGCCTGACGGCACGTTCGTCGTGCGCGTCACGCCGCCGCCGCCCGCCGCCGGGAAGCCCTTCCCGCTCGAGAGCAACACGCTCTACCGCATCGTCGTCAGCGGCGAGATCCGCGATCTCACCGGCAACAAGATGCCCGGCTCGCGCGGCTCGGTTTTCACGACGACGGACTACGCGCAGCCCTCGGTGGTCAAGGTCATCCCATCGGTGACCACGCCGCTGTCGTCCGCGACCATCTTCCAGTTCCAGTTCAACGAGCCGATCGATCCGGCGCCGTGGGAGGCCGGAGGAAACGGCCAGTTCCACCTGTACAAGATCAGCGAGCCCGGCGCGACCGGCACGATCGTTCGCGAGGTCCCGGGCCGCGCGTTCGTCGATCCGGAGTCGAGCCTCACGCTCATTTTCTCGCCCGACGAGCCGATGGAGCCGCAGTCGTTCTATCGCACCGTCTTCTCCGGCGTCCGCGACCTGCAGGGCAATGCCGCGGACGCGTACACCTTCCACTTCTTCTCCTACGACACCATCCAGCCGTTCGTGATCCTGCAGTCGCCCGTGCCGGACGGCTTCCCGCTCATCAGCGGTGTCGAGTACACGCTCGTGCCGGACATCCGCGACACCGACGCGAACGGTCCCGCCGCGACGGACATCGCCCGCGTCGACTACCTCCGCGTCGAAGGCGAGACGGCCACGTTCCTCAAGAGCGAGACCAAGGCGCCGTACTCGTACCGTTTCGTTGCGCCCGAGGTGCCGGCCGGAGGCGCTCCGTTCACGTTGCGCGCAGAAGCGTTGGACCTGTCCGGCAACACCAGCGAGCCCGCGTCCATCAGCTGGACCGTGCAGCCCAACAGCCCGCCGCAGAACGTGGCCATCGTATTGACGCCCGCGACCGCGAGCTACGCCGGCAATCGCGTGAACACCTCCGTCACCTTCGAGGACGAAGGCATCCTGGCCACCGTGCAAGTGGTGCTCACCGCCACCCAGAGCGACGGCACGCCGTACACCAAGTCGCTCGTGAAACAGGCTACGCGTACGAGCGTGAACGTGCCCTGGAGCGCGGTCCTCCTCGACTTCGATCTGCCGCCGACGCTGCAGGAGGGATCGATCGCGACCTTCACCGCGAACGTCACCGACGCGCGCGGTCAGACGACCTCGGTGCCGGCGACGGCGACGATCCTCGAAGACCTCACGAAGCCGGCGATCGTCTCGATGAGTCCTCCGGCCGAGGCGCGCTATCCGATCGGCTTCAAGTATCAGATCGAGACCGTCGTGCAGGACCTCGAGAGCGGCGTCCAGCGCGTCGTCTTCACCTTCGACGGCCAGACCATCACCGTCCTCGGCACCGACGCGTCCGTGACGCCCGGCTTCCAGCCGCGCTCGTGGCGCTTCGTCTCCGGCCAGATCACCGTGCCGGCGAAGAACGTCGACACGCGCATCCCCATCACCGCCACCGCGTACGACTACCACGGCAACGTGCAGACGCACATGGTCGAGATCATCTACGTCGGCGTCAACGATCCGACCGTTCCGAAGGGCGCGTGGCTCTGCCCGCTCGACCGGGCGACGCTGCCGGCCAATCAGGCCGCGTTCTCGCTGAACCTGCAGGTCCGGGCGACGGACGACATCGCCGTCACCGGCGTGAAGTTCGTCATCCCCGGCGTCACCGATCCCGTTCCCGCGTCGCGGGTCGGAACGACCGACGTCTGGCAGACGACGACGAGCTTCGCGACGCCCGCCGCCGGCACGCCGTTCTCCATCAGCGCGGTCGTCAGCGATGCCAACACCGAGCACGACGTGACGCTGCCAATCGCGATCACGCTCGTCGACGCGGACGTGTTCGTCGACGACCGCATCCAGGCCATCACCGCCGCGGACGTCGCGGCGTACGAGAACAAGACCATCGTCGTCCGCGGCGCGACGGCCCGCCTCGTGCCGCACGTCCCCATCACGCTGAAGAACTTGATCGTGCTGCAGGGCGGCAAGGTCGAGACTCTTTCGACGACGACGACCGTCGAGCACAAGCTCGATCTCACGATCACGGAGAACCTCTACATCGACTGCGCCTCGTCGATCGACGTCACCGGCCGCGGCTACCTCGGCGGCTGGGCGCTCAACGCCGATGGCAGCAACACCCGTAACAACGACATGCGCGGGCGGACCGTCGGAAATACGAACGAGGGCGGACCGACGACGGCCGCCGGCGCATCGCACGGAGGGGTCGGCGGTGAGACGTCGACGGGCGTCACGAACGCCGTCTACGGCTCGATCACCGACCCGATCGACCTCGGTACCGGCGGCGCAGGCTGGACGTCCTGCTGCGTGGCCGGAGCCTCGGGTGGCGGCGCGGCGAAGCTGCAAGGCGATACGTTCGTCGTCGCCGGAGGCATCCGCGCCGACGGCAACCCGCTATTCGGCAACGCCAATCCCGGCTCCGGCGGCAGCATCAACCTCAGCGCGCGCCAGTTCGTCACCGGTCCCTCCACGCGCATCACCGCCAACGGTGGCGACGACGATGTCATCAACAACGCCTCCCGCGGCGCGGGCGGCGGGCGCATCGCCATCACCGCCGAGGAGCGTTTCGAAGTCGAGGCGCTCGGTCTCAACATCGCCGCGTACGGCGGTCGCAACGGCACGACCCAGGAGGGCCCGTCGTACCTCGACGGCGGCGCCGGTACGGTCTATCTCCAACGGCCGGGTCAGACCCTCGGCGAGCTTTTCGTCGGCAACTTCGACGAGCGCCGTCCGGGCACGACCCATCTCTCGCGCCACACGCCCGTCAGCGATCCTTCCGGCACGCTGCGGTTCGATCGCGTCGAGCTCGGACAGCGCGCGCTCCTGCGCGCCGACTCGTCCATCGAGATCGATGGCCTCGTCGACGATCGCAGCACGATCGTCGCGTTCCCCACCGCCGTCGTGCTCTTCCCGGACGACCGGCCGATCCTCACCGTGGAGACCACTCCGCCCGCGGAGTCGTCCATCGCGCAGGGCGGCACGCTCAGCACGACCTACAGCGCGGCGTCTCTGGCCGGCATCGGCAACGTGACCCTGCAGTGGACGCCGGTCACGCCCGACCGCAGCGATGCACACAATAGCTATCCGGCCACCGCGGCGCCGAGCCCGATCACGCTCGCCGTTCCGACGAGCGCCACGGTCGGTCCCGCAACGCTCACTCTCACGGCGCGAGATCGCGCGGAGCGCACCACGCAGCACACGGCTCTGCCATTCACGATCGTCGCGAACGCGCCGCCCACGATCACGAAGCTCGAAGTCGTTCCGCCTGCGCTCTATCCGGGAAAGAGCGTCGTCGCTACGGTCTCCGCCGCCGACGACCTGAAGGTCACCAAGCTCACCCTCACCAGCACGATCGACAACGGCACGCCCGCGACGCAGACGAAGACTCCGAACACCGCGGTCGTCACCGACTCGACGTTCACCGTCGCCGTTCCCATCACCACTCCCGGCGGCGCGCCGATGACCCTCGCCCTCGGCGTCGAGGATGCCTTCCCGGGCCGCACCGCGACGACGCAGATCGTCGACGTCACCATCCTCACCGACACCGTCGCACCGACGCTCAACGTGACCTCGCCCGCGAGCGACACCCTCTACCAGGAAGGCACCGGCGCGCTGATCCAGGTACGCGCCACCGCGACCGACGCCGAGGTCGGCGTGAAGCAGGTCTTCGTCCAGATCGATGGCGGAACGCAATACCCGCTCACTGCCGGCGCGAACGGCTCGTGGTCCGCGGACATCCCCGTTCCGAACGTCGACGGCCTCGACACCGTCACCAAGCAACTCGTCGTCACCGCGAAGGACTACCAGGAAAACGCCGCCGTGGCGGCGGCGATCCCGATTCAGATCCGGCCGCTCAACGATCCCAATGCCCCGGTCGTCCAGTGGACGTGCTCCACCGCGGGCGCGCTCTATCCGGTGAACGCCACCGCGAAGCTTCGCGTCTACGCCATCGGCAACGACGTCGGCAACGTCGCGAACGGGATTCAGACGGTCGAGCTCTTCGTCGGCGAGTCGACCACGCCGATTCCCGCCACCGCGGTCACCGGTCTCGCGAACCACTACGAGGCCAGCTACACGACTCCGTCCGACGCGGTCGACGGCAGCACGATCACCGTCCGCGCCGTCGCGACGAACGCCTCCGGACTCGCGTCCGACGTCACGACGCAGATCACCGTCGTCACCGGAACGATCCTGACCGCGAACACGACCATCTCCGCGAGCGATACGACGTACGACGGACAGACCGTCATCGTGCAGTCCGGCACACTCACCATCACCGGGCAGCACGCGTTCGCGCGCCTCATCGTCCTCGGCGGCGCGAAGGTGAATCACGTCGCGACCAGCGCCAGCACCATCGAGCGCCTGACGTTCGACGCCAGCGCGGTCTACGTCGCCTGCGACGGCTCGATCGATACGTCCGGCCTCGGCTTCTCGGGCGCATCCGCGGGCTACGGCCGCACATGGCCCAACGTCACCACCGGTGGCAGCTACAACGGCGCCGGCGGCAGCCACGGAGGCATGGGCGGGACGCACGAAGGTCATGGCGACAGCGCTCCCTCTTACGGCTCGCTGTTCGATCCGGACAAGCCAGGCGGCGCCGGCGGTCAATACTCGAACGGCAACTGCGCGTCGTGCAACGCCGGCGGCGGCGTCGTCCGCATCGGCGCCGGCACATTCGTCCTCGACGGGAAGGTGCTGTCGAACGGCACGGTCATCACGAACGGCGGCGGCGGCGCGGGCGGTAGCATCCGCCTCGACGTCGGCACGCTGGCCGGCGCGGGCGAGGTCCGCGCGGACGGCGGTCCGACCTACCACGCCGCGGGCGGCGGCGGACGCGTCGCCGTCTACTACGAGTCGCTCACTCTCGACCGCGCGAACATCACCGCGGCCGGCGGCGTCCACTCCAACAACAGCGTCCGCACCGGAGCGCCGGGCACGGTCTATCTGCAGCAGGTGGACGCGGCGCGGACTCGGGTCGCGGACGAGCTGCGGCTCGACAACGTCGACCGTCCATCGGCGAGAGCAAACCTGCTCACGGATCTCGGCAATGGCACGGTCGTCTCTGCGGACGGGAACGTCCTGACACTCTCGAACACAGTCCCCGAGTGGATCGAAGGCTCGTTCATCGAGATCGACGGCACCCGTCACGGCATCACCGGCCGCACGTCCACGACCGTCACCGTCAGCGGAACGGCCGCCGTGACGGCCGGCGACGCGTATCGCGGCGTCTGGCTGTTCGACCGCATCGCCGCGGAACGCCGCGGCTCGCTCGAGGGCCAGACCGTGCAGACGCCGTTCATCGGCACCACCGCCACGGGCCTGGTACGCCTCGGCACCTGGACCGGTGAAGACCTCGATCTCCGTGGCCGCCTCGAGGCGACCACGATCGAAGGAACGACGCTCGCCGTCGTCGATGGCTCCTTCCTCACCCACCCTGTCACCACCAGCACGACCGTCCATTCGCTGACCATCGACGTCGACACACTGAGCGTCGACGCCGCCAGCTCCATCGACGTCACGGGACGCGGATACACCGGCGCGGCGGCAGGCTACGGAAGGACCTGGCCGAACGCGACGACGGACGGGAGCTACAACGGTGCGGGCGGCAGCCACGGCGGGCGCGGCGGCTTGCACGAGGGCTTCGGCGAATCCGGCCTCACCTACGGCTCGCTCTACGACCCGAGCACCGCCGGGGCAGCCGGCGGACAATACTCGAACGGCAACTGCAATCCCTGCAACGCCGGCGGCGGCATCGTCCGCATCCGCGCGAACACGTTCGCCCTCGAAGGCAAGATCCTCGCGAACGGCACCGTCATCACCAACGGCGGCGGTGGCGCCGGAGGCTCGATTCGCATCGACGCCGGGACTCTCGCCGGGACCGGAGAGATTCACGCCGACGGCGGTCCGACGTACCACGCCGCCGGCGGTGGTGGCCGCATCGCGCTCTACACGCGAAACCTCACCCTCGACCGCACGAACATCACTGCCACCGGCGGGCTGCACGGCAGCAACGCGAACCGCACCGCCGGCGCGGGCACGATCTACTTCCGCACCGTCGACACCGGCGGCGCGAAGGTCGCCGACGAGATCCTCGTCGACAACCGCGACCGCTCCACGACCCGCGTCACGCCCTTCTTCACTGCCGGCACCGGCACCGTCACCGCCGTCGACGGCGCCCTGATCACCCTCTCCGGCCCCGTGCCGGAATGGATCGAAGGCTCGGACATCGACTTCTTCGACGCCATCGGAGCGAGAGTCTTCGCATCCACGGTCCTGGCGCGCGGCGGCAACACCGTCACCATCGACAGCGCCTCGCCGAACGTCAGCGTGGGCAACACCTACCGCGGCGTCGCGCGCTTCGACCTCGTCACGGTTCGCGGCGCGGCGCTCGTGTCGGGCGACTCGCTCGACACGCCAGAGCTCGCGTCCACGACCAACGCCTACCTCTCGCTGAGCGAGCTTCGCGCCGACGCGCTCACGCTCCGCGGATGGGTGAAGGTCACCGGGAGCGTCGACGTGGCGACGCTGGCGCTCGACGGAGGCGCGCGCCTCGAGGTCGACGGACTGGTGAAGTCGACCGACCTGACGCTGTCCAACGGGTCGTCGCTCCAGCAGCTCGCGACCACCAGTACGCACGTCGCGCGGCTGCAGGTCGACACGACGAACCTCACCGTCGACGCCACCAGCTCCATCGACGTCTCCGGCCGCGGCTATACCGGCGCAGCCAGCGGCTTCGGACGGACGTGGCCGAACGTCACCACCGGCGGCAGCTACAACGGCGCCGGTGGCAGCCACGGCGGACGCGGCGGCGCGTTCGAAAGCAACGGCGACTCCGCGGCGGCCTACGGCTCTCTCTTCGATCCGAACGAGCCGGGTGGCGCGGGCGGGCACTACAGCAACGGCACCTGCAACCCCTGCAATGCCGGCGGCGGCGTCGCCCGCATCGCCGCGCAGACGTTCACGCTCGACGGAACGGTCCTTGCCAACGGCGCGGGCGCGAACACCAACGGCGGCGGCGGCGCGGGCGGCTCCATCCGCATCGACACCGGTACGCTCTCGGGGGCCGGCGAGATTCGCGCCGACGGCGGCAGCCCGTATCACGCCGCGGGCGGCGGCGGGCGCATCGCCATCTATGCCCAGAACCTCGGCCTCGACACGACGAAGATCACCGCCGCGGGCGCTCTCTACTCGAACAACTCCACCCGCACCGGCGGAGCCGGCACGGTCTACTTCGGAACCGGCGACGAACTGCTCATCGACGGCAACGACCGCGTCTCGAACAAGGACACCACCCTGCCGGCGCTCGAAGCCGGCACCGTGACGGCGGTGAACGGCAACGTCCTGACGCTCTCCGGCGCCGTGCCCGAATGGATCGAACGCTCGTGGATCGCGTTCGACGACGCCTCGGCGCAGATCATCGGCCGCACCGACACCACCGTCACCCTCAGCGGCAGCGTCGACGTCCAGCCGGGCGCCGCCTACCGCGGCTTCTGGCGGTTCGATGCGATCACCGCCCGGCGCCAGGCCACCGTGGAGATGAATGCGCTGCGCACGACCCAGGTCGACACGACCTCCACCGGCGTCGTGCGTGCCTTCGACGTCCGCGGCGACGACATGCTCCTCCGCGGCCGGCTCGAGGCGGACACGGTCGACGCCCGCAATCTCGCACTGGAGAACGGCGGCGTCCTCTCGCACCCCGCCACCACCGCATCCACCGTCCACGCGCTCGAGGTCGACGTCGAGCAAACCCTCTCCGTCGACGCCACCAGCTCCATCGACGTCTCCGGCCGCGGGTACACCGGCGCCGCGAGCGGCTACGGCAGAACGTGGCCGAACCTCACCACCGGCGGCAGCTACAACGGGGCCGGGGGCAGCCACGGCGGCCGTGGCGGCGCGTTCGATTCCCACGGGAGCTCCGGGCCGACCTACGGCTCGCTCTTCGATCCGAACCTCCCCGGCGCGGCCGGCGGGCACTACTCGAACGGCACGTGCAACCCGTGCAATGCCGGTGGCGGCATCGCGCGCATCGCCGCGAGCACGCTGTCCCTCGACGGCCGGATTCTCGCGAACGGCGCGACCGCCGACACGAACGGCGGCGGCGGCGCCGGCGGATCCATCCGCATCGACGCCGGCACGCTCTCCGGCGCGGGCGAGATCCGCGCCGACGGCGGTGACCCGTATCGCGCCGCGGGCGGCGGCGGACGCATCGCCGTCTACTACGAGAGCCTCGCCTTCGACACCGCGAAGATCCTCGCCCCCGGCGGGCTGTATTCGAACAACGCCACGCGCACTGGCGCGGCCGGCACGGTCTACCTCAAACAGACCGCCCAGCCGTACGGCGATCTGACCGTCGACAACATCGGCCGCACCACCAACCACAACACCGCGCTCGTGAGCGTCGGCTTCAACACGGTCACGGAATCCGGCGCTGCGTTCGTCAGAGACTCCGCGGCCAGCTTCCCCTCGCCCGACCTGCTCGCCCGCATCCGCCTGGTCCTCCATCACGACACGACCACGACCTGGCCGATCGTCTCGAACGATGCCACGACGCTGAACGTCGACGTTTCCGCGAACGCACTCACCGCGCAGAGCGGCGACACGTTCCGTGGTCTCTACCGCTTCGACAACGTCAAGCTGCGCAACACGCGCCTGGAAGTGCTCGACCTCTTCGAGAGCGTCAACGCCATCGACAAGGACACCCCGTCCGTCCTCCTCGGCAGCAACCTCGCGCCGGTCCTCACCCCGTCGCTGATCACCCTCCAGAGCACGGCCACCGGCTCCGCGATCCTCGGTGCCGCCGGCGCGGCCACCGATCCCGATCAGCCTCTCGTCCTCACCGCGACGAACCTCGCCAGCGGAAACACCTTCGTCGCGAATGCCAACGTCGACGGCTCCTTCGCCATCCCCCTGGAAGGAAACGTCGGCGACAGGATCACGCTGATCGGAAAGGACTCGAACTACTTCCCGCTCGAGTCGCCGCTGCTCGACCTCGGCCCGCTGGAGTTCGGCACGCCGCCCCCCAGCCAGATCGATCGATCCGACTGGGGCGTCGACACGAACTTCCGCGCACGCCTCCTGGCCATGGACGACCGCCACCTGCTCCTCGCCGGCGGCTCGTCCGACAACCTGGCCATCCTCGGCATCACCGACCCCGCGCGGCCGGCGCATCTCCGCACGGTCGACGTCAACAACGGCGTCATCAGCGACCTCTCCATCACCGACGGATGGGCGGTCATCTCCGCAAACGATCTCAGCCTGCTCGACCTGAGCAGCACGACCTCGACGCCGGTGTACCTCCCCAATCAGGGCAACACGGAGATCGCCCTCACGATCGCCGAGGGCTACGCGTTCCTCTCCACTCCGCACATCAACGACGGCCGCATCCGGATCTACGACGTCAGCACGCCGACCAACGCGCGCTACTTCCGCGAGCAGGGCGGATTCGTCAGTGGCGTGACCTTCACTTCGTTGCTCAGCTACGGGGACCACTACCTCATCGCCATCACCGATCAGAAGCCGGGTGGCGTCGGCCACGACGTCGTGGTCATCGACCGGACCAACATCTACGGTCTCGTGAAGATCGCCGACTTCGACATCCCGACCTTCGACGCCCGCTTCGGGTCGATCGAGGGAACCCGCCTCCACCTGACCGCATCCAACGGCGCGGACATGGTCACCGTCGACCTCTCCAATCCGGCCGCACCCTCGGTCCTGGGACGCGTGACGATGCCCGCGAACGGGGGGCGCTCCGGAATCATCGACAAGTCCGTCTTCGTCGCCGGCTCGACCGCGGGCCTCGTCGAGATCGACACCACCGTACCCGCGAGCCCGGCCGTCGTCGGCGTGAGCGCGATCGGCGGGACCGCCTACGACGTGAAGCTGGCCACGCCGCACGCGTACGTCGCCAACGATGACGGCCTGGCGATCGTCAACATCACCACGCCTCCTCAGATCGACCTCTCGCGGATCTCCATGGGCGTGAGCGGTCAGACCGTGACCGTCACCGGCTCGAAGCTCGCCATCCGCGGCGAGGCTCCGATCACCATTGCCCTCGAGAACGTCGACACCGGCGCGACCGGGAGCGGCTCGGTCGCCGCGGACGGCAGCTTCTCCGCGATCGTCACCGGCCTGCCCACCGAAGTCATTCTCCTCCGCGCGACCGACGCCGCCGCGCGCACGGCCGGCCCCGTGCTCGTCGGCCGTGTGCCCTTCGGCTCCGGGGTCATCGCCACGACCTTCCCGCCGTCTCTGACCGGGGAGTCGCAGTTCAGGGCGCGGACGCTCGCCACCGACGGCACGCATCTCATCGTCGCCGGCTACGGCGACACCGCCTCGACGCGCCTGCTCGTCTTCGACGTCACCACACCCGACCAGCCCCTTCACCAGCGCACCGTTACCCTGAACAACGGCGCGGTCCACAACGTCCGCATCCACGACGGCTGGGCGGTGATCGCGGCGAATGACCTGATCCTGCTGGAGCTCGGCAATCCCGCGTCGACGCCCATCTACATCCCCAACCAGGGCAACACCGAGACCGAGGTCCTCGTGGACAACGGCTATGCGTTCACGACCACGCCTCACATCAACGATGGACGCATCCGCATCTACGACATCAGCAGTCCGCCCACCGTCCGCTACGTCCGGGAAGAAGGCACCGTCTCCGGGGTCACGTACACAGGCCTGGCCGCGCTGGGCTCTCGATACCTCGTGGCAATGACCGACGACGCTCCGGGCGGCGTCGGCCACGACGTCGTCGTGCTCGACCGCGGGAACCTCAGCGACCTGGTGAAGGTCGCCGACCTCGACATCCCGAGCTTCGGCGCGTTCCGCGGGAAGATCGTCGGGACCACGCTCTATCTCGCCGGCGTGACCGGCGGCCTGGCGGTGGTCGATCTCTCCGATCCGCTCTCGCCCGTCGTCCGTGCGATCGTGCCGCAAGCCAGCGCGCGGGGCGTGGAGACCGTGGGAGCGACCGTATTCGTCGGCAACGGCAGCGCCGGCGTCACCCTCCTCGACGCCACGGACCCGCACGCGCCGGTGATCTTCGGAACACTCGACCTCGCCGGCAACGCGTGGAGCCTCGCCTTCAACCGCGGCAGCCTCTACGTCGCCACCGAACAGGGGCTGGCGGTCATTCAGAACATCGCCACCGCGCCGGTGGTCGACCCGTCCCGCCTCAGCGTCACACCCACCAGCGGCACCCTCGCCACCGTCGCCGGCTCGGCCAACAGCGTCTACGGCCTCGGTCCGTTGACGGTCGAGGTCCGAAACGAAACCACCGGCACCACCATCGCCGGGCCCACCGTGGCCGCCAACGGCAGCTTCTCGGTGCTCATCCCGGCCATGCTCTCCGAGGCCCTGACGGTGGAAGCCACCGACGCCATCGGACGCAAGTCCGGCCCGGTCGCCGCGGGCACGGTGCCCTTCGGGACCGCGGTCGAGACGTACCGCATCGACGGCGATCTCACCGGACAGACCTATCGCGCCCGAACGCTCGCCACCGACGGCCGGCACCTCATCGTTGGTGGTTATGCGGACACCAGCACGACGAAGCTGATCGTCTACGACGTCACCGACCCCGGCTCACCGCAGCTCGAGCGCATCGTGACCTTGAACAACGGTGCGATCAACCGCGTAGCGATCCACGACGGCTGGGCGGTCGTGGCCGCCAACGATCTGATCCTGCTCGACCTGAGCAATCCCGCGTCGGCGCCGCTGTATCTCCCCGATCAGGGCAATACCGAGACCGAGGTGCTGGTCATGGGCGGCTATGCGTTCACCGCTACCCCGCACTTCAACGACGCCCGCATCCGCATCTACGACATCTCCCGGCCCGACTCCGCGCGCTACGTGCGCGAACAGTCGATGGGCATCAGCGGAATCACCTTCACCGGACTGCTCTCCTACGGGTCGAGCACCATCATCGCCATGACCGACGATCGCCCAGGCGGCATCGGCCACGACGTCGTGGTCATCGACCTGTCCAGCATTCACGGTCTCGTGCGGGTCTTCGATCTCGACATCCCGAACTTCGACGCCTTCCGCGGCAAAGTCATCGGCACGACCCTCTACATCGCCGGCCGCGCCGGCGGACTGGCCATCGTCGACATCAGCAATCCCCTGCTGCCGTCGCTGGTGAAGGTCATGCCGACGGCCGGGAGCACGAACGGCGTCGACGGGTACGGCGCGCTGCTGGCGGTCGCCGACGGCGGCAGCGGCATCTCGTTCGTCGACATCGGCACACCCGCCGACGCGCAACTCTTCGGCACTGAGCGGATCGGTGGCAACGCCTACAGCGTCGCCTTCAACCGCGGCCACCTCTACGCCGTGAACGAGCAGGGGCTCGTGGTCATCCGCGACTTCGGCGCCGCGCCGACGGTGGACGCCTCCCTCGTCAGCGTGACCTCCGGAGGCACCGGAACGGCCACCGTGATCGGCGCGCCCACATCGATCGCCGGCGCCGGCCCCTTCGCCCTCGAAGTCCGCAACAGCCGGACCGCCGTGACCGCGCAGGGCAACGTCGCCGTCGACGGCAGCTTCTCCTCCTCGATCGCCGCCGAAGCCGGCGATCTCCTGACCGTGGAAGCCACGGACGACGTGGGCCGCAAATCCGGCCGCGTGCACATCGGCGCGGTGCCGTTCGGGGACGTGACTCGCATCCCCATCACCGCGGCCATGAGCCAGGCCGGCTTCCGTCCGCGCACGCTCGCCACCGACGGCACGTATCTCATCGCCGCCGGCTATGCCGACACCGTCTCGAACCGTCTGGTCGTCTTCGACGTCAGCAATCCGGCCGCGCCCCAGTTCCTCCGCTCGGTGGCCCTGAACAACGGCGCGGTGAACGCCGTGGCCATCCACGACGGCTGGGCCGTCATCGCCGCCAACGACCTGATCACCCTCGATCTCGGCAACCCCAGCGCGTCGCCGGTCTACGCTCCCGACCAGGGGAACACCGAGGTGGCGCTGCTCGTCTCCGGCGGTTACGCGTTCACCGCCACGCCGCACTTCAACGACTCCCGCATCCGGATCTACGACGTCAGCAACCCCGCCTCGCCGCGCTACATCCGCGAGCAGTCGATGGGGATCTCCGGGATCACCTTCAACGGTTTCGCCGAGATCGGCACGGACTTCCTGGCGGCCCTGAGCAACGACGCTCCGGGAGGCATCGGACACGACGTCGTGATCATCGATCGCCGCAACGTCTATGCACTGGCGAAGCTTGCCGACGTCGACATCCCCGCCTTCAACGGATTCCGCGGCAAGGCCGTCGGCACGACGCTCTACCTGGGCGGCGGCACGGGCAGCGGGGGCGTGGCGGTCGTCGACTGCAGCGATCCGACCGCGCCGGTGATCAAGACCGTTCTCCAGACCGCGGGCGACGCCTACGGCGGCGATGCCAGCGGCTCGACCTTCGCCGTCGCCGACGGCAGTGCAGGCGTCACCCTGCTCGACGTTTCCGATCCCTTCACGCCCCGCTTCATCGGAACGCAGGCCACCAGCGGCACCGTCTGGGCGACAGCCTTCAGCCGCGGCGCGCTCTACGCCGTGAACGAACAGGAGCTCGTGGTCGTGAACAACGTCGTCGCGCCGGTGATCGAGCGCTCGCTCATCACGCTCGCCGCGAATGCCACCGACACCGTTTCGATCGACGGAGCCGCCCACTCGATCGCCGGCGTCGAGCCCTTCACCGTGAACCTGCGCAACGTCCGCACCAATGCCGCCACCGGCGCGCTCCCGGTCGCCGGCGACGGCAGCTTCTCCGCCACCCTGGCCGCCGTTCCGAACGATCCGCTGGAGCTGATTGCCACGGACGCCGCCGGACGCACGAGCATCCTTTCCCTCGGCAACTCCCCGTTCGGCGTCACGGCCACCCACCGCGCCGGCCCCGCCCAGGCCAACAACGACGGCGGCTTCCGCGCCCGCCGCGTCTTCACCGACGGCACCAGCACCGTCCTCACCAGCGGCTCGACGAGCGGCGTCTCGGTGACGCTCTCCGGACGCGCGGTGATCTTCCGCAACGGCTCGCCCACGAGCTACGCCGCCGGCGTCTCGATCCGCGACATGGTCCTCCACAACGGCTACGCGTACCTCGCCGGAAACGACCTCGCCGCGCTGAACGTCATCGACCCCAACGCCACCGCCTACATCGCCCCCGATCAGGGCAACATCGAGAACGCAGTAGCTGTCCTCGGCGCGAATGCATTCACCGCCACCAGCCACTTCAACGATGGGCGCATCCGCGTGTACAGCATCGCCAACCCCGCCCAGCCGACCTACGTGCGCGAGCAGGGCGGCCTCGTTAGCGGCGTCACCTTTGACAAGCTCCTGCCCCTCGGCACCAGCTACCTCGTCGGCATCACCGCCAGCGCCGCGCGCGACCTCGTGCTGTTCGACGTGAGCAATCCCGCGTCCATCGTGAAGCTCGCGGAGGTCGACATTCCGAACTTCAACGCCTTCGACGGCGCCGTCCAGGGAACGACTCTGTACCTCGCCGGTGGCAACGACGGCGTGGCCGTCCTCGACTTCGTCGGTACGCCCGCCGCGCCCACGTTCACCACCGCCATCCTCGACACCCCAGGCAATGCCCGAGGCGTGACCGTTTCCGGAGCCGGCCAGATCGCCGTCGCCGACGGCTCGGCGGGCGTCACCTTCATCGACGTGACCTCACCCACGGCCCCCGTCCTCCTCGGCACGCACTCGCTGGGCAGCACGAACACCGTCGGGGTCCACGCCTTCGGCGGCACCATCTACGCCGCCTCGGACAACTACTTCCACACGATCACGAGACCGTAGCGAGAAGGACATGAGAATGACTCGCAGAACATCAGTTGGCGGTTGGCAGTTGACGGTTGGCGGGAGACGAGTCTCTCTCTCTCGACCGCGACCGGAATCTCCGTCCACCCCCCCGCCAACCGCCAACCGCCAACCGGCTACCAGGCTCGCCCTGCTTCTGTCGGTCGTCCTTCTCGCCCTCCCTCTCTTCGCGCAGACCGAGGTCATCTATCAGGACGACTTCCAGTCTTACAAGACCCCGTCCAATCCCCCGGGATGGGTCGACACCTCCATCGGCAAACCGAAGCCGCAGGCATCCGGCCTGTACAAAGCGTGGTCCGACCCGCTGCAGGGCAACCATGGACCGAACGTCGTCTACGGCACGAAGCAGTCCTCCGGCAAACCGGAAGGCAATAACCCGCGCATCGGGACCTTCTCCACGCTGACCACGCGGAAGTTCGACGCCAAGGGACGCTTCGAATATTCAGGACGCCTGATCCGCACCAGAGAGGATTCCCGGATCGGTCTGAGCTTCCTGTCGTCGTACCCCGAGACCGACAAGTACTACCTCATCGGCCTCTGGTCGCAGGGCGGGACGTCGCCGCTCACCATGCAGCTCTTCGGATTCGGCGCCGGCACGCTGCAGGGCACCGTCGACAGCAACCTCACCATCGATCCCAACCGCTGGTATCGCTTCCTCATTCAGGTCGACGACGTCGACAACACGACGAAGATCCGCGCGAAGTTCTGGCCCGACGGCACCACCGAGCCCACGACTTTCGCCATCGATGCCGTGGATGCCGCGCCGTCGCGGCTCACGACCGGTCGCATCGGCATGTGGGCGGCGGTCAAGGGCGAGGCGTACATCGACGACGTCTTCGCCAAGAGTCCCGTCGATCACACGCCGCCCGTCATCACCTTCATCGACGCCGACACGCAGCAGGTCCTCGATCCCGCGCAGCTCGCGCTTTTCAAGACCCCGGCGCGCATCGAGATCCGCGTCACCGACGATCTCTCGACCGTCGCCTACACGGCAAAGCTCGACGGCGCGACCGACTACGTCTCCGCGACGCCGATCAGCGCCGACGGACTGCACGCGATCACCGTCAACGCCGTCGATGCGCCGGGCAACACGGCCACGGCATCGCTCCAGCTTCTCGTCGACCAGGTGCCGCCCCTCATTACCCTGCACGTCGACGGCAGCACGTTCGCGCCCGGCGCGATCTTCGACAAAGACGTCACCCTCTCCGCGGTCATCCAGGACATCTCCGAGGTGACCTCGGTCGCGACGCTGAACGGTGCCACGGTCACGCTCCCGCAGCCGATCGCGGAAGAACGCGTGCACGAGGTCTCGGTGACGGCGACCGACCAGGTCGGATGGCAGTCGACGAGCGCGTCCTCGTTCATCGTCGACAAGACCCCGCCAGTCGTCACCATCCTCGCGAACGGCGTGGAGCTCGGCGGCGGGGAGTCATTCCAGGTCGACGTGACCTTGACGTGGTCCGCCGTCGATCTCACGTTCGACCGCACCGAGGCCACGCTCAACGGCGCGCCGATCGCGTCCGGCACGACCGTCACCGCGGAGCGCATCCACGACCTCGTCGTCACCGCGTTCGACCGCGCCGGCCATTCCACGACCGAGACGCGAAGGTTCGTCCTCGACAAGACCGCGCCCGAGGTGCGCCTGTTCGCCAACAGCGAGACCTTCAAGCCCGACACGACCTTCAACGCGCCGGTCACATTCACCGTCGAAGTCAACGACACGACGCCGACCACCGAGGTCGTCACCATCGACGATCAGCCGTATACGCTCGGCACGCCGTACGGCGTCGAAGGTCCGCACACGATCAAGGTCGTGGCCACCAACGCAGCCGGTCTGTCGACCACGGTCGGTCCGTCCCCGTTCACGATCGATCTCACCCCCCCGGCAATCACGCTCACCGAGTCGGGCGAGCCGTTCCGCGACGGCATGACGTTCAACCGCGACGTCAATCCGCTCGTCACCGCGACCGACAACCTCACCGCGAATCCCACGCGCGAGCTGTTCCTGAACGGCCTCGAATACCCGCTCGACATCGCGATCACCGAGGAGAGGGCCGACCACGTCATCTCCGCGACCGCGACCGATGCGGGCGGCAACAGCGCGAGTGTCGGACCGTTCCACTTCCTGCTCGACAAGACCAAGCCCGTGGTCACGATCGTCGAGGAGAGCACGAACCAACCCTTCGGCACCAACGCGCTCTTCGCCCGTCCCGTGCGCGTGAAGATCACCGTCGTCGACATGACCGCGACGACCGTCGCCGCCACCCTCAACGGCGAGGCGTGGGATCCGAGCGGCTCCGTCTCGGCCGACGGCACCTACACAGTCTCCGTCGTGGCGACCGACGAAGTCGGGTGGCAGAGCGATCCCGTCATCGCGACCTTCACCATCGACCAGACCCCTCCCGCTCTGACCTTCACCTCGCACCCTGACGGCACGGTCGTGAGCAGCCCCACCGTCGTCATCGCCGGCGGCTCGGACGACGCCATCACCGTCGTCGTCGCCGGCAACCCCGCCACGGTCGATCTCGTGGCGAAGACGTTCCTCACCGATCCGGTCGCGCTCGTGGAGGGAACGAACACCATCACCGCGACCGGGACCGACAAGGCCGGCAACGTCGGCACGGCACAGCTCCGTCTCGAGCTCGACACGCGCGCGCCGGAGATCACCATCACCGCACCCGCGGAGAATGCGTGCCTCGACGCGACCACGCTCACCGTCACCGGCACCGTCAGCGATCCGCGCGTCGACACCGTGAAGGTGAACGGCGTCGTTGCCACGATCACCAGCGACACGTGGACCGCGACCGTCCCCGTCGATGAGGGCCCGCAACTCCTCACCGTCGTCGCCACCGACACCCTCGGCCACCTCACCACGCTCGCACGCTCGGTGCTCATCGACCGCACCGCGCCGGCGATCGAGGTACGAGAGAGCGGCGCACCGTTCACGGCCACGCTGCTCAATCGCTCCGTGACGCTCCTCGTCCGGGCCATCGACGCCGATCCCAGCGTCCAGGTCGCGACCACCCTCGACGGCGCCGGGTACGTGTCCGGTACCACGATCAGCGCGGAAGGCGCGCACACGCTGGCGGTCACGGCCACCGATTGCGCGGGACACTCCACGACGCGCTCGTTCCCGTTCACCATCGATCGCACGCCGCCCGCGATCCGCAATCTCAATCCCGCCGAAGGTACGACCGTCGGAACGATGCCGGCCAGCATTGCCGGCACCACCGATCCGGATGCGATGAGGATCGAGCTGCTCGGAACCGCGCTCACCGTTGCTCCCGCTCCCGACGCGACGTTCGTCCTGGCCGGCGTCGCCTTCGCCGAAGGGATCAACCGCTTCATCCTCCGCGCAACCGACCTCGCCGGCAACAGCGCGCAGGTCGACTACGTCGTCACCGTGAAGACCGCGCCACCGATCGTGACGATTCTCGAGAACGGCGCGCCGCTCGCGCCGAACACGATCTACACCCGCGCCGTCACGCCCGAGATCCGGGTCAGCGACGCGGCCGCCACGCTCACCGCGACGCTCAACGGCGCACCGTTCACGAGCGGCACGACCATCACCGCCGACGGCCAGTACCGCCTCGTCGCCACCGCGACCGACTCGCTCGGCCACACCGGCAGCGCGGAAGCGCTCTTCGTCATCGATCGCACCGCGCCGTCGGTCCAGATCACCTTCCCGCAGTCCGGCACCGTTTCGGCGACGGAGGTCGAAGTGCGCGGCGTGGCCACGAATGCCGTCGCCGCGGACGTCAACGGCTATCCGGTCGCGCTCGACGCGAACGGCCTGTTCGTGCTGCCTTCGCTCTATCTCGAATTCGGGACCACCCGCATCGTCGCCACGGCCCGCGACCAGGCCGGCAACGTCGGGCTGGACGAGGTCGAGGTCACGCGCGACGACGTGCGTCCCGGCATCATCCTGACCTACCCGCCCGACCGCGCGCTCACGAATCGCCCGACCACCGAAGTCCTCGGCCGCGTGCTGTCGACGAGCCCGAGCGGCATCGTCACCATCGGCGCGCAGACCGCGCCGGTCGATCCCCTCGGCGCGTTCCGCCTCAGTGGCTACCCGCTCGTCGAGGGCGACAACACCATCACCGCCTCGACGGCCACCGGCGGCACGACCGTGAACTCCGCGTCGGTCGTGGTCACCGCCGATTTCACGCCGCCCGCGCTCACGATTCTCGAGAGCGACCAGCCGCTCAACGACGGTGCGCGCTTCGCCACCGAGGCCGTGCTTTCGCTTCAGGCGTCGGACAACCGTGGCAGCGTCACCTCGGAGCTGACCATCGACGGCACGAAGGTCGTGTCGATCCCGCACACCGTCAGCGCGACCGGCGGCCACCTCGCCGTGGCCGTCGCCCGCGACGAGGCCGGCAACGAGACCCGCGTCGAGCGGACGTTCTTCATCGGCGCCACCGGCGGCGGCGCGGTGTCCTGTGTACTGGCCGACTTCGATCCCGCCGACGGCGCCGTCGTTCTCTCCGCATCGACCACGCTCCTCGGACGCACGACGTCCGAGGGCGTGAAGGTCAACGACGTGGCCGCGAGCGTTTCCGACGGCTCGTTCCGCGCGACCGTCGAGCTTCCGCTCGAAGGCGCGAACGTCGTCACCCTCCGCTGCACCGACGCCGCGGGCGTCGCGTTCGGAGATCCGGTGACCATCACCCTCAGTCGCGTCACCGGCGATCCGTCCATCGAGATCACTTCGCCGGACGAGGGCTTCGTCACCGCCGGCGAGAGCATCACCGTCTCCGGCACGGTGGGACCGGGAGTCATCTCCGCCGACGTCAACGGCGCGACCGCGGTCATCGCCGGCACCGATGCCTCGGTGACGCGTCCCTTTACCGTCGCCGGAGTGCGTCTCGCGAGCGGACTGAACGTGCTCGTCGCCCGCGGCAGGAACGCGGCCGGCCGCGTGGCCACCGCATCGCGCCGCCTCTACGCGCTGCGCAACGAGCCCGCCATCATCATCAGCTCTCCCATCTCCGGCACGACCACCGGCACGCCGGGGATCGACGTCGAGGGGACGTTCGGCCACCTCGATCCGGCGACGATCGTCATCACGAATGTCGCGACCGGCGCGAGCACATCGGCGCAGTCGGTGCGCCTGAGCGATACCACCGGAACGTACGTCGCGACCGACGTGCCGCTCGTCTCCGGCGAACAGACCCTGCGCGTCTCCGGACGCGATCAGGCGAACCGGGAAGCCACGGCCACCGTCACCGTGCGACTCACCGCCGGCGCACCATCGATCGGCATCACCTCGCCGGCGAACAACGCGTACTTCGGCCCGTCCGCGGGCGACACGTTCACCGTGAGCGGCACCTATGCCGCCGCCCCGGGGTCGACGGTGGACGTCGCCGGAACCGCGGCGACGATCGACGGCTCGACCTTCACCGCCACCGCGCCCTTCTCGACGATCGGCAACACGACCACCGTCATCGCGCGCGTCACCGAGCCGACCGGCCTGAGCGCCGTGGACACGGTCGTCGTCACGAAGCTCGCCGCCGCACCGAGAGTCATCGAGTCCTTCCCCGCGCCGAACGCCGTCGAAGTCGACGCCGGCGCGCTGCTGCTCGTGCTCTTCTCCGCGCCGATGGATCGGGCCTCGCTCGCGGGTGGCGGGTTCCGTCTCGAAGACTCCGCGGGCGCGACCGTCAGCGGGACGCTGTTCCTGGACAAGGACGTCCTCACCTTCGCGCCGGCCGCGCTGCTCACGCGCGGCGCGCACTACATGCTCCGCGCCGGCACCGGCGCGAAGGACGTCGCCGGCTCGTCGCTCGAGAGTGAGTGGGTCGCGCCGTTCACGGTCGGCACGAGCGCTCCTTCCACGCCGCCGGCACTCACGCCGGTGTCCGAGGCCTTCTGCGGACAGACCGTGATGGTCCGCGGCACCGCGCCCGCGGGCGCGCGCCTGCAGCTCGCCGCCGGCTCGCTCGCGCTCACGACCCTCGCCGACGCGCAGGGCGATTTCACATTCAATTTCCCGCTCAGCGGCCAGTCCGGGTACGCCGTGGTGCGCGTGCGCATCGTCGGCTCCGACGGCAGCCTCTCGCCCGCGGCGGAGCTCGGCTTCCGCGTCGATTGCACCGGGCCGCAGGTCCTCAACGCCACATACGATCGCGGCGGCCCGAACCGGCTGATGATCGACTTCTCCGAGTCGATCGACCCCGCGTCGGCGACGACCGGCGCGAGCGGCGCTCTCTACCTCACGCTCAGCGATGGCAGCAACATCGGCGGCAACGCCACGGTCACCGGGAGCAGCGTCGCGCTCGTGCCGTCCGAGGACCTCTCCGCGCGCAGCTTCACCCTCAACGTCGGCACCGCGATTCTCGACACGATCGGCAATCGCCTGGTCGTGCCCTACACCCAGACCTTCACCATCGGCGGCGAGCAGCCTCCCGCCGGCGACGGCTCCGGCTTCATCTCCGGCGAAATCTACGATGCGACCACCGGACGGCCGCTGCCCGGCGCGACGGTGACCGTGGAAGTTTCCGGAGCGCCGGCGTCCTCGCCGGCTGGCCCGGCGGCGTCCCACGCCGCCGCTCGGGCGGGCGGGGGCGTCGCGACACAGGCGTTCACGTCCAGCTCCGACGCGCGCGGCCGCTACCTCGTGCGTCTCCCCGAGGGGGCGCACACCATCCGCGCGTCGATGACCGGCTACACCAGCGTGTGGCGACAGATCGTCGTCCCCTCCGGGGCGGGCGTCGTGCCGATCGACATCCGCCTCACCCGGCGCAACGACACGAAAACCCACGGCGGCGAGACTCCGCTCACCCGTCCGGTCGAGCTCACGTCGCCCGGCGCAGCCACGGTCACCGCGGTCGGCGCGCAGGCTCTCACCGGTCTGCTCCCTCTCGGCTGGTCTCCCCTCGCGGCCGCCGAGGTCGTCGCGGATGAACCGCTCACCGGCGCGCAGCTCACCTTCACCGTCCCCGCAACGGACATCATCGCCGCAACACAGAACCTCGCCGCCGTTCGCTACGACGAAGTGCGCGACGAGTGGAACGTCCTCGTATCCGTCGTGAACATCACGGACGGCAAAGTCACGCTTCCGATCTCCACCGCCGGCGCCTACGCGCTCGTCTACGCCGACAAGGCTCCGGGACTCGTCGTGCCGCCGCTCGCGCAAACCGGCGCCGTCCTCGCCGGCGTCCCCGCGCCCGAGGAGGAGGCGCCGCTCGTCTCTCGCGCCTTCACCCTCGATCCGCCCATCGTCCTGCCGAGCGGCCGCACCGTGGCCGCACTGCAGATCGAAGGCGAAGGGGCCGCGACGTTCCCCAGCGGCACCGCGGTCCAGGCGTACATCGATGAAGAGTTGCACCTCGCCGACGGCTCGCGCCTCCTCGATCCGCCGTTCGCGACCGACCTCCTTCTCTATCGCAACCTCGCCGGCAGCGTCGGCAATGCCGACTTCCATCTCGCGCCCAGCCCCCGTGCCGCGCAGGTCATCCTCGAGATCGGCTTCGATCGCATCCGCGTCGTTCCGTATCCGGGACGCCTCGACCGCGGAACGCTCGTCGGCAGCGAGGGCGGACGCATTCCGGGCGACGACCGCATCGCCGTCGACATCCCCGCCGGCGCCGCGCCCGAGCCGCTCCGCGCGACCGCTCTGTCGTTGACCGAGCAGGATCTCGACGCCGTCGGCACGATCCAGGGCTTCCAGATCGTCGGCGGCTTCACGCTCACGCTCCAGCGCGCGACGCCAGCGCAGCCTCAGGACGTCGACGGCGACGGAGAGATCGACGTCGAGCCGTCGCGGGTCGAGCTGTTCAAACCCGCCCGCGCAACGTTCACCCTCAGCACCCAGCACGCAGCACTCGGCACTCAACTGATCCTCGTGGAACTGCTCGACCAGACGCCCTACGGACAGATGGTGCGCCTGGCCGCGCAGATGGAACGCCCGTCCTCAGCACGCGCAACGACGACGTCCATCGACCGCTCCGTGCTGCCGCTGGACGGTATCGCGCACGAGGGCCGCTATCTCCTCCTCGCCGCCGACGCTCCGGTCGCCTTCGCGACCGGCGTCCTCCGCCTCGGCGGAACACTCCTCCCGAACGCGCGCGTCACCGCGAACGGACTCGGCGTCGCCGATCTGACGCGCACCGACGGCATCTACAACATCCCCGTGCTCGCCGCGCCCGCCGCGCCGTTCGCACTGACGCCGCGGCACACCGAGACCGGCGACGGCGCCGCGTACACGCATGCGTCCGCGCCGGCTGCCGATGAGATCGTGCGCGTGGATCTCTCCCTCGTCCCGCAGCCTCCGCGTCTCGTCTCCGTCACCGTCTTCGCCGGACAGCCGCCCGCGCTCGTCACCCTCGGCGCGTCGAGCGTCACCGACGTCTCCCCGTCCACCGGCGTTCGCGCGACGTTCACGCCGGCGATCGATCCCGCGTCGGTCACCGACGACGCGATCAAGGTCGTCGACGCATCTTCCGGCATCGCCGTAGCCGGCAAGTCCACCGCGGACGGCACGCTCGCCGTGAACTGGGCCCTCACGCCCGGCACGACACTCGAATCGGGGCACCGCTACATCGTCCTCGTGTCGCCGCGCATCCGCGCGCCGAACGGCGCGGAGCTCGGCAACGTCACGACCTACGGCTTCACCACCTCCGAGGTCATCCTCAACACCGAAGTGCGCGCGGAGCTGGTCTCCATCACCATCCCCGACGCCAACGGCGTCTCGCGCGTCACCGGCGCCGCCGGCGCTCTGCCCGCCAACTGGCAGGCACTCGTCGTTCGCCGGCAGCGCGACTTCATCACGCGCTATCAGGCCACCGCCGCCGCCGACGGCAGCTTCACCTTCCTCGTCGGCGACGGAGGCGACCGCGCCGACCGCGTCACGATGTCGGACCTCATCGATCTCCGTGCCGTCAACAACGCCGGCAATCTCGCCGCGATCATTCCGCTCACGCCGTTCGTCACCGCGGATCGCCGCGGCTTCGTCGTCCCCGCGGGCGTGGCGGCACGCTTCGTCACCGCCGACGACATCGTCATCGACGTTCCCGCCGGCACCTTCGACGAGGCCACGCTGGTCACCGCCAGCGTCGTCGCCAAGACCTTCTTCGACGACGTCCCCGCCCTCGACCAGGAGCTCAACTTCGCGGCGAGCGTGAAGATCGACTTCGAAGGAAAGGCCAACAACGCGATCGAGGTCGAGATCCCGGTCCCGGCCGGAATGGAGACCACCAATCGCAATTTCATCCTCTCGCTGAAGGGGCGGTCCATCCGCGGACCGCGCCTCATGGCCATCGACACCCTCCGCATCGCCGGCGGCAAATTCACCACCACCGTCGATCCGTCGCCGGGAGCGAAACGCATCAGCGTGACGAACCACACGGGCGGCGTCACCACGAACCAGACGCTGACCGGAGACGATCTCAAGGACTACCTGCTCCGGGTCCAGCGCAGCGGCGTTTACATGGTTCACGACATCAGGGTCCCGGTCGGCGGAGCCGTCGGCTGGGCGGCGATGGGAGGACTGCAGGCGAGCTACGACATCTTCTGGAACATCCTCGCGTCGATGTACGCCGCGCACTACTACGTCGTCGAGCGCGGGCGCATCGCCATTCCGGTGCTGCAAGGCGTGCCCTTCACCGTCGTCGGCGTCGACGCGTCGACCGGACTGCAGGCCTTCACCAAGGCTTACGATCCGCTCCCCATCGGCGACCCCGGCGTGAGCACGCTCCCGCCGCCGCAGAACAATCAGGGCGGTCCCTACCCGGTCTTCGGCACGCCGTTCCGCGTCGACCTGATCGACCTCAATGTTGCCTACGTCAACATTCGTACCGCGCGCAACTTCGTGGTACGCCTCGCCAACGGCCAGGTGAGCGTCGTTCCCTCCAGCGAGCCGCTGCCGGCGGATACCCGCGTGCAGATGCTCAACGTCACCAAAGGCGGGTACGTCGATGGCACCGCCGGCGGCGGGATGTCGCTGTCCGCAAGTCGCGGAGACCGGATCGTCCTGCTCGTCGAAGAGCGCCTGGTCGATCCCAACAGTCCCATCACCGTCGTCTTCAACGAGCCCATCTTCATCGACGGTGTGGACGAAGACCCGATCCACGATTTCCTCAAGACCAGGATCCGGCTGGAGAAGGGCACGCTGCCGGATGGGGCGACGTCGCCGGTCTACACCGACATCAGCGACATGGCCCGCTTCACCGCCGACTCCGGCGGCCGCCGCATCACCATCACGCTTCCCTCCTCGTTGCAGCGCGACGCCCTGTATCGCATCGCGCTGGACAAGAGCATTGCCGACAAAGGCGGCCAGGACGGCTCGGCGGGATTGACTCTCGGCCAGGGCGCGATCGTGGTGAACGGCAACGCCAGCGGGATCGGCGGCGGCAACGACCTCTGGCTCGAGTTCCGGGCCCGCAAGCCGGGAGGCACCATCGGCTCGTTCGAGCTGCCGAACGGCGCAACCCGCGACCTCGCCCTCAACGGCAACATCCTCCTCGTCGGCGCGGGGAACGGCGGCATCATCGCCTACGACGTATCCGATCCCGCATCCCTCAACGGCGTGCCCGCGCCCATCGCCGTCGCTCCGAGCAACAACGACGAGGTCTGGGCCCTCGCCAGCGATCATCACGGCCGCATCTACACGACCAATCTCGGTCCCGCGGCCGGGGCGTTGCGCAGCTATCGCCTCGAGGACTTCATCAGCGGCGGCACGTGCTGCAAGGTCTACGGCAGCACTCTCACGAACTGGCGCGTCGGGTACAGCTCGGGCCTCGGCCTGTTCAGCAACACCATGCTGTCCGACCGTCCGGAGTCGTTCCCCCGCAAGATCCAGCTCGCCGTCCAGGACGTCGAGACCGCCTATGAAGGGAGGCAGGACTTCGTCGACGGCGCCGGCGCGTCCATGGGCGCGACCTATCTGAACGGCATGGCCAAGATGTCCGTCTCGTTCGGCCTCGACCCCGACAACCCCTATCGCATCCAACGCATCACCGTCGAGAACCAGACCCTCGACATGCGCTGGTCCGCCGACGCCACGGAAACGCAGGCGGCGACGATCAACAACATCCTCGCCGGGCCGACCGACCGCATCCGCGTCATCCGCAACCGCACCACCTACGGCTTCATCTCCCACCTCGGCTACGGCATCGGCATGTACGACCTCAACGCCATCGAGTCGAACCGCCAGCCGAATCCTCCGTCCGGTTTCCGGCGGGCGGCCGAGCAGGTGGCGCTGACTCGCGGCCTGAACGTCAAGTCGTGCTTCCCCAACAACATCGTTCCGCCCGCGCCGGCCATCCAGGAGATCTGGCTCAGTTCCGACACCGCCATCCGGCCCGAGCCAGGGACCACGAATCTGCTCGCGTACGCACCTGAGCCCTACCGCGGAATGCTCGACCTCCGCTTCAAGCCGCCGACGGACTCAGGCTCCGGCACGTCGATCAACAACTCCAGCGCGTGCGATCAGCGCGGCCCGAACGGTCTGATCATCCGCGCCGTCGATCCGGCCTTCGATCACCCCCGGATCACCGCGCTCAAGGCAGCCTACAGCGGCGTGGCCGGTCGTCAGCCCTATCCGCACTTCCTCTCCGTCGCAAACTATACGTGGCGCCTCGAGGCCGCCGACAACAAGCGGGGCGTGCGGCGATCGATGGCCAACCAGGCCGTCCAGCGCGATTACGTGCTCCTCGCCTCGGGCGACTTCGGCCTGCTCGTCGTCGAAGTCGGCGGCGACCCGAGTCCCACGGAGTTGATCCCCTACTTCCCGCTCAACCCGATCCACCTCGCGGACATCATCTGGGTGCCGGGCGGCGCGATGGGCGTGCGGACGATTCCGCGCACCAACTTTGCCGTCGTCACCAGCCGCTACGGCCGCGTGCACCTCATCGACCTCTCGCGCATCGACGAGCGCTTCGACGCCACCGGCGCCGCGATCGGTCCCGACGAGCTCTTCCCCACCGCCAAGGCCGCGATCAACGGCACGCCGCAGTATCCCGATGGTGTCGGCGCGCCCGATCCGCGCATCATCTGGACCTCCGAACCGAATACCGCGCAAGGCATCGTGGCCCCGGTCGTCGATCCCGATACCGGGATGATGTACGCCGGCCACGTGGTCAGCAAGACGATGAAAGTCGTAGCCGCGATCGATCCCCGCGTGCAGATGAAGGTCGACCTCGGCAAGGACGCACTCAGCGAGGTCGGCGGAATCGTGCCTCACGGCGTCGAGCCTCCGAAGCGGATCCTCGACGAGATCAACGCCCTGCCGCCGTGCGACGGCTCCACGCCGCGCTGCAAGGAGAACGCATCGCTCGGCACCTTCCGTCTCGAGGTTTCGCTGCCCGGCGCGATCGCGCAGCTGCTCACGCACTCGAACAACGAGCTTCAGGTCGCGGTCGAGAGCGAGCGCGTCTTCAATGCCGTCACCGAGCAGACTCCGGCCGGACTCCCGCGGTCCCACCTGCGCCGCTTCCGCCGCAACGGCTCGGCCGAGGATCCCAGCCGCGCGGCGACGACGTTCCGTCTGCAACGGCTGGTTCCCGAGGAAGACCCCGCCCTCGTCCAAGCCCTCCGCTACCAGAAGGGCTTCAACAAGTTCGTCTCGCCGTGGATCGTGGCCATCGCCGATCCGCGCGCGAGCGCGCAGTACCTCTGGCCGAACGCCCTGAGCCCCGAGGAGAAAGCCGAAGCCGGCTGTCCCTTCTGCGAGCGTCCGCAGTACCTCGAGAACCGCACCGAGGACGAGGGCGTGTACGAGCTCTGGACGAACGGCCGGATCGTCGCCGTACGCCCCGAAGTCGTGGCCGACGGCAACAACATCTTCGCCGACACACCCTACGAGTACCTCGGCGAAGAGAACCGTCTCGTCACGCGCTTCGCCACGATCATGGCCGACACCGTACGCGCGCATGACGTCCGCGTCGCCGGGCAGAATCCTCCCGTCGCGGATGGCGCGGTTCAGGACACGGTCTACCTCCACTCCGGCGAGATGCAGACCGGTACTCTCGATCTGCACGCCGGCGGCCGCGCCGGCTTCGACGTCCTCTTCGATCGTACCTACCGCTCGCGAACCCTCGGCGGCACGGTCCTCGGTCAGGGTTGGGAGTCCTCGAACCTGCGCCGCCTCCGCGCACTCCCCAACGGGAACGTCGAGCTCCGCGACAGCAGCGGCGAGATCTGGCTCTTCGAGGTCGACTCGTCCGACGGGACGTACACGTCGCCGAAGGGCTTCTTCATGAAGCTCCTCCGCATCGACCGCGGCTGGATGCTCCTCGACCAGAAATGGCGCGCCACCGCCTTCGACGACATCGGGCGGCTCATGTTCGAGACCGACGAGTTCGCGGACGACATCGCCGTCGCCGCCGGTACGAGCAAGGGCAACGTCATCCGCTACCTCTATGACCACACCGGACGTCTCGCCCAGATCGTCGATCCGGTCGAGCGTCCCAGCGAGCTGACCTACTGGGAAGAGGCCGATGCCGGGCAGGACGGCGCCTATCCGGGCCTCCTCAAGGAGGTGAAGGACTGGCGCGAGCGCTCGACGCTGTACGAGTACGACGACCTCGGCCGGCTCACCACGGTCAAGGCACCCGAGGTGCAGGGCGGCAACGGCGTTCCCGCCGATTTCAGCTTCACCGGCAGCAACCGTCCGACGACCGTGTACACCTATGAATCCGTGTCGCTGCCGATCCCGGGTGCAACACCGACGCAGGGCTTCAGCGATTACGTCGACTTCGTCGGCAACCTCGAGACGATCACCGAGCCGGATCAGAATGCCTCCGGCGGCGCGGCGCGGGTGACGCTGGACTATGCCTACAACGGGCATCCGCGCGACCGTCTCACCACCCAGACCTGGGCCACCGGCGAGCGGGTCACCTTCAACCACACCTCGGCCACCAGCGTGTCGAGCGAGGACGCGTACGGGCAACGGCGCCAGTACACGCTCACACCCGCGACCGACCACGACGGGCGCGCGCACATCGCCGAGGGGACCATCACCAGCGTCTCCATCATCGAGACCTCCTCGATCACTGGCGCCGCGAACGTCAACATGTCGCACTCGTCCGGCCAGCTCTCGGCGAAATTCACCTACAACGACGAAGGCCTGCACGACTCGATCGAATACGCGAACGGCCTGCGCGCCGTGAACACCTGGAGGTATGCGAAAGACCCCAGTTCGAACGGGCATCGCGAGCCGAGCATCGCCCCGGGCATGGTCCTCGAGCACGCCGTCACGACCGGTCCCAATCTCCCCGCCCCCGTCGAGACCGACATCAAGTACGACACGTCGAGCCCGACGGCCCTGGCCACGCAGACCGCGGTCGGCCGTGGCGGCGGCGGCGACCTCGCCTATCGCGACAACCAGAGCCCCAGCCGCGATCGCGATACCGTGACCCAGCAGGAAGAAGGCTTCACCACCGAGACCGAGTACAACGACTTCGGCCTTCCGACCGCATTCCGCAAGAAGCAGGGCGGCTCCGTCGTCCAGGAGACCACGACCACCTACTACGGCGCCGACACCACGCCGCTGCTGGCCCGCTCCCGAACGAGCAACATCTCCTCGGGGAGCGACGTCAGCCAGACGTTCGTTTACACCGATCTTGCCGCCGGCGGCGAGAAGATCGACATCAAGGACGACAAGCGCGGCGTCACCACCGAGACCCATCTCGACGCGCACGGCCGCAAGACCTACATCCTCGTCACCGACAGCAACGGCTCGGTCCTGACCAAGGAGTCGTTCGGCTATGACGCCGCCGGGCGTCTCGCGTTCTTCTCGCGGCAACAGACCGGGGTCGGCAATGTCGAGACCCGCTTCGCGTACGACGCCATGGGTCGCGAGACCTCGCGCTCGACCTCCGGCGCGGCCGTCAACGGATCGCCGACGACGCTCGTGCAGTCGACCGACCATGACTATGTGGGCCGAAAGATCACCGAGAACGGTCCCGGCGGGAAAACCACGGTCACGAACCTGGACGGCCTCGGTCGGCCGACGGTCATCGAAGAATCGGGCGCAGGCGGTGCGTCCATGCGCACCATCAGCGGCTACGACCGCAGCGGCTCGCCGTCGTATCAGAGCGACGGCGTTCGCAACGCCACGCTCGTCGTCAACGACGCGCGTGGACGCCAGATCGACGCCGTCACCGCCGACGGCCTCCGCACACAGACGACGTGGGGGGCCTGGGACGAGCCCCTCGAGATCATCCAGCGCGCCTCGGACGGCGCGATCATCGGCCACACCAAGAACTTCTTCACCGACTTCGGCCGCCTCCGCGCCACCAATGAAGACGTCGACTCCGGCGGACGCGCACGCACGACCTATCTCACCTGGAACGCCGGAGACACGGAGCGCGGCACACGCATTGGCGCCGTGCCGTCGATCTCCACCGAGGCACCGGGCGGACCGGTACGCGTGCAGCAGCAGTACTTCAACGCCGTCGGCCGCCTGACGCGTGAGGTCTATGGCGCTTCCTCCGGCCCCGACAGCGCCCCGTCCGGCAACGATATCTTCGCAGAGAGTGAGTACGCCTACTCCAATGGGAGCGTGCCCACCCAGGTCACCATGAAGGAGCCCCGCGCAGGCGCGTCCTCCACGACGACCACGGTCTTCGATGGACTCGAGCGCCCCATCGAGACCACCGTCGCCGGCGCATCCGACTCCACGAAGATGACCTACGACGAAGCGGGCAACGTGCTCTCCTTCGACGCCCAGGGTCTCTCCGCGTCCACCGCGACGTACGACGGGCGCGGTCTCCTGACCAGCAGCACCCATCCCGGCGGCGGCACCATCGAGTACACCTATGACGCGCTCGGCGGCGCGCGCAGCTACAAGGACGAGAGCGGCGCCACCACGACGCTCACCACCGATGGACTGGGTCGCGTCACGATGGTGCAGTATCCGGACGGCACGACCGAGGAGACGACCTACGAGCCGGGGAGCGGGATGGTCCTGGCGACCAAGGACCGCGCCGGTCAATGGCTCGCGAACAACTACGGTCCGGCCGGACGCCTCCTCTCGATCCATATTGGCGCGGGCACCGGCGGACCGGTCCTCATCGAGTATCAATACGACACCGGGGGCCGCGTCACGCGGGTTCGCAACAAGGACGCCGCCATCGAGTACGAGGGTTACGACCGCCTCGGCCGCCCGGCGCTCACCCGCACGATTCGGTACGCGGACGGCTCGGGTCTCGGCGCCGCGGTCGTCCTCGACGTACACACCCAGACGCACACCTGGTCGGTGTTCGACGGCGAGCGGGAGTCGTGGCGCATGCCCGGCGCCGGCACCGCGGCCGCCGGCGACAACACCGCCTCGCCCTGGTTGCAGACCATCGTCGAGGCGCGCGATGCGGGCGCGAATCTGATCCAGCAGCATGGTGCAACCGGCATCCTCACGGCCGGCGAAGGACGCGCTGTCAGCAAGCTGGCCTCGCGCCGTCGCGCGGCCGGCGCGGCCCTCCTCGAAACGCACTACGCCTACAGCGGCGACAGCGGCACGACTGGCACCAAATCGTTCCTCATCGCGTCAGCGGAGTCGAGAATCGGCCTCGAGATCGTTGGCGGCAGCAGGAACGAGCGCGACGCCGCGGACCGCGTGACGCGCACGCAGGACCTCGGCATGAGCAACCGCGCGTCGAAGTGGCTTTACGACGCGCGCGGCCGGCTCGAGCAGTCCTGGCTCGACTTCGGCGTCGCCTCCGTCCCAACGGTCGAGACCTACACGCCCAACGATTTCCGCCAATCGCGCAGCATCCCGGCGCTCCTCAGTCCGCAGCAGCACCAGGATCTCGGCGCGGCCGCCGCCACGATCGAGCCGCCGAGCTGGACCGCGACGAAGAACGACGCCAACCAGCTCGTCAGCCGTGCCCTGAGCCTCGACGGTCAGGTCCAGGACACCCGCGCCTACGACTTCATCGGCGGACGCCGCACGAAGGGGGGCGACTGGACCTCGGACTTCGACGAACTGGGACGTCTGATCGCCGTGACGAATGTCGTCGACGGCCGTCGCATCGAGTACACGCTGGATCCCAACAACCGCATCGTCGGCAGGACCGCGCTGCGTCCGCTGGAGACGGGTGGATGGACCGCCGAGGACCGGGTCGCCTTCTTGCTGTCCGATGGACTCCCGGCCCGAACGACCTTCGTCTGGGATCCGATCGTCGATCGTCTCGTGGCCATCTTCGAAGAGGGCCGCAGCACGACCGTCATCGCCGATCCCGAGGTCGGCCTGCTGCGGCAGTACCTGCACGGCGATCAGGGCTATGACGACCCGATCCGCATCCTCGCCGCCGACGACAGCGGCATCGTTCACACCTACCTGCCGATCGTCGACGAAGCGGGCACCGGGTCCCTGCAGAGCATCGTCGACGCCGCGACCGGTGACGTCGTGGAGCGCGTGCTCTACGCCGATGCTTATGGCGACGCGCCGCGCTTCCTCCAGGGGGCGGTCGTCGACTCGATCGACATCGAGGCCAGGAAGGACGGTGCCGGCAACGTCGAGACCGTGACCGTCCGCGTCCACCTCACCGAGGAGATCGACGCCGCTTCGCTCGCCGACGGCGTCCGCCTCGGAGCCATCGACGACCAGAACGCGATGGTCTACGCGACCACGGCCACGCCCGAGTTGCAGGACCCCCCCTACACCATCGAGTGGGAGCTCGACGCCGATCAGTGGAATTCGATGTCCAACGCCGGCGTCGCTCTCGAGATCGCGCTGCGCGACACGCTGCGCGCGACGCGTTGGGGCACGACGCCGGTCAGCAACGCCCCGTCGTGGGCAAAGGACGTGTACGGAGTCCTCTCCGAGCCCGACGCGCCGGTGATCGCCCGCCAGTCGTTCGCCTCTCTCCAGACGTTCCTCTCCGGCATCGCCGCCGGCCAGACCAAGACGAAGAACGTCTACGGCATGACCGATCTGTACCTCGCCGGGAATGCCGAGTCGAAAACGAAGCTCTTCACCGGCTTCAAGGCCGCGCCGTTCGTCGAGCCGGCCACGTCGCTCGTCTACTTCCGGGCCCGCTGGTACGACCCGGCCACGGGCGCGTTCCTCACGCCGGATCCATCCGGATACGCAGACTCGTCGAACCTCTACGCCGGCTTCGCGCACGATCCGGTCAACAAAGCCGATCCGAGCGGGAAGATCGTCGAGAGCGTCTGGGACGCCGCGTCGCTCGGCCTGGGGATCTACGCGATCTCGCAATGGGACGAGAACACGTCGTTCTGGGAGAAAGCCCTCGACGTCGTCGGCGTGGGTCTGGACGCCGCCGCCCTCGCTCTGCCTTTCGTCCCCGGAGGCGTCGGCGCCGGGCTGAAGGCCTACCGTGCCGGGAATGCGGCCGTGGATGCCTACAGCACCGGGCGCAAGGTAGCGAAGGTGCTGGACACCGCACAGGCCCTCGATCAGGCCGCCAGTGCCGTCCAGGCCGGCGCCCGTCTCTACGAGGACTACACCAGGGGCGAGCTTGGCCTCTCGAACATCTTCGACGTCGTCCAGGTCGGCCTCGGCGTGCGCAAGACCGCTAAGGCGTTGATGCGCAAGCGCTGTCCCGGATTCGTGCCGGACTGCGTCGCTGCCGGAACGCCCATCTCCACACCGGACGGCGGCGCTGTACCGATCGACGAGCTCCGCGTCGGCGATCGCGTCGCCGCCACGCAGTTCACCGATATCCCGGAAGACTCGCTGACCTTCGACGAGCGCGAGTGGCACCTCCTCAGGCTGCGAATGGCGAACCCGGACGATCCGGACGACGTCTACGAGATCGAGACCCTGCGGCCTCTCTCATGGATCGTCGAGCACCAGGCCTATGCCGGTCGCACGATCACGTTCGCGACCGAGCGCAACCCGGACGATCAGGGCTACGTCGTCGCACTCGAGCGCATGCCCGAGATCGCGAAGGGTCCGGGCCGCGTCGTCCTCTCCACGTTCACGCACCGCGACCGGATCCTGAGGCTGCGGTTCGAAGGCGAGTCGGCAGCGCTCGACACGACTCCGGCCCACCGGGTCTTCTCCGTCGAACAGAACGACTGGATCCCCGCGGCGGATCTGCAACCGGGCGATCACGTCCGCACGCGCGACGGCCAGGCGAAGATCGCCTCGATCACGCGAGAGGAAGTCGAACGCGTGTTCGACATCGAGGTCCAGTCCGATCACTCGTACTTCATCGACGGCGCGGACGTGCTGGTCCACAACTGCGGCGGGATCGAGATCTTCGGCCCGGGACACAAACTCGACATGTCCGGACCTAGACTCCAGTTACCTACGGCCAATGGTGGCCTCTCGAAGCTGACGAAAACCACGTATCCATCCAACCAAGGATACGTGTATATGCTTCGAAACACCGCGAACGGTGAGATCCTGAAAGTCGGAAAGACCACTGGCGGCTTGAACATCTATACCCGCTTCCATATGTATCGGCGCAAGTCTCAGAAGTGGGGCTATCGGATTGAAGCTGAATACTGGGAAGTTGCCAATTCAAGGAGTGCTCTCGACCTCGAGACGCAAATCCGAAAGAACCTGGAATCGCAGGGGTTCCGGCTTCGCTGGGACGGTGTGACGAACGACGGGATCCCATGGCTCGGAATGCCATGGACGAGGAAGGCGAGTACTCCGTATGGCACTGAGTAAGGTGATCCAATGAGCACAACGTCGTACGTACGAGACGAATCGTACAGGTACGTCCTGCAATCACATCCCGGTTACTACTTCGAAGTCGGACGGTCGGCAGACCAGCAAGCTCTGTGGGGAATCTTGAATGGTGAAGCCTGGCTTCTGAGGTTCACCCTGGACGGGGAGCTGACAAGTACAGAGCGCCTAGAGTCATCGGCACTCCACGACACCACAGCCAAGCCCGATCACAGGCGCATACTAGCCGGCGTTTCGTCGCACCTCCGTCAACAACTCGGATGGGTCGATGAGCCGATCTCCGTAAAGCGGTTTCGCCTGCGCCAGGGTGATGCGGGTATCGATGATCTCAGCGAGGTCCTGAGAGAGTTCCTCGAGAACCCAAGTGAATACGAGTCCGACGATCGCATCGAGATGCAAGCTTCAGCTGACGAGTGGTTGTCCAGCGGGATGTTCGTCTTCTGGTGGGGCCAAGACTACGACGTAGCGGAGAGTGGGCTTGTGTCGTCGTCATGACCAACGAACCCGTGACGGAGCCGACCCGCCGAGTCACTCTGGATTCTCGACGCCGAAGCCCGAGGAACGCCAGTAAGTTTTTGTACTGCTTCAGCTTGTGTGGAAGCGCCTAGCGCACTGGCGACTCTTCGTCCGACGGTGCCGTAAGGGGCGGCGGTACCGTCGTCGCCTTCCGGGCGGCCGGCACTTGACCCGCTGACTTCCTTACCGGGTGAATCGCGTCTCCTTGACCGATTCCGCGATGATCCCGAGTGCCGCGTCGGCCTCCTGGGTCGCCAGTTCCAGTTCCGGGGATCACGTCGAAACGCAGTCTCGGCATTAAGGTTGCGGGCCCGCATTGCGTAGGTTTGAGCTCGCACTCCGGTGTCCTCAACACACCGGCGACTCATCGTCCGACGCCGCCGCAAAGGGGGGCGGTACCGTCCGGGACTCCGCGTCCTGCTCCCGCTCCTCCCGCGCCGCCGTGCTGTCCCGCACCAGGTCCACCACCCGCTCCACGTCGAACGGCTTGTGCAGCACCGCGTGAACGCGGTTCCCGGGAAGCTTGCGGAGCGACGTCGTATCGAAGGCCGTCATGACGATCGTCCCTGGGACGTCCGTCCGCCATTTCGGAGATGCCCATTTACTCAGTCAATTGAGTAAAATTACTCAGCGTCATGAGTAAACCGTATCGCCGTCCGAACGCCGAGCTGCTCGCTCGACGCATCAGAGAGCCGCGCCGCTTCATCCAGGCCGTTGCAGGACCTCGCCAGGTGGGCAAGACGACCGCCGTCCAACAGGTGCTCGAGACGGGCAGCATCCCGTTCCGCTTCACGAGCGCCGACGAGCCGGCGTTGAAGGGACTCGACTGGATTGCCATGCAGTGGGAGGCGGCACGCGTTCAGGCCGGTCTCCGATCCTCCGTACTGGTCCTCGACGAAATTCAGAAGATTCCGGGATGGTCGGAAACGGTCAAGCGTCTGTGGGACGAGGATACTCGAGCCCGGAGACCGCTGAAGGTCGTCCTTCTGGGATCCGCACCCCTGCTGATCGCGGAAGGCCTGACCGAGAGTCTGGCCGGCCGGTTCGAGCTGATCCACTTTCCGCACTGGTCGCTGACCGAGATGCGTGAGGCGTTCGATTGGTCTCTGGAAGAGTATCTCTTCTTCGGTGGCTACCCCGGTTCCGCGCCGCTGATCGAAGACCCTCCGCGCTGGAAGCGCTACATCAATGATTCCCTCATCGAGACTTCGGTGGCACGCGATGTCCTTCTCATGACACGGGTGGACAAGCCCGCACTGCTTCGCAGGCTGCTCGAGCTGGCCTGCCGATACTCCGGCCAGGTGCTCTCCTACACGAAGATGCTCGGCCAGCTTCAGGATGCCGGCAACAGCACGACGCTGGCGCACTACCTCGATCTGCTCTCCGCGGCCGGCATGGTACGGGGACTTCACAAGTTCGCGGGCGACGTCGCGCGGCAGCGCGGCTCGAGCCCGAAGCTGCAGGTCTACAACACCGCGCTGCTCGCGGCGACCTCGGATGTCCGTCCGGAGGACGCACGTACGGATCGCGAATTCCGCGGGCACCTGGTGGAATCGGCTGTGGGTGCACACCTCGCCAATGCTGCCGCCGCACGGACGTGCGAGGTCTACTACTGGCGCGACCGGAACCGCGATGTCGATTTCGTCGTCAGATCAGGACGCAGGCTCATCGCCATCGAGGTCAAGAGCGGCCGCGCGCGCGACGGCCTGCCGGGTCTCGCGGCGTTCGCCGCGGCCTTCCGGCCCCACCGCAGCCTCCTCGTCGGGGGCGATGGAATTCCGCTCGAGGAGTTTCTGGCCTATCCGGTCGAGCACTGGATCCGCTGACTTCCTTACCGGGTGAATCGCGATCCTTGACCGATTCCGGTGTCCTCAACACACCGACGACTCTTCGTCCAACGGTGCCGCAAAGGGGGGCGGTACCGTCCGGGACTCCGCGTCTTGCTCCCGCTCCTCCCGCGCCGCCGTACTGTCCCGCACCAGATCCACCACCCGCTCCACGTCGAACGGCTTGTGCAGGACCGCGTGGACGCGGTTCCCCGGCAACTTTCGGAGCGACGTCGTGTCGAAGGCCGTCATGACGATGATCACCGGCTCCCCGTTGCCGCGAACCGAGTCGAGACTCTCCAGGAAATCGTAGCCGTTCAACCGCGGCATCATCAGGTCGAGAAGGATCACAGCGTAGTCGTTCGCCCGGACGCACTCCAGAGCCGCCAGACCATCGCTCGCGGTGTGCACTTCGAGTGGCTCTCGCTTCAGGGCCGCGACGACCAGCGTGCGGATTGCTCCGTCGTCTTCGACCACCAGAACCTTCGCGACTGCCATGTGCTCACCCCCTGCAAACTGCACACCGGACTGTGCGGTTCGCTTCACGTCACGCGCAATCGCGGATGATACACGTCCATCTCCAGCAGGTCTCCCGTTCTGCGCAAACGGATGAGCCGCTCGCGCGTCAGCGTGCGCAGCGGTTCGTCGCTCTCGAACAGCTCGAGCTTGCGCTCCACCACATCCTCCGCCACCGGCCCGTCGGCATCACACAGGAGCCGGAACACGCGCCGCGCCGACGCGGAGAGCTCGCCAAGCCGCGACGTCACGGCGTCGCCGAGGCACGGGCCGTCGCGAAGGACCTTCTCCAGCAGCCCGGGGTTCCCGTCGGCCTCGCGCACGGCGACCTCCCGGAACGTCCGCGGCGTGTCCGGCCGCTGCCGGCGGACGATCCTGTCCATCATCGACGGCGAGAGCTTCTCGAGCTGCACCTCCCCGCGCGGCGCCGAGCTGCCGATGATCGTCTGCAGCAGCAGGCTCGTGCGCCAGTCTTCGGTGCGGTACGCGAGCACGAGCACGATCCGCGGAGCCGCGCCGGCGCGCAACAGGCGCAGGAAGATCTCCGCGCTCTGGTAGTCGCCCCACTGCGCGTCGTCGAGAAAGAGCACGAGCGGACGATCGCCGGCCAGCGCCGCCAGCAAGGCGTGCAGCTCCAGCGCGGCCCGCGCCATCGCCAGTGCCGGCGTGGGCGGAAGGATCAGCGTGGCGTCCTCGATCGACGAGACGGACGGGAAATCCAGGGTCGGGAAGAGACGCGTCATCGACACGGACTGGCTCAGTACCCGATCGATCGCCGGGGACGGCGCGGCGCGCGCCGCGCGCGCGATCGAGTCGACGATCGCATCGATCGCGTTGAATGGCAGCGACTCCCATCCGTGGCAGCGGCCGCCGAGAATGACCGCGTTCGTCTTCGCCCGGACTTCGTCGAGGAGCTGGTCCACGACCACGCTCTTGCCGATGCCGGGCGACCCGTGCAGCAGCACGACGCCCGATCCCTCGGACATGCGTCCCGTCACGTGCCGCACGAGCGTGCGCAACTCGCGGCCGCGGCCGATGAGCTCCGCGGGACGCGCGTGCGCGCGGACGTCGCCTCTGGCCTGCACGAGACTCGAGCCGAAGACCTCGAGGATCTCGCCCGCGCCCGGCCGCAGCAGCGGATCGCGGTCGAGGCAACGGTCCGCGATCGCGCAGAGCTCCCCGGGGAGTCCGGGCAGCACTGCCGTCGTGGGCACCGGCGTCGCCCGCAACTGCTGCTCGAGCATCTCCGCGCCGTTCGCCGCGACGAACGGTTTCCGGCCCGTCAGAGCCTGATAGAGCATCACCCCGAAGCTGTACCAGTCGCTCGCCGGCGTCGCGCGCGAGAGAGCGATCTGTTCGGGGCTCATATAACCCGGCGTCCCCACGAGCAGCCCTGCCTCGAGCACCGGATCGCTCGCCGCATCGATCGCCAGACCGAAGTCCAGAAGCACGACCCGCCCCTCCGGAGTGATGAGCACGTTCGACGGCTTCACATCGCGGTGCACGACGCCACTCGCGTGGAGGAAGGCCAGCCCCTCCGCGAGTTGCCGGAACGTCTCGCGCACGTGGCCGAGGTAGACCGCGCTGAGCTTCCCCTGCTCCTGGGGACGCCGGCGGATGGCGATGCGCGCGTCCGGATCGAACGGCAGCTCGGCGTGACTTTGGTCGAGAAACGAGCTCTGAAGCTCGGCGAAGGAGAGGTGCTCGAGGAGATCGGTCCCACGCACGAGCTCCATCGAGAGCGTCCACTGGTCGCTAGCGGCGATCAGCTCGTACAACGCGGCCAGATTCGGATGGCGCAGCTCCGCGAGCGAGCGGAATTCACGCTTGAAGCGCGCGACCGAGTCCGCGTTCGCCCGCGCGAGGGTTTTCAGCGCGACCGTGCGGTTCCGCTGTGTGTCGAAGGCCTCGTACACGACTCCGAAGGAGCCGTCGCCGATCTGACGCCGAATCTGAAAACGGTTGTCGATGCAGAAGGACTGGTTCAATGCGTGCGCCAAGTTCGAGATCACCAATTGTGATGCCGAGAGGTTCCGCGCGTCACTTCTTCTTCGCCGACACGAACCCGATCGGCTTCCGCGAGCGCGCCTTGAGATCACAGTTTGTGATCTCAAGTTGGACTTCGGCTGAATTTCCGAAGAAATCCACGAATCTCGAGATCACAACTTGATCTCGAGATTCATCCTTCTTCCTTCCCACCTTCATCCTTCCGGCCCGGGACCATGAGACCACCGAGCGCCGCGAGCGCCGCGAGCGCCGCGGACACGAGAGCGGTGACGCGGAACGCCCGCACGAACGACTGACGGACGGCCTCGCGGACGACTTCTTCATTCGCGTCCTGGGGCGGCTTCGCCTCCGCGAGATGCTCCCTCTGCGCGAGCATGGCCGCTCGCACCTCGGCCGGCTGACCCGCGAGGCGCGCCTCGAGGTCGCGCGCGAAGACGGTCACCGCTGCCGCTCCGAGGATCGCCACTGCGAGCAGACCCGCCGCCCGAGCGACGGCGTTGTTGATCCCCGACGCCCCACCGGCGTGACGCTCATCGTCGATCGAGGTCATCACCGTCGTCGTCAGAGGCGCGACCGTGATGGACATCCCCAGACCGAGGATCAGCATCCCCGGGAAGAACGTCGTCCAGTACGAGCCGCCGATCCCCGGACGTGCGAGGAGCGCAAGCCCAATCGCCGCCACGACCGGTCCGCTGACGAGCAGCGGGCGTGGTCCGATACGATCCGCGAGCGCACCGGTCCATCGCGATAGCAGCGACATCGTCCCGACGAACGGCAGGAACGCCGCCCCAGCCTCGGCCGGCGAGTAGCCCTGGACCTGAATCAGATTGAAGGGGAGCAGGAACGTCGCGGCGGAAAGCGCGGCGTAGAGCAGCAGCGTGAGCGCGTTCGCGGCGGAGAAGGCGCGCGACCGGAAGAGAGAGAACGGCACGATCGGATTGGAGACGCGGCGCTCGACGAAGACGAATGCAACGAGAGCGACCAGTCCGACGACGCCGGCGATCCACACGCGCTCGATGAACGCGAACGCGACGCCGCCAAGGCCGAGGGTGACCAGACCTGTGCCGGCCCAGTCGATCGCGCCGTCCTGCCGGGCATCGTCGCGCGGCATGCGCCGCCAGACCATCCAGAGCACGACCGCGGCGATGGGCACGTTGATCAGGAACACCGCGCGCCAGGAGATGGTCTGCACGAGCACGCCGCCGAGGACCGGACCGGCGATGATCGCCAGCGAGGTGAGCGCGGACCACGTGCCGATTGCCCGTCCACGCTCGTCTTTCGAAAACGTCGCGGCGATGATCGCGAGACTGCCGGGAACGAGCATCGCCGCGCCCGCGCCCTGGAATGCGCGGGCCACGATGAGTTGGGTCGGCGATGGCGCGAGGCCGCACCAGATCGACGCAACCGCGAAGACGATCACCCCGGCGCCGAACACGCGCACGCGGCCGAGCCGGTCCCCGAGCGCGCCGCCGGCCAGGATCAGCGCGGAGAGGACGAGCAGATAGGCGTCGATCACCCACTGCGCGGCCGCGACGTCCGCGCCCAGTTCGCGCTGCATGACCGGAAGTGCGACGTTCACGACGGTCGTATCGATGAACGCCATCGACGACCCAAGGATCGTCGCCGCAAGAACCCAGCGATGCATGAGCGAGGGAAGTGTAGTGGAGCGCCGGCCGAATGGAGCGCCGGCCGAATGGAGCGCCGGCGGACCGGCCGGCCAGCGGCCGGCGCTCCGTTCTGCCGCAGACCTCGTGGCCTCCGACGACGCAGGCCGAGGCGACGTCCACGCATACGGCGCGGACTCGGCGGAAGAGGACGAAGACACTGACGTTCGAAGTGTCATTCCCCCTCAACGAGGCCGGCAAAACAAGACGCAAAGCGTGCCCAAGGCTTGGCCAACCAGCGCCGCCGGCCGTGCCGGCTCAGGATGACACCTCTTTCTGCCACGTAGACTCCTAGTGTCGTGTCCAGGTTGAAACCGTGGGTTGTTTGCGAGCGCCGGTGAGTTGGATGCAAGCCGCCGCGACGCAAGGCGATGCGGGACATCGTCAAGGAGCGGCGGCGCAGCAGACGGCCCGCCGGCGCCGCAAAGAACCCACGGGTTCAACCTGGACACGACACTAGTGTCGCGCGCTACCTTTCACCGACGCTCCATGTCCCGGGCGACCGTGCGCGTCGCGGCGAAGAGCACGAACGCGAGGAGGACGCTCAGCACCGGCACGGCGTACATCGCCGAGTGCAACCCCGCGCCGCGGAACGGCTCGAGCTCGATCGCCCCGCCGGCCGCGCGCCGCGTGAAGAAGTCGCTCAGCATCCCCGTTGCCAGCGGCCCGAACGATGCGCCGAGGACGTACATCGCGAAGAAGTAGAGCGCCATGGCCGTGCCGCGGAGCGCCGGCGCGACCACGTCCTGCAGCGTCGCGTAGACGCTGGCGTAGTAGACGTACATGAACGCGCAGGCGAGGCTGCCGAAGATCACGAACGACATCGCGTCGCGCGGCGGGCGCATGAGCGCGAGCACCATCAGCGGCACCGAGAGCGCCGTTGCGATCGCGGCCACGAGAAGGCGCCCGTCCTTTCTGCGCATCGCCCACTTGTCCGCGAGCGCGCCGCCGATCAGCAGGCCGGGGATGCCCGAGAGCCCGTACACCATCATCGTGATGAGGCCCGCCTGCCGCAGATCCGAGCCGTGGTAGCGCATCAGCAGCGGAGCGAGGAACGACCCCAGCGCATACATGTTGAAGTTGTGCAGCGCGCCGGAGGCGATCAGCCACCACAGGGTCGGGATCGACAGCAGCGTCTTCCACGGCGAGCCGGTCACCGCCTTCGACGGTGCGACCTCCTTCGTCCCGCGGGCCGGCTCGGTGATGAACAGCGCCGCGATCGCGGCAAGCACGCCTGGGATTCCCGCCACGAAGAAGGCCGTGCGCCATCCGTACGCGTGCGCGACGTAGCTGCCGACGAAGTACGACAGCGCGATGCCGATCGGGAGGCCCATCATGAATACCGACAGCGCACGCGCGCGCCGGCTCGGCGGGAAGAGGTCGCCGATGAGCGACGTCCCCGCCGGCGCGCACGCGGCCTCGCCGACGCCGACGCCGAGCCGCGTGGCGAACAGCTGCCAATACGTCCGGGTGAGGCCCGACACCGCGGTGAGCGCGCTCCAGACGAACACCGCCCCGGCCAGGATCAGCTTCCGCGGCGCGCGGTCGCTGAGACGCCCGAGGGGAATGCCGACGAACGCGTAGAGCAGCGTGAACGCCGTGCCGAGCGCGCCGAGGGCGCTGTCGCTCAGGTTGAACTCGCGCCGGATCGGCTCACCCAGCGCGCCGCCGATCACGCGATCGAAGAAGTTCATCGTGTTGATGAAGAAGAGGACCGTCAGTGCGTAGATCGCGCGCCGGTTTTCCGTCTTGTCGGTCATCGCTCCCTCCGTGGCCCGTGGCCCGTGGCCCGTTGCCCGTTGGCCAGTAGCAAACAATAGCTCAGGGACTTCGAAGCGAGCCGCGAAAGCACTGCCAAGCGACACTCGGCAGCGGGCAACGGCTACGGGTCACGGGTCACGGGCAACTCATTCCACGCGCAGAACCCTTCTCGTGAGGCCGGGAAAGAGCCGCCGCAGAACGACCGCCCAGATCTCCTTCCCGCCCACCCGCATCTCCGGTTTCTTCCGCGCCACGGCGTCGATGATCCGCGCCGCGGCATCCTCGGGGAGCATGGCCCGGGAATGCGTCTCGTCGACTTTCCCGTAGGCAGTGCCGTCCCCCTGGAGGGCATTCTCCGAGACCTTGGTACGGACGTACCCCGGTACGACGATGGTGATGGCGATGCCGTCCTTCGCGGTCTCCGCCCGCAGCGACTCGAAGAATCCGTGCAACGCGTGCTTGGACGCGGCGTACGCGGAGCGCGTGGGGATGGCCACGTAGCCGATCACGCTGGTGATCGGGACGATGTGCCCTTCGCCGCGGGCGAGCATCGAGGGCAGCACCGCCTTCGTCAGCGCGACCGTCCCGAAGTAGTTGAGGTCCATGATCGCGCGATCCGTGCCGAGGTCGGTCTCCGCGGCGAAGGCGCGCTGGCTCACGCCGCCGCTGTGCACCAGGACGTCGACGCGCGGCACTTCCTTCGCCGCATCGAAGATCGCGTTGGTGTCGGTGAGATCCAGCGGAAGGACGCGATGCTTTTCCGGATCGACGCAGGCGTTGCGCACCCTCTCCAGTTCCGCGGCATTGCGCGCGGAGAGGATGAGCGCCGCCCCCTCCCGGCTCCATGCGACCGCGAGCGCCTCGCCGATGCCGGAGGACGCGCCGGTGATCCAGACGACTTTGTCTTTGAATCGCATGTTCTTACCGGTTGACGGTTGACGGTTGACGGAAGGCAATTCCAGACACCGCGCCCCGTCAACCGTTATCCAGCCACCGTTCCCCGCCAACCGCCAACCGCCAACCGCCAACCAACTCTCACAACCTCTCGAAGATCGTCGCCGCCCCCTGCCCGCCGCCCACGCACATCGTCACCATGCCGTAGCGCGAGCCGCGCCGGCGCATCTCGCCGAGGAGCTGCACGGTGAGCTTCGCGCCCGAGGCGCCGAGGGGATGGCCGAGGGCCACCGCACCGCCGTTCACGTTCACGCGCGAATCGTCCATTCCCAGCTCGCGCATGACCGCGAGCGCCTGACACGCGAACGCCTCGTTCAGCTCGATGACGTCCATGTCCTCGAGCTTCAAACCGGCGAGCTTGAGCGCCTTCGGCACGGCGACCACGGGGCCCATGCCCATGATCTCCGGCGGAACCCCTCCCACGGCGTACGACACGAAACGCGCCAGCGGCTTCAGCCCCAGCTCCTCCGCGCGTTTACGCGACATCACGATCACCGCCGCCGCGCCATCGGACGTCTGACTGGAGTTGCCCGCCGTGACGACGCCCTTCGCATGGAACACCGGCCTCAGCTTCGCCAGCGCCTCGGCCGTCGTATCCGCGCGCGGCCCTTCATCCTTGTCGAACGTGAACCGCTTGCGATCGTTCGCTCCGACGATTTCCACTTCGATCGGCGCGATCCCATCGTCCGCGAACTTCCCCTCCGCCTGCGCGGCCAGCGCGCGCTGATGACTGCGCAGCGCGAACGCATCGGCGTCCTCGCGCGAGACGTTGTACTTGCGCGCGACGTTCTCCGCCGTCAGGCCCATGCTCAGATAGACCTGCGGGTGCTCTTCCACGAGCGTGGGATTCGGCCGGAACTTGTTCGAGCCTCGCACCATCGACATCGATTCCGTTCCGCCCGCGACGATGGCCTCGGCCATGCCGGCCATGATCCGCTCCGCCGCCTGCGCGATCGTCTGCGATCCGGAAGAGCAGAAGCGATTGACGGTCACGGCCGGGATGCTGTCCGGCAATCCCGCACGCAGCGACGCGATGCGCGCCACGTTCATCCCCGACTCCCCCTCGGGCGTCGCGCATCCGAGAATCACGTCGTCGATCTGGTCCGGCGCGAGCTCCGGCGTCTTCGCCAGGACCGCCCGGATCACTTCCGCGGCGAGATCGTCCGGACGTGTCGTCCGCAACGAGCCCTTCGGCGCTTTGCCGACCGCGGTGCGCAGTCCGGCGACGATGACAGCTTCATTCATTTCTCTTCTCCCTCAACTCATCGTGTCCTCTGTGTCTCTGTGCCTCTGTGGTAAATAACCACGCGTCTCGCGAGGCACGCTCGCATTCACCGCGGAGACACAGAGACACAGAGACACAGAGACACAGAGACGCCGTGACCGTTTTCACTTCTCTTCCCCTGTCGTGTCGCGGAAGAGAATGCAGGTGACGGTCCCGTGCGCGAACAGTTTCCCGTTGCTGTCGACGATGCGTCCTTCCGCCGTGGCAGTCTTGGCGCCGGCGTGCACGACGTGACCGACGCACACGAGCGGCGCCTCCCCGGGACGAATGGCCCGGATGTAGTTGATCTTCATCTCCAGCGTCGTAAAGACCTTCCCCGCCGGCATCACCGTGTTGACCGCGCAGCTCAGCGCGGTGTCGAGCAGAGTCGCCGCGAGACCGCCATGCGCGATGCCCAGGCCGTTCTCGTGCTCGGGCTTGATCTCGTCGAGGACGATCGTACACTTCCCCTCCTCGACGTGCGTCATGCGCATCCCGAGATGACGCACCATCGGCGCCCCCTCGAACTCGCCATGCGCGACACGGCGCATGTACTCGAGGCCGGAGAGCGTGCGGCGTGCTTTGAGGCCGGCCGTGGTTTCGGTGTCCTGGCTGGTCATCGTTCCCCTGTTTCTCAGTGCTGAGTGCTGGGTGCTGAGTGCTGAGTCCCGCCCACCCTGGGTGGTGGGTACTCAGCACCCAGCACCCAGCACTCAGCACCCTTCGGTCAGTTCCTCAAAGGTTTCCCCGTCGCGAGCATGTGTTTGATCCGTTCGTGCGTTTTGGGCTGCGCCGCAAGCTCGACGAACACCGCGCGCTCGAGGTCGAGGAAGTATTGCTCGTCGAGCCATTGTCCGCTGGACAGCTCGCCTCCGCAGAGCACGTGGGCGAGACGGCCGCTGATGAAGGCGTCGTACTCGCTCATGAACCCGCCCTGCTGCATCACGTAGATCGCCGCCTTGAGGCCCGCGCGGACGTTCCGTCCCGCGGCGTAGCAGGTGTGCTCGCGCGTCGGGGGCGTGTGTCCGGCCGCGCTCATCGCCAGCACCTCGGCTTTCGCCTCATGGAGGAGATGATCGCGATTCATCACCACGCGATCTCCCTCGGACAGGAATCCGAACGACCGCGCTTCCTCCGCGCTCCCCGACACCTTCGCCGCCCCGACCGTCTCCAGCACCTTCTGCACGTGCGGCAGCGGATCGGCACCCGGCATGTGTCTCATCGCGTGCGAGACCACGCGCCGGACCATTTCCTTGCAGCCGCCCGCGCCGGGAATGAGGCCGACGCCGACCTCGACGAGCCCCATGTAGGTCTCGCTCGCCGCGACCATGCGCGCGCCGGCCATCGCCACCTCGACGCCGCCGCCGAGGGTCCGACCGAACGGCGCGGTGACGACCGGCTTCGCGCAGAAGCGCACCCTCATCAGGGCGTCCTGCATGTTCCGGGACGCCGTCTCGACGTCATCGAGCGTTTTCAGGTTTGCGCCGACGCAGAAATCGCCACCCTCGTTGCCGATGACGAGACCCTTCCAGGCGCCGCTCTCGACTTCGTCCACCGCCGCTACGATCATCGTGCGGATGTCCTCGTCGAGCGTGTTCATCTTCGTGTGAAACTCGAGACAGAGGACGCGGTCGCCGATGTCGACGAGGCTCGCGCCCTTGTTCTCCGTCACGACGGGACACTCGCGCAGCGAGAGCTGCTTCGGGTCGCGCGGAACGCGGACATACGTCTGCGAGCCCGGGTCGTACACGAGGCCGTCGCGATAGAACGACTCCTTCCCCGCCGCAAGCATCTCCCGCACCCACGGCGCGACGGCGACGCCGTTCGCTTCCATCGCCTCGGCGGTCGCTTTCACGCCGAGCGCGTCCCACAGCTCGAACGGCCCGAGGTCGTGCGAGAAGCCCCAGCGCACCGCGCGGTCGATGCTCACCAGGTCGTCGCTGATCTCCGGCACGCGGCGCGATGCGTAGCCGAGCGACCCGTAGACGATGTGCCGCGCGAGCCTGCCCGCCTTGTCGTCCTGCTGCAGCACGAACGCGAGTCGTTTCGGCAGGCTCCTGATCTTCGCCGCTTCCGCGAGCGACGGGATGTCGGGCTCGATGCGCTCGCGATACTCGCCCGTCCCGAGGTCGAGCGTCTGAATGCTCTTTCTGTCCTTCTTGTAAAAGCCCTGCCCAGTCTTGTCGCCGAGGCGGCCCTTCTCCATCTGGCTCTTGCGCAGCGCTTCCACGCGCTCCGACCGGAGCACTTCGCGCGACTCGTCGTCGGGGATGAGGTCGTAGAGGTTCGTGGCGACCGAGCTCGCGACGTCGAGGCCGACGAGGTCCTGCAGGCGGAACGCCGCGGTCTTGGGACGTCCGATGAGCGGACCGGCGATCGCGTCGACCTCTTCGACGGTATAGCCGTGCTCGAGCGCGAAATCAGAAAGCGCCGTTCCGCCGATCGAGATCAGCCGGTTGGCGATGAAGTTCGGCGTGTCCTTACAGAACACGACCGACTTGCCAAGGCGGTTCTCCGCGAAGTTGCGGACGAACTGCGTGATCTCCGGCTTCGTGTCCGGAGTCGGGATCACCTCGAGGAGCTTCATGTAGCGCGGGGGATTGAAGAAGTGCGTGCCGAGGAAGTGTTTCCTGAAATCGATCGAAGCCTTCTGCGCGACCTGGGCGATCGGCAGTCCCGAGGTGTTGCTCGTGACGATCGAGTCCGGCTTCCGCGCGGCGTCGATGCGCGCGACGAGCTCGCGCTTGAGGTCCATGTTCTCGAAGATCGCCTCGACGATCCAGTCCGCCTCGCCGATCCAGTCGTCGCTGAGCGGCCCCACCGTCAGCAGGTCCGCCGTTTCGGGCGTGAAGAACATCGGCGGCTTGTGCTTCTTCATCCGCTCGAGCACACCCTTCGGCTCGATGTCCATCAGATAGACCGGAATCCCGGCATTCGCAAAGTGCGCGGCGATCCCGCCGCCCATGGTTCCGGCGCCGATCACCGCGGCCCGGGTGATGGTTCGTGTCATGCGGTCATTCTCCTCTGTCATCGTCTGCCGCGGAGTTTGGCGAGGGCCTCCCTCCGGCCACGCCAGGTGCTGGGTGCTGGGTGCTGAGTGCTGGGTCCCACCCACCCGACTTCCCGTCTTGGGAGGGCGGGACTCAGCACTCAGGACTCAGGACTCAGCACCCAGCACTCAGCACCCAGCACCTCCCCGCTAAGCTTCCTCGCGAAGAACCCGTCGGAGCACCTTCCCGACCGCGGATTTCGGGAGCGTCTCACGAATCTCGATCTTCGCGGGCCGCTTGAATTCAGCGAGGTTGGTCTTGCAGTGCTCCTGCAATTCTTCCACGGTCGCGGCAACGTCTGGCTTGAGGATCACGAACGCCCTCACCACCTCGCCGCGATACGAGTCCGGGGCGCCGATCACGACCGCCTCCATCACCGCGGGATGCGAGAACAGCACGCCCTCGACCTCGCTCGGATAGACGTTGAATCCCGAGACGATGATCATGTCCTTCTTGCGCTGAACGATGTACGTGAACCCGTCTTCGTCCATCCGCGCGACGTCGCCCGTGTACAGCCACGTGCGTCCCTGGTCATCCTTCCGCAGCGTCGCCGCGGTCTCGTCGGGCCGATTCCAGTAGCCTTTCATCACCTGCGGTCCGGCGATGCACAGCTCCCCTTCCTCGCCCGGCCGCACCTCGGTGAGCCCGCTCTCGAGGTCGACGATCTTCTGATCCGTGTCCGGCAGCGGCACCCCGATGCTCCCCAGCTTCCGGACCGACAGCGATGGACTGGTATGCGTCACCGGCGACGCCTCCGACAACCCATACCCTTCGGACAGCATCCCGCCGGTGAGGTTCTCGAAGGCGTCGAGGACTTCCAGCGGCAGCGGCGCGGAGCCGCTGTTGAACGCGCGGATGCGATCGAGACCGTACTCCCGCGCCTTCGGGTGATTCAGCAGCGAGATGAAGAGCGTCGGCACCGCGGGAAAGTACGTCGGGCGATAGTCGCGCACCGCATCGAGCAGCATCTCCACGTCGTACTTCGGAATGAGGATCTGCATCCCGCCGAGCCACGTCGCCGCCATCAGGCCGACCGTGAACCCGTAGATGTGGAAGAACGGGATGACCAGCAGGTAGCGCTCGTCGCCGCGGCGCAGCGACGGCACGTGCAACGTCGTCGCCTGAATCACATTCGCGAAGATGTTGTAGTGAGTGAGCATCGCGCCCTTGGGGATGCCCGTGGTCCCGCCCGTGTACTGCAGCACCGCGACGTCGTTTTCGGGATCGACCGTCATGCGCGGGAGCTCCGGGACATCGACGCCGGCGATCATCTCCTCGAACGATCCCGGCTGCGCGAACGACGTGACGATCAGCGTCTCGACCGCCCCCTGCGCCGCCGGCACGAGCGCGTCCAGCACGACCAGCGCCCGCATCCCCGAGTCGTTCGCCACGACCGCGACCTCGCGCGGCGTGTAGAGCGGGTTCACATTCACGACGATCGCCCCGAGGCGCAGGATGCCGAACGTCGCGACGAGATACTGCGGACAGTTCGGCAGCATGATCCCGACCCGGTCGCCCTTCGCGATCCCCATGCGATGCAGCGCCGTCGCGAACCGGTCCGCGCGCTGCTTGATCTCCGCGAAGGTCAGCTTCTGGCCGTGGAAGACCGTGGCCGTCGCATCGGGAACATCGGCGGCGGCGATGCGGAGGATGTCCGTGAGAGGACGCCGCGGATAGTTGAGGTGCGGACGAACCCAGTAGTCGAGGTGGTGCAGCCACGGTTTTGCGTCAGACAAACGAACCTCCTTACCGCTCATCGGTTGCTGGATGAGTGCTGAGTGCTGAGTGCTGAGTATCCCCCACCACCCGGGCGGGCGGGACTCAGCACCCAGCACTCAGCACTCAGCACTCCTCCGCCGCCCCTACACAATCGAGCCCCCGCCATCCACCACGATCGTCTGCCCGGTAATGTAGCCCGAGGCATCGCTCGCGAGAAACACCGCTACGCCTTTCAGCTCGCCCGCGTTGCCAACACGGGGAATCGGGTTTCGTCGAACGATCTCCGGCTCGACCTGCTCAATCACCGCGTCCGCGAGCCGCGAATGAAAGAAACCCGGCGCGATCGCATTCACGCGGATGCCGTTCGGCCCCCACGACGCCGCGAGCTCGCGCGTGAGTCCCATCAATCCCGCCTTGCTCGCCACGTAGCCCGCGTAGTGCGGGCCGTGTGTCGCGGAGCGCATCCCCGCGACCGAGGCGATGTTGATGATCGAGCCGCGGCCCGCCTTCAGCATCTCCCGTCCCGCGGACTGCGCGAACAGAAAGGCCCCGGTGAGATTCGTTTCCAGCACCTTGTGCCACTGCTCGAGCGGCATCGTCTCCGGCCGCTCGCCCCACGACACCCCGGCGTTGTTCACGAGGATGTCGATCCGGCCGAAACGCTCGATCGTCGCATCGACCACATTCTGGACCTGCTCGGGATTGCTGACGTCGCAGAGCCTGCCCTCCACGCGATGGCCCGCGCCACGGAACGCCTCCAGCGCCGGCCCGAGCCACTGCTCGCGCCGCGCGCACAACATCAGCGACGCCCCAGCTTCGGCCAAACCCTCGGCAATCTCGGACCCGAGTCCGCGCGAGCCGCCGGTGATGATGGCCACGCGTCCATTGAGATCGAACAGCTGTTGAATGCTCATGAGTCTCCTTGGCTCTCCACGGACGCGCCGGCCGCCGGCCTCGCGACACTAGGGAAGCCGCTTTCGAGGAACGTGTCATCCTGAGCCGCCTAGACGGCGAAGGACCTTCTCCGTTGCGTGCTGGAAGGTCCTTCGCTGTCTACGCAGCTCAGGATGACACAGCTTTCTGCCGCGCAGGCTCCAAGAGGACCTCTACCGCGAGGGACTCGAGGACGCAGCGCGCTGAGCGACATCTCTGTCCGCCGGGTACACTTCAGTCGAAATGAACGTCTTCATCACAGGTCCCGCCCGCGGCATCGGCGCCGCGGTCGCACGCAAGCTCGCGGCGCGCGGCGCGCGACTCGCACTCGTCGGACTCGAGCCGGAGCGCCTCGCCGCGCTCGCCGCCGAGCTCGGTCCCGGGCACGTCTGGTTCGAGTGCGACGTGACGAACCAGGCCGCGATCGAGCGCGCCGTCGCCGGAACGGTGCAGGCCCTCGGCGGCATTGACGTCGTGATCACGAACGCGGGCATCGTCTCGAACGGAACCGTCGCGGTGTCGCCCGCGGAGGTGATGGCCCGCGTGATCGAGGTGAATCTCACCGGCACGATCCGCACAGTCTCGGCGACCCTTCCCCACGTCCTCGCCACCCGGGGGCGGTACATGCTCCTCGCCTCCGCGGCATCGCTCGCCACGAGCCCCGGCCTGGCCGCGTACGCGGCCTCGAAGGCGGGCGTCGAGCATTTCGCGAATGCGCTCCGCGCCGAGGTGGCGCACGCCGGCGTGCAGGTCTCGACGGCGCACCCGGCCTGGATCGACACCGACATGGTGCGCGACGCACAGCACGACCTGTCCAGCTTCGGCACCATGGTCAGGAAGCTTCCCGGACCCTTCTCGGTGATCACGCCGGTCGACGAATGCGCGGAGGCGATCGTTCGCGGAATCGAGAAGCGCAAGCGGAAGGTGTTCGTCCCGGGATCGCTCGCGCCGTTCAGCGCGCTGCGCCAGTTCTTCATGAGCACGCCGATGGACCGGATCGCGCGGGCGCGAACGGGAAAGGTCATCGTCCAGATGGAGGCGGAGGCGCGCGCTCTCGGGAGGGCGTTCGGGGAGCACAGCGTGGAGAAACCGTGAGGATTAAGTATTAGTCTCTTATCTTGTGCAGCTCGTTCGCTACGCGGAGGTGCTGCATCGCTTCATCGATCCGGCCGGCGGCGAAGGCTTGCATCGCCGCCACGCGGTGCCGCCATGCGGCCGCGGCGACGCGCATCAGCGGCTCGAGGTCAGAGCCGCAGCGCGCGCATTCGGTCGTTTCGCGCCAGGGGGCGCGGCAGGTCGGGCATCTCATCGTTCTTCGACGAAGAAGAGGAAGTCTTCGAGCTCCTTCGCCAGTCGAGCCACCCGCTCGTCGTCTCCGCTCTGCACGGCCAGGTGGAGTCGTTCGTTGAGTCCGATGGCCTCTTCGCGATCCGCGGCCGGAAGGCTCTCGAGCAAGGCGCGCGAACGCGCGAGCAAGGCCTCGGCGAGAGGCCAGGCATCCGCGACGGCCGGAGCCTCGTCGAGCTCCTCGGCATCGGCGAAGAGCTCGCGCACCCGGGCCCGGGCCCTGGCGAGATCCGACTCTCCGAGCGCCGCGGTCGCGCGCTCGATGGCGATCTGCTTGGACAACCCGGTCTCCTTCTCCGTCGCCGTCACGCGGAGGATTCCGTCGAGGTCGAGGTCCATGCGACAGACGATCTCGTTCGGAGAGGGGACGTGCGAGAGCCCCTCGACGAGGAAGTCGCCGATGAACGTGTTCCGCAGCGCACTCGGGTCCTCGCCCTGGAAGATCGACACGCGCACGGACTCCTGCTCGTCGTAGACGGTGAAGAACGAATCGGCGCGGCTCGCGGGCAGCGGCGTGTTGCGCGCGATGACCGGCCTATAGCAGTGGTCCGACTCCATGCCGTCCAGATAGCCGAGGTGAGAGACGCCGAAACTCCACGGCGAGACGTCCACCAGCACGCGCGCCACGTCGTGGCCTTCGATGCGCGCGGCCTGCACACCCGCGCCGAGGGCCACGCAGAGGTCGGGATGGAGGTCCTGGCGCGGAACGAGTCCCGTGGCTTCCCGGAGCAGTTCCGACACGAGCGGCGTACGCGTCGCACCGCCGACGAGGAGGATGGCGTCGAGATCGCGTGGTCGCATCGCGGCATCGGCCAGGGCACGGTGTACGCTGTCGAGAGTCTGCCTGAGCAGCGGCAGGATCGTCTCTTCGAGCTCCTCGCGGTGGATCTCCATCTCGACGTGCTGGGGCACGCCCTCGAGCTCGAGGAGGTTCTCCTCGCGCACGAAGGTGTGCGGCTCGAAGCTGAGGCGTTTCCGCGCTTCCTCGGCGGCGCGGACGATGCGACTCATGGCCCGACGGTCGTCGTCGATGGCACGTTTGAGGTTGCCCGGCACCTTCGCGAGGATGGCGTCGACGATGAGGCGGTCGAAGTCGTCGCCGCCGAGGTGGTTGTTGCCGTGCGACGCCAGAACCTCGGTCACATCGTGGTCGACGCGCACGAGCGACACGTCGAACGTGCCGCCGCCGAGGTCGTAGACCAGAACGGTGTTGGCGCCGCTGCGCCCCTCGCCGTAGGCGAGCGCCGCGGCGGTCGGCTCGTTGAGGATGCGCACGACCTCGAGGCCGGCAATCGCTCCCGCGTCGCGCGTGTCCTGGCGCTGCCGGTCGGAGAAATACGCCGGCACGGTGATCACCGCACGCCTCACCGCCGTCCCGAGCTTCTTCTCCGCCCGATTCTTCAGCGCGCGCAGGATCATGGCCGAGACCTCGGCCGGCGTGTACTTCTCTTCTCCGCCCATCGAGACCGTCTCATCGGTTCCCATGAGCCGCTTGATCGACTTCACGGTGCGCTCGGGGTAGACGACGTACTGGTTCCGCGCCGGGGTGCCGACGAGCAACTGTCCGTCGGGGCCGAGGCCGGCGTACGACGGCAGGATGATCTCGCCGGCGTCGTCGAGAACGTGCACCTCGCCGTCGAGGAAGGCCGCGACTTCGGAATTGGTGGTGCCCAGGTCGATGCCGACGATGGGGTTGCTCATTTCAGATGGTCTCCAGCGACTCGTATGGAGCGCACGGCGGCGAGGCCGGCGCTCTCGAATGCGTGCAGGATGGTACCGGGAGCCGCTTTCGACCAAGGTGTCATCGCTTCTCCTCCGCCGACACCCGCACTTCCGCGTAACGAAGGATGCGCTCCGCCGTACGCCAGCCGCGGCGCACGACCTCGATGACGGTGCCCGCAGCGACGTCCGCGCGAGCCTCGGTCTCGACAGCTCGCATGGCGCTCGGATCGAACGACTCGCCCGCGCGCGCGACTTCGTACACGCCATGGCGGCGCAGGGTCTCGTCGATGCGCTCGAGGGCGAGCTCGTTGCCGCGCACGACGGCCTCGACGACCGCGCGGTTGCCGCGGGAGAAGAGTCCGTTGAAGGAGTGGAGGCGGTTGCGCGCATCATCGAGTCCGCGGGCGAGGCGTTCCCGGACGTCGAGGAGATCGCCGAGGAGCTCGGCCTGCGCGTCCCGGCGCGCGGCCGCAGTCTTCGCGGGGAGCTGTCCCGCCGACTCCGCGACCTGCTGGACGAGCTGCGCGACCTCGGAGCTCATGCGGTTCGCCGCGCGGCCCTGCAGCTGGACCTCGCGGGTGAGCGCGGTCATCTGCGCGAGGAGCGAGTAGAGGTCCGGCGCGGCCGAGTCTTCTCCGAGGATCGCCGCGGCAATGCCCTCGGGCGGCGCATCGGCCTGATCGAGCATCGCCTCGACGCGGGCCAGGATCGCCTGTCGCACTTCGGGATCGATCATTCAGCGCGCCCCGCCGCGGATCACGGCCAGCCACAACGCCGGTCCGGCGTGATTCCGTTCCACGGGAAAGAAGTCCATGAGGTCGGCGGGGGTGCGGAGCCGCGGATCGCCGAACGTCAAAAGGCGGAATCGCGCCTCGCGATCGCGGATCAACTCGTACGCTTCCCGGATGCGCGCGAACTTCTCAGGTGCTTTCTCGGGCGGAGAGCGGCGCACGGCCTCCAGCCACGCGCTCCGGATGGCCTCGTCGTCGTTCGTGTCCTCGGCGATGCCGAGCTCTGCGTAGGGGTTCATTCGTCGAAGAGACCTCGCTTTTTCTTCGGTTGGGATTTTCGCTGCCGCGTTTTTTTCCGAGGACGCGACTCTTGTCGCGGCATCTGCCGATTCCGCTCGGAATCGACGACCGATTCGACCTCGTCGTCCTCCATGTCCGTGAGGACGTGGAGCGCCAAGATGTCGCCAATATCGACGGCGCGAGCGACGGCGTCATGGTCGTTCGCGCGCCGCGCAAGGGTAGCCGAAGCGTCGAGCGCAAGGCTTGCACCCCGAAGGTCTCTGAATCCAGTCAGCAGGACCACCGCCCGCTGCAGGAGGAAACGATGGAGCCGTGGGCCGGGCAACTGCAATCCGGCGGACGAGACCGTCCAGGCCAGCTCGAACATCCGATGATCGATCGCGGCATCTCCGAGGGCGATGAGTTGAGCCTCGGTGGCCGCCTCCATCTGCGCGGCCGCGCGCTCGACGATCCAGGTGATGTTTTTCGCAGGACTGCCAACCGCCCGCAGCGCACCGGTGGCCTTCCGGAAACCTTCGAGCATCTCCGATGCCGGCGGTTTCGACGCCGGCATCGGGAACTGCAGCTCCAGCGACGCGGTCACCTCGGCGAGGATGATCTCGGCTGCGACTCCGCGTCGAGCGAGCGCCGTCAGCAGTTCGCCCGCCTTGTCCGGAGTCGCGGCAGCCCACTGCAGGGCGAGCAGGTAGGTGGACTCGTCCTCGCCGAGGGCCTCGGGGCGCGCGGCGATCTCGTCGAGCAGCACCGCCGCCGCGCCGCGCTTACGCGCCGCGAGGAGCTCCTCCGCCCGGCGAAACGACAGGCGGAGACGCAAACGCGCGTACTCGGGATCGATGATCTTCAGCCGGTCGCCATCACGGATCAGCGCGGCAACCTCCCCGTAACTCTGCTCGTGCTCGGCCATCCCCAAGAGGCGCACGAGAGGCTCGGCGGCCTCGCTGTCGGCTTTCCTCCATGCCTTCAGCACGCGGGACTCTTCTTTCGGCGGAAGCTGATCGAGATACGGTCCCAGGCGCGCCAGGACCGAAGGCGCGGGCCGCGTGGCGATGATCTTCTCCACCACGGTCTTCGTATCCAGCGGCATCTCCTCGACGGGGTGACCGTGAGTCGGGTCGCGGCAGACGAATTCGTCGTCGACATCGCCGCCGACCGAGAGAGCGTGCAGATAGATCTCGGCGGCCTGCCACGGTTCGATCTCCTTGCTCTGGAGGCGAAGTTCTGCATAGACGACCCAGGCCACTGCCGAGAACGGCGAGCCGGCCCTCTCCGTCAGCAGCGTGCCGTAGAGCGGGATCGCCCTCTCCTCGATTCTCAGCATCGCCGCCACCTGTTCCGGGCCGAAGTGGATGCCACAGAAAGGGACCAGGGTCATGCGGACCTGCTCGCGCTCGTAGGGCGTGAGCGTATCGAACGTCTTGGCGAGCTCGCGCACCTCTTCGCGGAGGCGCCTGCGGTCGTCGTCGTTCGCCGCGCTCTCGATGGCTCGGAGGCGGGCCGCGATGGTGGCGCGTCCGCCGCTGATACGATCGCTGAGGCGCTCGGCGGCGAAGTTGCGTCCGGGCTTCTGTCTGCCGGCGATCAGTTCCGTGAGCACGTGGCCGGCCCGCGCCGCGGGAGAGCGCGCGTCGATGGCAGCGACGTTCGCGGCGACCCGGTCATCCTCGTTCCGATGGAAGGCGTCGATGGCGCGGATGAGCAGTTTCCAAGACGCGAAGGGCGAGCGCCGGCGGATCTCGCTCAGCGCTGCCAACTCCTCGGGCGTGGCCAGGCGCGCGGTGACGATCTCGAAGACCTCCAGGACGACGCGCGCCTCCCGCGCGAGCGCGTCGTCCGGTTCGAGCAGGGTGGAGCGTGCGATCGTGGCCGGATCGGCGATCCACGGCAGCAGCCGTTCCTCGAGTGCGGCGCGGCGCTCCTCGGGTGCGTCGCCGAGCTCCTTCAGGATCGCATCGAAGTCGCCCCCGGCGAGACGCGCATCGTCGAGGAGTGACCCGCAGGACGACGTGTGCGCGGGAAAACGCTCGCGCACGACCGACCCGAGCGCCGCGGCCTCGCGGCCGAGACCCTCGTCGATGAGCTCGCGGATGCGCGCCGTATAGGCCCGCACGGCCAGTTCCTCGGAAGCCGCCCCCGGTTGCTCGCGAACGAGCTGTTTCGCCGCATCGACGGCTCCCCGCGTGTCGCGCTTCGCGAGGAGCTCCTCGAGCCGCGCACGAGGACTCTGCGCGTTGCGCTGGCGGTGTTTCTTGCCCATGCGGCTGTCATAACGCGATCGTCGCGGCAGGGCAAGCAAAAATCCCGATCAATGCAGCGGCAGGGGCTGTGCGCGCGGGATAGACTGGATAGACCGGTGCGCGACCTCGCTCTCCTCTTCCTTCGCCTCGGTGCAACCGCGTTTGGCGGGCCGGCCGCGCACATCGCGATGATGGAAGACGAGGTCGTGCGGCGGCGGGGGTGGCTGACGCGCGAGGAGCTCCTCGATCTCCTCGGCGCGGCGAATCTCATCCCCGGACCCAATTCCACCGAGCTGGCGATTCACATCGGGTATCGGCGGGGCGGCTGGAAGGGGCTCCTCGTCGCGGGGACCTGTTTCATTCTTCCCGCGGTGCTCATCGTCACGTTCATCGCCTGGCTGTACGTGCGCTACGCGAAGCTGCCGCAGGCGGAGGCGGTTCTGTACGGCATCAAGCCGGTGATCATCGCGATCATCGCTCACGCGCTATGGCGTCTGGGCACGACTGCGATGAAGTCCCCGCTGCTCGCCGCCGCGGCCGTGATCGCGCTGGCGGCGTCGTTCCTCGGGGTCAACGAGCTGATCGTGCTCTTCGGGACGGGCGTGCTGATCGCACTCGTGCTCACCCGGCGGGCGATGTTCGTGATCCCGTTCGCGGCGTTGCCCGCGGCCGCGGCCGCGCCCGCGTTCGGACTCCTTCCTCTCTTTCTCTTCTTCCTGAAAGTCGGAGCGGTGCTGTTCGGCAGCGGGTACGTGCTGATCGCGTTTCTGCGCGCGGACCTCGTGGAGCGGTGGGGCTGGCTCACCGAGGCGCAGCTGCTCGATGCCGTGGCGGTGGGACAGATCACGCCGGGGCCGCTGTTCACGACGGCCACGTTCATCGGTTACGTCCTCGGCGGCATCAACGGAGCGGTCGTCGGCACGGTGGGGATTTTCCTCCCCGCGTTCTTCTTCGTCGCGATCAGCGCGCCGCTCGTCTCGCGGCTGCGCGAATCGCGAGTCGCGGGCGCGTTCCTCGACGGGGTCAACGCCGCGACCGTCGCGCTGATGACGTTCGTGACGTGGCAGCTCGCGCGCACGGCGCTCGTCGACATCCCCACCATCGCGATCGCCGCCATCAGCGCGGTCGTGCTGCTGCGGTTCCCGATCAACAGCGTCTGGCTGATCGCGGCGGGCGCAATCATGGGATTGCTCCTGGCCTGAGGTTGCGTGGATTGCGATATCGTCCCCGCGATGCGCGTTCTGAATCACCTCCTCGAGAACAACCGCAACTGGGCCGCCGAGATGACGCGGCAGGATCCGGAGTTCTTCTCGCGCCTGGCGAGCCAGCAGGCGCCGGAGTATCTGTGGATCGGCTGCTCGGACAGCCGCGTGCCCGCGAATCAGATCGTCGGCCTGCCGCCGGGGGAGATGTTCGTCCATCGCAACGTCGCCAACGTCGTCGTGCACACGGACCTGAACTGTCTTTCCGCGATCCAGTTCGCGGTCGAGGTCTTGAAGGTGCGCCACATCATCATCTGCGGCCACTACGGCTGCGGCGGCGTCCTCGGCGCATTGCGCGATGACAAGCTCGGCCTGATCGAGAACTGGCTGCGCCACGTGCAGGACGTACGCTGGAAGCATCAGGCGCAGCTCGACGCGCTTCCGACCGAGGCCGAGCGGCACAAGCGTCTGTGCGAGCTCAACGTGATCGAGCAGGTGGTGAACGTCAGCCAGACCACGGTCGTCCGCGAGGCATGGGCGCGCGGCCAGGAGCTGTCCGTGCACGGGTGGGTGTACGACATCCGCGACGGACTCCTGCGCGATTTCGGCGTCTGCGTGACGGCGAAAGAGGACGCGCGCGTGACCGCGGAAGCGGCCTGGGCCGCGGTGACGGTGCGGGGGTAGTTGGCGGTTGGCGGTTGGCGGTGAACGCAGACGAAGAACTCCAGCCAACCAATACCATCACCGGACGTACAGAAGGAAGCTCCCCACTCATCACTCCCCTCATCACTCCTCACTCAGCACTCAGCACTCAGCACCCAGCACTCAGCACCCAGCACCCAGCACCCAGCACTCAGCACTCAGCACTCAGCACCCAGCACCCAGCACTCAGCACCCAGCACCCAGCACGCAGCACCCAGCACCCAGCACCCCCTCGTGGGTGTAGAGTTTGCCCTCCCGCGACACTCCTTCTGTAAAGAGGGGCAACACCTTGGATGTCCGGGAAGCTCGCGAGCTACTGGAGGCGAACCTTGCGCTGATTGGTCGCGCCGTTGCGTTCGCCTGCCGGCGGTACCGATTCGATCCTGACGACGCGGAGGATTTTGCGTCCGTCGTCAACGTGAAGCTCGTCGAGAACGAGTACGGCGTCCTCCGCTCGTGGGAAGGCCGCAGCGGACTGGCCACCTACCTCTCCATCGTCATCCAGCGATGGGCGCTCGACTATCGCATCCACGTGTGGGGCAAGTGGCATCCGTCGGCGGAGGCCAAGCGGCTCGGGGCGGCGGCGGTGGAGCTCGAACAGCTCCTCCATCGCGACGGCCGCTCCATCGAGGAGGCCCTTCCGTTCCTCGCGGCGAACCATCCCGGCGTTACCCTCGAGTCGCTGAAGAAGTTCGCCACGAGCCTCCCCCAACGCGCCCCGAAGCGATACGACGTTCCTGTCGAGGAGGCCGACCCCATCAGCGCTCCCGATGACATCGAGGATGGCGCGCGCGCCGACGACCGCCACCGCATCGCGGAGCAACTCGCAGCGTTGATGCGCGGCGCGATCGCGAAGCGTCCCGACGACGATCGGCTCATCCTGCAGCTCCGCTTCGAGCAGGGGATGACCGTCGCCCAGATCGCAAGGGCGTTGCAGCGCGATCAGAAGTTCCTCTATCGCCAGATCGAGCGCTGCACGCGCGAGATCCGCACCGAGATCGTGGCCGGAGGCCTCGCCCCGGCGGACGTCCTCGACCTGGTCGGCCGCGAGGACACCTTTCTCTCCTTCGATCTCGGAAATGACGGGCCGCGTCCGTCCATGAAGAGCGATGAGAGGGTGGCGAAGCAAACGGAGGGACCCCCATGAACGACCCCCTGTCGCGCCATCCCGGAGCTGAGACGATGGCAGCCTTTCTGGAAGGAACGCTCGCACCCGGTGAAGTCGCCGAAGTCGCGGCCCACCTGCGCGACTGCGCGGATTGCCGGACGGTGACCGGCGAGGCGGCGCGTTTCGAAGTCGAGGAAACGGTGGGCGCGCCGGCGCTGACCGGTTCCGGTGGGACGCCGGAGAACCAGCCGGCCGGCGGCCGGCGCGCCATCACGTCATGGCCGGTCTGGGCGGCAGCGGCGGCGGTCGCCGTCGTCGCGTCGATCCCGCTCCTGCGCCAGCCCACCCCGATCGACCTTCTCATCGAGGCATCCCCGCGCGAGTATCGCCGTGTGGATGGACGATTGTCCGGATTCCCCTGGGCGCCGCTGCATGGAAGTCCCCGCGGCGCGTCGGCGGACCACGAGTTGCGTGGCGCCGCGCACGAGGTCCTGGGCCGGACGATCGATGACGAAGCCGTCGACGCGCGTCATGCAGCGGGAGTCGCCAACCTTCTCATCGACGACAACGAGGCGAGCCTGAATGCGCTCGCCCTTGCGGCGGGCGATTCGAAGCACGCACGTGTCTGGAACGACCTCGCCGCGGCGCGTTACACGGTTGCGGTGCGCGAGGACGAGACGGCGCTGTTGCCGTCCGCCCTCGTCGCCGTCAACCGGGCCATCGAGATCGACCCGAAGCGGGTCGACGCGTACTTCAATCGCGCGTTGATCCTCGAGGCTCTCGGGCTGCGGGACGCCGCCCGCAGGGAATGGCGGCGCTATCTCGAGCTCGACCCCTCGAGCGACTGGAGCAACGAGGCGCGCGACCGTCTCCGCGCCCTCGGCGACGCGTCGACGAATCTCGATTTCGAAGAAGAGCTCGCGCGCGCGGTGGGCAATCGCGACGCGATCGCCTCCCTCGTACGACGCTTCCCGCAGGAGTCGCGCAGGACGGGGGAAGCCACGCTGTTGGAGGACTGGGCGAACGCGGTTCTGTCGAACGAGGCCGCGCGCGCGGAGGAGAGACTGGCCCTGATGCGCACCATCGGCGAGGAGCTCTCGGCGCAGAAGGGCGAGCGACTCCTCCTCGACGCGGTGGACCGCATCCGCGATCGCCGCGCGCTCGCGCACGCCTCTGTTACCTACATCGCCGCACGGAAAGCATACGCCAAGCGCAATCTCCGGACCGCGGAGGACGGTCTCCGTCGCGCGGTGGCCGCGTTCCGGGCCACGGGCAGCCCGCTCGCGCTCCTGGCCGAGTACTACGCCGCGCAATGCGCCTTCGACCGCAACCGCCCGATGGAGTCGACCGAGGCACTGCACGCTTTGCGGAAGCATCTCGCGCCGTCGCATCTGGCCCTCGCCGCGGAGATTGACGCTAGCCTCGCGCGCAATGCCAACGCCGCGGCGGATTGGGGCGCGAGTGCTCGAGCCGCCGGACGCGCGGCCGCCACGTTCGCCGTCCTCGGCGAGACCGAAAGGGCCGCGAATGCCGCCGCTCTCGAAGCGATCACGCTGGAACGGATGGGCGCGCTCGACCGGGCGTGGCAGCGCCGCGTACGAGCCCTCGAGAGCCTCGATGGCAGTCCCGAGATGGTCGCCACCATCCTGCACAGCGCGGCGGTCGCGCTCGCGGCGGATCGCCCTGAGCAAGCGGGCGCGATCATGGACGTCGCGACCGGGTATGAGACCTCCGCGGAGTCGCGAACCGGGATCCTGACCGAGCGTGCGCGTCTCGCCGAGCGGGCGGGCGATCTCATCGCCGCGCGCCGCTGGCTCGGCGAGGCGCGGACGGAGCTCGCACATCTCGACCCCGCGTTGCGCGAGCCGCGCGAAGCGCAGCTCGATCTCACGGAGGCCGTGCTGCGCCGCGCGTCGGACCCCACCGGTGCAATGGCTGCGCTCGACAAGAGCATCGAATTCTTCGAGCGCCAGAACAGCGGCATCCGCCTTCCCGACGCCTATCTGCAGCGGGCCCGCGCCTCCCGCGCCGCCGGACGCCCCGACGCGGCGATCGAGGACTACCACGCCGCTCTCCGCAGGATCGACGAGCAGCGGGAGAGAGTTCCCGAAGAGTCTCTGAGCCTGGTGTTTCTCGACGTCGCGGCGCAGACGATCGACGAGACCATCGACCTGCACCTCGAGCGCGGCGAAGCGTCCCGGGCCTTCGCCGTCGCCGATCGCGCTCACGCCATGGAGCCCGCGGGCTATCGCTTCGCCGAGGTGCCGGAGGGCACGGTGGTGATCGAGTACGCGATGCTGCCGGACTCGCTCGCCATCTTCTGTCTGACACGCCACGGGATCGTCGCGGAAAGAGTGCCGATCGACCGGGGTGCTCTCGCCACGAGAGTGCTGTCGTTCGCGCGCAAGCTGCAGGCACGGCAGGACGTGAGCGGCGAAGCGGCGTCGCTGCACGCGTTGTTGATCGCCCCGGTCGCGTCGACGATCGCCGGCGCGCGCGAGCTCGTCATCGTGCCGGACCGGGAGTTGAACATGCTGCCGTTCGCGGCGCTGCACGATGGGGCGCGGTATCTCATCGAGTCGTATTCCGTGCGCGTCGCGCCGTCGGCGGCAAGGCTCCCCAACAGGTTCGCCGACCCTGGCGCTGCATCGAACGCCGTCGTGATCTCGGACCCGGCGACCAATCGCGCTCCCCGTCTGCCGGGGAGCCGCCGCGAGGCGGAGAGCATCGCCGCCATTCACGGCGCCTCGATCCTCCAGGGCGACGACGCGACGCGCGCCCGTGTGTCCGTGGCCATGGCATCGAGCGCCATCGTGCACTACGCGGGACACGCGGACAGCAACGCCGAGACGTATGGCGCTCTGCTGCTCGCATCGAACGGGAACGACTCCGGACTGTTGTCGGCAAGTGAGATCGCAGCGCTCGATCTGCGCGCACGCCCCCTGGTCGTACTCTCCGCCTGCGGCACGCTGCGCGGCAATCCTACCCACGTCGCCGGGATGCCCAGCCTGGCCCGGGCCTTCCTCGCCGCCGGGGCGCGCGCCGTCGTCGGCACGCTCTGGGAGATCGACGACGACGTCGCCGCCCATCTATTCATTCGATTCCATGAACGCCTTGGCGCCGGCGAGGTACCCGCCGGCGCATTGCGCGCAGCGCAGCTCGAGATGCTGCAGTCATCCGATCCGCGCCTGCGTCACCCCTCGAGTTGGTCAGTGGTCGAAGTACTCAGCAACCTTTGATTGAGAGAGAGGTCCATCATGGATACGGCGATCATCCAGTTCATCGGAATCGTGCTGTTTTCGGCACAGGTGCCAAACGACCCTGGCGTGCATGCGATCCTTCCGAGGATCGGGCACTTCCACAAGAGTGACATCCACAGAATGCAGCCGCGCGACAAAACACTGACGGTCGACACGAGACAGACGCGCGACATCCAACACGTGCTCGACACGGAACAGCCGCTCCACACGGAACATGCGCTCCACACGGAACATACCCTCGACACGGAAGGTGCGCTCGATACGAAACAGACGCTGGCCAAAGAGCAGACCGGCGAAGATCAGCCCGCCCCGTCCGGGATCGAGAACCACATCTCGGTGCTCATGTACCGCGACGAGGACCGGCTGTACTGGGGAGGAGGCTGGAGCAGCGACGGCAAGCTCGCCAACGGTTGGAACTTCCTCGCGCTGGACGGCGAGCGGGTGCAGTTCCTCACCCATGGCGGCGACGGGGAACCGAAAATCCCGGCCATCCTTCCGCGGACCGGCAACGGCTGCGGGAAGCCGACCGCTCCGCCAAGCCTGAGCGCCGAGTTTCTGCCGCCCTACGAAGGAGCCGCCGCGGTGATCGACATCCCGGAGGGACAGCTCAGCAGTTGCCAGACGAGCACCGTGAACGTGGGCGCCAGGCTGGACACCCGTCTGATCCTCGAGACCCGAGGGGTCCTGGTCATCGCCGCCACGAAGAAGAGCGAAGAGCCGAAAGCACTCGTGCTCCGGGGAGACGCGGTCGTGTTCGTGGCGAACATCCCCCCATACGCGCTGCTTCGGGACACGGACGAGACCATCGGCGAGCCGCACTGGACGGCGTACAACGCGATGCTCGCCGAGCCGTGCGCGGAGAGGCCGGCCGTGGCCAAGAGCGAGGCCGAGACCCTCATCGCGTACTGCGACCTGAGCTCGCTCGGCGAACCGTACTACCGGGCCCGAAAGGAGCCTCCGATCGAGAACAAGCTGATCGACTCCGGATGCTCGAACACGCAGTGGCCGTGAGTCGCATGGGGGCCGCCGTCGCGGCGGCTGGCCCTGGAGTCTGGACACTGTGAATGCGCCGGAGGCGCAGCATATGGAGTGCGGAGGCAGCGCCTCCGCTTTTCCATTCGATCGGCAAGAGCGCTACAGTGTCGTCCTCGCCGCGTCGTCGGAATGCAAACGTGCGCCAGGAGCGGAGCGTTGCCGTGCTTGGCCTGCGAATCGGAAAGCGGAGGCGCTGCCTCCGCACTCCATATCAGCCGGTGGCGAGCGCAGAGCGCCGCCACCGGATGGCGTTGGTGTGTGGATTCCCGCCCCCGCGGGGCGGCAGACGTGCTCTTCGGCCCTGCCGGGGCAGGATTGGTGTGTCTCCATTCCCTCTCCGGCGGCGGCGCGCATTCGTGCTTGCCGCCCGGCCACCCTCTGATGTCCCTACGGGACGCTACTGTGACCTACCCGTCTCACCTGCCCCCAGACAAAACCGAGCCCCAGCACGCCGAAAGAGCCGACAATAGCGGGTCGTGGTCCGCCTCTCCCTGCTTGCGCGCATTTCCATCGCCCTTGCGCTCGTCGCTCTGGTGCCGCTGGCGTACGCGATGTGGTCGCTGTTCGACGTCAACCGGCGCGGGATGCACGAGCAGGTCCTGCGCACCCACGCCGTCGCCGCGTCCACGTCGGCCGAGCGGATCGCCGGCGTCGTCGGGATGCGGCGCACCCTCGCGCGCAGCGTCGCCGCGAACGAAGGCATCGCCAACGACCCAGCCTCCGAGACCTCGCGCGCGTTCCTCCAGGAGATCCTCGCCGCCGACGCCTCCATCGAGATCCTCGACATCGTGACGCCCGCGGGCGAGGTCGTCATCCGCGCGCAACGTCGCGGCGCGGGCGGGCGTACAGGCGCGATTCCGCGTCACGCGCCCGCGGTCTGGAACGGGCTCTTGCTCATCGCCGAGCCGCTCGCCGATGCCCGGGGTGAAGTGCGGCTCGTCGCCTCGGCACAATCCATCGACGACGCACTCGATCCCGTGGAGATCGGCGATCAGGCGCGGATCGTCCTCGCCTCGCGCGACGACCGCCTCGTCGCCGGCGGCGTCGCGCTCGCCACCTTTCCTCCCGCGATGATCGCCGCCGGACGCACCGCGCTCGTGAACGGCACCGGCGTCTATCGCGACGCGGAGAAGCGCGAGATCCTGGGCGCGTTCGCGCCGGTCGCCGGCACGCCATGGTTCGTCCTGTCGCGGCAGCCTTCGGCGATCGCCGAAGGGATCGCCAGGAGCATGCGCCGCCGGGCGATGATCGCCGCGGCCGTCGCGATCGGCCTGGCCCTGGTGCTCGTTTTCGCCACGCAGCGCACGGTCATCCGTCCCATCCGGGAGATCATCCGCGCGCAGCACGAGCTCGGCGGACACACACCTCTGCCCATGGGCAACGAGATCGAGCAACTGCGCGCCACGGCGGCCTCGATCCAGCGTCGCATCGCCGACCAGGAGGAGCTCGGCCGGATCTTCCTCGGCCGCTACCAGGTCCTCGGCGTGATCGGCCAGGGCGGCATGGGCACGGTCTTCCGCGGCTGGGACCCGAAGCTCCGCCGTCACATCGCGCTCAAGACCGTCCACCTCGCGGCCATGGCCGGCGAGGACGCGGCGAATCTCGTCGAGTCGCTCATCTCCGAGGCCATCACGGCGGCGAGCGTGAGCCACCCGAACATCGTGTCGGTGTTCGACGTGGAGGACTCGACGAGCGTCGCCTTCATCGCCATGGAGCTCATTGAGGGAGTCAGCCTGCAGTCGTATCTCGACCAGCGCGGCATGATGCCGGTCGAACAGACAGTCGTCCTCGGACTGGCCATCGCGCGGGCGCTCGAAGCGGCGCACGGGCGCGGCATTCTTCACCACGACATCAAGCCCGCGAACGTGCTCCTCGGATTCGACGGGGCCATCAAGGTCGCGGACTTCGGCCTCGCCGCGCTGATCAACAGCGCCTCGTCGAGGGAGCAGGTCGTGTTCGGAACCCCCGGCTACATCGCGCCCGAGGCGGCGACCGGGCTGGGTCATGACAAGCGGACGGATCTCTTCGCCCTCGGCGTCGTGCTGTATTACGCAGTCACGGGTTCCAATCCGTTCGAGCGGGAAACGCCGAATGGGTCGATGATCGCCACGGTCGTACACACGCCGCCGCCGCTCACCGAGCGCATCGTCGGCGGCGAAGTGCTGACCGCGCTGTCGGGCATCGTCGAATCGCTGCTGGCCAAGAAGCCCGAGGACCGCCCGCAGTCGGCGGCCGAGCTGGCGCTGCGGCTCGAGCGCGTGGTCCAGCGCCATCGACTGCAATGGAAGCTCGAGGCGAGAGAAGACACGCCGTTGCACGTCGGCCACGGCTCGGCGACGCTCGTCCCGACCGTCGCAATCCGGACCACGGCCATGGAGACGCAACCCCGATGAAACGCACCCTGTTCGCGTTGCTCTTTTTCTTCGCGCTGTCCGCGGTCGCGCAGGACACCGTCGGCTGGCATGTCGTGAAGACCGGCGAGACGCTCGAAGGCATCACCGCGCGCTACCTCGGCTCCTCGCGCGCGTGGCGCGAGAACTGGAAGCTGAACCCCGAGGTGGAGAATCCGCACCGGCTCGTGCCGGGACAGCGCATCCGCGTGATCATCGCGCGCACCCTGCCGGCGCAGTCGGCCCTGGTGCAGCGCGTCGCGCGACGCGTGGAGAAGAAGCCGGAGCCGGAGCCGTGGACGCGCGCAAATCCGGGCGACCGCCTCGTCGAGCGCGATGGCGTCCATACCTTCGAAGCGTCATCCGCGGAGCTGAAGTTCGACGACGACACGCTGCTCACGCTCACGGAGAAGTCGCTGGTGTTCCTCCGTGCCACGAAGCCGGTCACGCACGAGCGCGACCGCAGCGCCATCGAGATCCTCGAAGGCCACGCCGACCTCGAGAAGCCGGCGAGGACGAGACGCGCCCACGACATCGAGATCATCGTCGGCAGCACGGTGGCACAACCGAAGGACGACGCGGCGAAGGCACGCTTCCGCAACGCCGGGCAGGCGGCGCAGGTGATGTCGTACCGCGGCGCGACCGCGGTGGCGAGCGCCGGCGCGGAGGTGAGCGTGCCGGGCGGGATGGGCGTGTCGGTGCCGGAGGGAGAGAAACCGCCCGCGCCGGAGAAGCTCCTCGGCGCGCCGCGCGTCGAAGCACGGGACGTCTCGGTGCCGCGCCCGTCGCTGCGGTGGACGTCGCTGACCGGCGCAGAGAGCTACACCGTCGAAGTCTGTCGCGACCGCGGCTGCGCGGAGATGATCGCGCGGGCGACGGACGTCGCGGAGACGTCTTGGCGTCCGGAAGAGGCGCTGCCCGCGGGCTCGCTGTTCTACCGCGTCACGGGACGAAGCGCGAGCGGACTCGATGGCTATCCCGAGGCGGCGCCGCTCCTCGTACGCCTCGGCGTGTCGGGCGTCGTGACGACCGACGAGCGACCCAGCGCAGACGTCGCCGTGCACCTCCACCGCGGAGATGAGCGTATCGCGTCGACGCGCACCGGCTCAGACGGAACATACGTCTTCGACCTCGGTAGTGCCGCCGCCCCGGCGGCCGTTCCGCCGGCGCCACGCCGGCCGGGGGCCGCCGAAACGGCCGGCGAGACGCCGGCACCACAGGCCTACGCGGTCGTCGTCGACTCCCGCACGATTCATCCGGGAGCGTGGCCCGATGAGGTAACGCCGCATGCCGGAGGGCGGCGCGCGGGTGTCGCCGACGACGCCTCGACGTTCGCAACCGCCGAACATGTCCGGGACGTGACGGTCGCGGACTCGCCGGTCGACGGCATCGACTTCGGCTTCTCCTTCGGCGCGGTCACGCATACCGGCGATTCCGGACAGGGCTCGCTCAGGCAGTTCATCGAGAACGCGAACCTCGTCCCGGGGGAGAACGCGATGCGTTACCTCGGGCCGCCGGCGACGCTCGTCGTGGCAACTCCCCTGCCGCGCATCACGGACGCGATCGTCATTGCCGGACGCCCGTCGGCGGAGGAGATCGGATCCGTCGCGCGCGTCGGCGAGAGCGAGACCCTTCTGCGCAATCCGTCGCGCGGAGAGTTGACCATCGACTTCCGCGGCGCGGCCATCGGGATCGACGCTGCCGCCGATCTCACCGTCCGGGACGTGATGCTCATCGGCGCGACGACGCACGTGCGCGCGGCCTCGCGTCTGACGATGGACAACGTCGTCATCGGCACGCTACTGGGGCCGCGCGATGCCACCGGCGTCGAGGTCGCCGGTAACGCAACCGTGCGCCGCACGTTCATCACCGGCATGGGACGCAGCGGCATCGTGGTGGGCAATCGCGGCAACCTCGACGCCGAGGACCTCGAGATCAGCGACTCCGGCCACGGCCTGATCGTCGCGTCGGCAGGGTCGCGCGTGCGAAGGTCCCTGTTCCTCCTGAATGGTGTGGCCATCGCAGGAGACGTGACGCTGGAGGAGTGCACGTTCCGCGGCAATCGCGATCAATGACGAACGGGGCGGCCTTGCGGCCCGCATTGGACATTCCGCCCCGGCGCGGGCGGGACGCCCGCGCGTCAGCCGGCGGGGACGCCGGCGGTCCGCTGGAACGGGCCCGGCTCATCCGATAGCGGGCGCCGAGGCGCCGCGACAACAAAACCGTGAACGGAACGCGGTATGCTTCTTCCACGCTCATGGACCTGAAGGACATTGTCCATTCCGACCCGGAGGTCGTCAGCGGCACCCCGGTGTTCGCCGGTACCAGGGTGCCGGTGCAGGCGTTGCTGGATTACCTCGAGGGGGGGGAAACGATCGAGGAGTTTCTGGACGACTTCCCGAGCGTCTCGCGCGAACAGGCAGTCGCATTTCTCGAGGAGGCAGGGCGGGCGTTGCTCGCCAGCATCGCTTGAAACGCATCCTCCTCGACGAGAATCTGCCGCGGAAGCTCCGCCAGGAATTGCCTGAGTTCATCGTTCGCACCGTGCAGGAAGAGCGATGGACCAGCTACGACAACGGTGAGTTGCTGGTGCGAGCCCAGGAGAAATTCGACGTCCTCCTCACCGCGGATCGCCGCTTACAGTTTCAGCAGAATCTGAAGAGGTTCGACATCGGTGTCGTCGTGGTTCTGACGTTCAATCTGCGGTTTCGGATCATCAGATTTGCAATCGCTGAAATTCGAGCGGCACTGGGCAAGGTACGCTCCGGTGAGCTCATTCAGGTTCAGGTCCCGCCCAGACCCAGCTGATCGTCTCTTCAGTGCCCCAGAGCCTTCGCGACGATCTTCGGGTTCTTCGCCGTCACCCGGAGCAGCGCCAGCGCCGGCCCGTCGGGGAGACGTTTCCCTTCCTCCCAGCTCTGCAGCATCGGCACGCTGATTCCGATCATCGTCGCAAACTCGGACTGCGACTGCCCGAGCTTGTAGCGGATGGAGCGGACATCCTCACCCCGCAGAGCGGGAGCCTGAGGCTGCACCTGCACTTTCATGACGGCCCATTCCGGATTTGCGCGACGATGTCGCGCTTCAGACCCTCGGCAAAGAAGCCGAGGCCCGAGGCGAACGAGACGAACCCGACGACGGCAACGGCCACACCGTGTTCGGGAACGTTGATGAGCGACGCGAGCGCAACCCAGAGCAACGCGGTTCCGACCATCTTCATCACAGATGCCTTCATAGTGCCTCCCTGGGAGAAATATAGGTCCCTCGGAGCCTGCGCGGTAGAAACCGCTGTCATCCTGAGCCGGCGGAGCGCGGCGAAGGACCCCCTGCCACTCGCGCGGGCGTTCCCAATCGCAGGGGGGCCTTCGCTGTCTACGCAGTTCAGAAGGCTGTGCAGAAAACCAGGGCGGCCCGGAGTGCGCGCCGACGCCATCTGCTTCGTCGCGCCTCCTCGTGGAATGGCTCTCGATGTTGGACACGTTGCGAAAGCGAGATGGACAAGAACGGATGGAACGTCGGAGAGGCGAAGCAGCAGTTCTCGGAAGTCCTCCGCCGCAGCGCGCGCCGGCCGCAACTCATCTACCGGCGGAATCGGCTGATCGCGGCGGTTGTCGCGATGGATGAAACCGGGGCAACGACTCTCAACGAACAGGCAACCCTAGCCGATCAGTTCGACGAGATCCGTGAGATTTTCCGTCAGGAGAAGACTCAGCTTCGCGTGCCACGGCGGCGCGACCGCAAGAACGATTTCGTGAGTGTTCTCGAGCGGACATGCTGATCGCGGCGACCGCGCAGATTCACAATCTGACGCTCGTCACGCGCAACTCGAGGGATTTCCAGGGAATTCTCGTCGAGTTGCACAACCCCTTCGTGTGATGGGTTCGGTCACGGCGGCGCTGGGGGAAGCCGCCACATTGGAAAACATGCAGCGGCCCCGGCTGCAGTGCGCGATTTTGGTGGACTCCTCGCCCGCGAACCTGTAAAAAGTTATGTTCCAAATCAACCCAAGGTCGCCACCATGTCTGCATTTCTCGCCGCCGCGCTGTCGCTTCCGACAGTGGTCTTCACCGCGCTGCTCGGGTTGTTCCTCGTGTACGCGCTGCTGACCCTCGTCGGCGCGCTGGACATCGAGTGGCTCGACGGCGTGTTCGGCATCGACGACACGGCCTGGGACGTCGGTGTGCCGCTCGCCGTGGTCCTCGGCGTCTCCTCCGTCTTCGCCTGGCTGACCAGCTTCGCGGCCATGAAGTTCCTGCCCGCCACTCCGCTCGTGCAGATCGGGGTCGGCCTCGGCGCCGCGGCAGTCGGCGCGTTCATCGGCGGACGCGCCTGCCGCCCGTTCCGCCGCTTCTTCATCACCACCGAGGGGCCGCGCCGGAACGCGCTCGTGGGAAAGATCTGCACCATCCGCTCGCTGAAGGTCAGCGACATAGATGGCACCGCCGACGTCGGCGACCTCGTCGCCGAGGTGCGCTGCTTCCGCGAGAACGAGCTCACGATCGGAAGCAAGGCGATCGTCTACGAATACGATTCCGAACAGGGCACCTACCATGTCGGCCCGATCGATCCGAGTATTGCAAATTGAGTTGACGGTTGGCGGTTGGCGGTTGGCGGGAGAAAAGACACGATGACCGAATCGGACTCCCCCGCCAACCGCTAACCGTCAACCGCCAACTGAGAACAAGGAGACCCCATGGACCTCGTCATCGCCGTCATCTTCGGCACCGGATTCCTCGTCGTCGCGCTCTTCGTGATCGCGGTGATGATCGCGAAGTTCTACCGCAAGGTCGAACAGGGCAAGGCCCTCATCGTCAACAAGATGAAGGCCGAGCCGGAGGTCACGTTCACCGGCGCGACCGTCCTGCCGATCATCCACAAGGCCGAGGTCATGGACATCTCGGTCAAGACCATCGAGATCGACCGCCGCGCCAAGGACGGCCTGATCTGCCGCGACAACATCCGCGCCGACATCAAGGTCACGTTCTTCGTGCGCGTGAACAAGACCGTCGAAGACGTGATCAAGGTCGCCCAGTCGATCGGCTGCGCGCGTGCGTCCGACCGCGAGACCCTCGAGGCGCTCTTCAGCGCGAAGTTCTCCGAGGGCCTCAAGACCGTCGGCAAGCAGCTCGACTTTGTCGATCTCTACACCAAGCGCCACGAGTTCCGCGACGCCATCATCACTCTCATCGGCCGCGATCTGAACGGCTACGTCCTCGAGGACGCCGCGATCGACTACCTCGAGCAGACGCCCATCGTGAACCTCGACCCGATGAACATCCTCGACGCGCAGGGCATCCGCAAGATCACCGACCTCACGTCGACGGAGAAGGTGAAGACGAACGAGTTCCAGAACACCGAGCGGAAGCTGACCAAGAAGCAGGACGTCGAGGCCGCGGAAGCGATCCTCGAGCTCGAGCGCCAGCAGGCCGACGCGGAAGCCAAGCAGCAGCGCGAGATCCAGTCCGTCCGCGCCCGCGAGGCCGCCGAGCTGCAGAAGATCCAGGCCGAGGAGCGTCTCCGCGCGGAGTCGGCGCGGATCATCACCGACGAGCAGGTCGCCGTCTCCGAGGAGAACAAGAACCGCCAGATCGAGGTCGCGCAGAAGAACCGCGAGCGCGTCGTCGGCATCGAGACCGAGCGCGTCGAGAAAGACCGCGCCCTCGAGCAGGTCATCCGCGAGCGCGCCGTCGAGCTCTCGCGCATCGAGAAGGAGAAGGCCCTCGAAGTCGAGAAGAAGAACATCCAGGACGTGATCCGCGAGCGCGTGGCCGTCGAGCGCACGGTGGTCGAGGAGCAGGAGCGCATCAAGGGCGTCCAGGTCCTCGAAGACGCGAGAAGGAATCGCGACGCCGTGATCATCGCCGCCGAGGCCGAGGCCCAGGAGAAGCTGGTCAAGGAGATCAAGACCGCCGAGGCCGCCGAGCAGTCGATGGTCCACTACGCGAAGCAGCGCGTGATGCAGGCCGAGGCCGAGCTCGAGGCCGCGGACCGCGAGGCGAAGGCGAAGATCCGCCGCGCCGAGGGAATCCAGGCCGAGACCGCGGCGCCGGGGCTCGCCGAGGCGAAGGTCAAGGAAGCCGACGCCGTCGCGACCGAAAAGTACGGTCTCGCCCAGATCCGCGTGAAGGAAGCCGACGCCGTCGCGGTGACGAAGCTCGGCACCGCCGAGGCGTCGGTCCTCCGCGAGAAGGCCCTGGCCGAGGCCGAGGGCATTCAGGAAAAGGCGCACGCGATGGCGAAGCTCGACGAGGCCACCCGCACGCACGAGGAGTTCCGCCTCCGCATCGACAACGAGCGCCTGCTCGGCATGGAGTCGATCAAAGCCCGCGTCGAGGTCGAGCAGTCCAAGGCCAGCATCCTCGGCGACGCCCTCCGCAACGCGAAGATCGACATCGTCGGCGGCGACGGACAGTTCCTCGACCGCATCGTCAACTCCATCGGCCTCGGCAAGTCGATCGACTCGCTGGTCTCGGAGAGCGAGACCGCAAGGGCGGTGCTGGAGAAGTTCGGCGTGAAGACGCCGGATGTGGTCGTGCCGGCATCGGCGAAGGTGCCGGTCGTTCGCGCGGACTAATTCGTGGCCCGTGACCCGTGACCCGTTGCCGGGCATTCCCGCCCGAGCGACGACGCACGGGTAACGAGCAACAGGTCACGGGCCAACAGGCCACGGGCAACGGGCCACGAGCAACGGACAACGGTCACGGGCAACGAGTCACGGGCCGCGGGCCACGGGCCAACGGGTCACGGGCAACGGGCAACGGGTCACGGGCAACGGGTCACGGAAACGCAACCATGGCTGACACGATCGAACGCGGCACCTACGAAATCCTTCGCGACCGCCTCAGCACGTCCGGCAAAGAACTGGCGGCGAAGGCCGCCACGCTCAACAAGCGCCGCATCGACGTCTTCGGCGGCTATGAGATGGCGGTGCTCGGCAGCGACCGCATCCGCACCGAGAACAACTGCGTTCCGCGCGACATCGTCGAGGCGGGCGGGCTGCTGGTGTTCGGGTACAACGTCTTCATCGGCCTCAAGACCGAGACGCTCGTCTCCGACGTCTTCTCGGTGCATCGCGTCGAAGACTTCGCGCCGGTCGCCGCGCCCTTTCTGCAGGACGAGAAATTTGCCCACGACTTCCGCGAGCTCTATCAGTACTACCGCAACTCCCGCCTCCTGCAGTTGCGGCGCGTCGACTCGAAACTGCTGGCCGTCTTCCAGACCAGCGACAAGCTGACGGACATCCGCGTCTTCCGCTGGGCCATCTCAGTCGATGGCACCATCACCTACATCGACAACCGCGGCGAGCGCGATCACGTCTTCCCGCCGCGCCACGACTTCGAGTGGACGGCGACGTCGCGCGAGAACTACGTCACCGGCCAGTTCCCGCACGTCTCCATCCACGACGAAGTGTTCGTCGAGACCCTGCACGGCGACGTCACCATCAAGATCGAGGACAACACGGAATCGGGACAAGGCATCTACAGCGAGCCGGTCGATGATCCCGATCAGTCGCTCGACGACGCCCAGATCCACTACGCGATCGTCGGCAGCCTGATTCTTCTGAAGATCCTCCCTTACCGCGAGAAGAGCTGGCGCCATTACGTCTTCAACCGCCGCACGAAGAGCGTGAAGCGCATCGACGCCATCGGCCACGCGTGCATCCAGCTCCCCGAGGATCACGGGATCATCTTCCCGGGCGGCTACATGCTCCGCACCGGCGAGACGAAGCTGTTCGACCATGACCCGGTCGACATGGAGCTGCTGCGCGCGGTGCGCTCGCCCAACGGCGAAGACGTGCTGTACGTCTTCCACCGCCGCGACGAGGGCCGGACGCTGATGCTTCCGTACAACCTCATCCGCAAGGAGGTCGTGAACCCTCTGACCGTCCACGGCTGGTCGCTCTTCTCTGATGGGAAGCTGGTGGTCTTCCAGTCGACGTCGAACGAGCCGACGCGCGTACACCCGATGCAGATCTGGCAGACGCCGTTCGTCAGCGACGATCACCTGGCGTCCCTCGACTCCGCTCGGGATGAGCAGGCCACCGGGTCCTATCTCGAGAAGATCGGCAATCGCGACCTCGTGCGCGGGCTCTCGTCCGCGCTGTCGCTCTGCCGGCTGATCGACGAGCAGACGCCGTCTCGCGCGACGTACGAAGACCTCATCACCGCCGCGGTTCGGAGCATCGACGCCTACTACTGGTACGGACACGCCGAGGCACAGGATCTCCTGACGCCGGTCAAGGAGATCCGCGCCACCGCCGAGCTGATCATCGACGAGTTCGAGAAGGTCGAGGCGCTCAAGGCGCAGGCGTCCAAGGCGGTGGAGGACATCGCGCAGACGCTCGCGAAGCCCGTCGACCTGGTCGCAAAGACGATCGACGATCACGTCGCGGTGCTGTCCGAGCTCCGCAAGACCCAGGGCCATGTGATCTCGATGCGCGAGCTGCGCTACGTCGATCGCGCGCGGCTCGACGCCCTCGAGGCGGAGATCGTCGGCCGCTTCGGCGCGGCGTCGAAGGCGACCGTCGACTTCCTGACCAACGAGAAGGCGCTCGCGCCGTTCGCGGAAAAGATCGCATCCATCGAATCGAGAATCGCGAACGTCGCCAAGACGCCCGAGGCCGAGGCGCTCGTCTCCGAGCTGGAGACCGTCGTCGCGTCGCTCAACCTGCTCACCGAGATCCTCGGCGGCCTGCAGATCGACGACCCGACCGTGCGCATCGCCATCCTCGACCGGGTCTCCGCGCTGATGTCGGCGGCGAACCGCGTCCGCGCCCTCGTCGCCCAGCGCCGCAAGGATCTCCTCGGCAAGGAGCGCGTCGCCGAGTTCGCCGTGCAGTTCCAGCTCTTCGCGCAGACCGTGACCCACGCCGTCGCCGTCGCCGACACCCCCGAGCGCTGCGACGCGGAGCTGGCCAAGCTCATGCTGCAGCTCGAGGAGCTCGAGTCGCGCTTCTCCGAGTTCGACGACTTCGTCGCCCAGCTCGCCACGAAACGCGAAGAGGTCTACGAGGCCCTCACCGCGCGGAAGCAGTCCCTCATCGATCAGCGCCAGCGCCGCGCCGAGCAGCTCAACGCCGCGGCCACGCGCATCCTCCAGGGCATCGCCCGCCGCGCGCAGGCGATGCACGACACCGACGCGCTCAACGCGTTCTTCGCCGGCGACGCCATGGTGGCCAAGCTCCGCGAGACCTCGAAGAAGCTGCGCGACCTCGGCGACATCGTCCGCGCCGACGAGATCGACGGCCGCCTCAAGACCGCCCGCGACGAAGCCGCGCGCACCATGCGCGACCGCGGCGAGATCTTCGAAGACGCGGGCAACGTCCTCCGCTTCGGCGAGTACCGCTTCTCCGTCAACACCCAGGCCACCGAGCTGACCATCGTCCCCCGAGACGGGGTTCCCCACCTGCACATCACCGGCACCGGCTTCTTCGAGCCCGCGCCCCCTGTCGATACTAATGCCGAGCTCTGGGACCAGGAGCTCGTCTCCGAAACGAACGACGTCTATCGCGGCGAGTACCTCGCCTACACCGCGATGAACGAAGACATCCGCGCCGTCGCCGCGTCGCGCTACGACGAAGGCTACGAGCGAGGCGTCCACGACCACGACGCAATGCTCATCGCCGACAAAGTGCGCGGAATGCTGGCGACGGCGGGGCTACTGCGCTACACACCTACCGCGAGAGCCGCCGCCGCCATCTTCTGGGCCTACTTCGAAGACGAGAACCTCAAGAAACAGTGGGCGACGCAGGCGCAACTCCTGCGGACCGCCGGCGTCCCGCCGGCTGACGTGCAGGCGTCTCGCCTGCACCCGCTCCGGCGAGACGCCGGAGCGTCAGCCGCCGAGACGGCGGCGGTCCAGGAGCTCCAATCCGCCATCGAACAATGGCTCCCCATCGACCTCGGAGGCTCCGCCGCAAACGACGAGGTCAGGCGCGCTGCGCCGCCCGAAGCCGCGCAGGCGACGGAAACGCCGCGCATGCCGGAAGGCGCAGCAATCAGCGCAGCGGCCCGTGGCCGCATTCACGGCGCCGGCGAATACCTCTTCGAAGAAATCGCCCAAGAGCCCATCCGCTTCATCCAAAGCATCGAAGCAACATCCGACATCGACGTACGAGAGCTCGACCTCCCCCGCAAGTGGGCCGTCATCCACGCCCACATTCCGAGCATCGAAGCCGCGGCCGCGATCGTCACCAATGGCATCCTCTCCCGCGAGCACTCCTCCGCCATCACAAAGGCCGAAGTGAAAGGCCTCCTCGGCCAGCACCCACGCATCGTCCACGGCACGATGACCATCGAGCTCGACGAATTCCTCGCCCGCCTCGGACACTTCACCACCGAGCGCGTCCCCGCCTTCCGCGCGTATCAGCAGAAGCGCCACGCCCTCCTCGAGCGCGAGCGCAAGCGCCTGCGCCTGCATGAGCTGCAGCCGAAGGTCATGTCCGCGTTCGTCAGAAACAAACTGATCTCCGAGGTCTACCTGCCGCTGATCGGGGCGAACCTGGCGAAGCAGATGGGCATCGCCGGCGAGAAGAAGCGCACCGACCTCATGGGCCTGTTGCTGCTCGTATCGCCGCCCGGCTACGGCAAGACCACCCTCGTCGAGTACATCGCCCACCGCCTCGGCCTCGTCTTCGTCAAAGTCAACGGCCCGGCCCTCGGACATTCCGTGCGCTCGCTCGATCCCAACGAAGCCCCGAACGCCACCGCGCGGCAGGAGATCCAGAAGCTCAACCTCGCCCTCGAGATGGGCAACAACGTCCTGCTGATGGTCGACGACATCCAGCACACCCACCCCGAGCTCCTCCAGAAATTCATCTCCCTCTGCGACGCGCAGCGGAAGATCGAAGGCGTGTGGCAGGGCGAGACCAAGACCTACGACCTGCGCGGGAAGCGCTTCGTCGTCTGCATGGCCGGCAACCCCTACACCGAGTCCGGCGACAAGTTCGAGATCCCGGACATGCTCGCCAACCGCGCCGACGTCTACAACCTCGGCGAGGTCCTGCAGGGCCGCGACGAGCAGTTCGAGCTCTCGTACATCGAGAATTCACTCACCTCGAACGCCATCACCGCGCCGCTCCTCACGCGCGACCCCGAGGACGTACACAAGCTCGTGCGGATGGCGCGGGGCGAGGCCATCCAGAGCGATCAACTCGCGCACGACTACTCCGCGGTCGAACTGAACGAGATCCTCACCGTGATGAAGAAGCTCGTGCGCGTGCAGCAGCTCCTGGCGAAGGTCAACCGGCAATACGTGTTGTCC